>NZ_CP137549.1:2400000-2750000 GCF_033335955.1 Streptomyces sp. N50
ACCGGTTCGCTGGGGCGGATCGACATCCCGGACGGCTTCTTCCACCCGGAGCGGTTCGTGCTGCACCGGGACGGGCGCGACCCCGAGGAGTTCGTGCTCGACCCGGCGGACGGGCCGCGCAACACCTTGCGCCACGAGGCGTCCGAGGTGATGCGGGCGGTGCGGGCCGGGGAGACCGAGTCGCCTCTGGTGCCGCTGGAGGGGACCCTCGCGGTGATGCGGACGCTGGACGCGGTGCGGGAGCGGATCGGGGTGCGGTACCCGCAGGAGGGGTGACTCGTAGGCTGCGGCCATGAACGCTGAGGAATCGTCGAAGATCGCCGTGGTGACCGGCGCCGGATCCGGCATCGGGCGCGCGGTCGCCGTGGAACTGCTGCGCGCGGGCTGGTCGTTGGCACTGGCCGGCCGCCGCGCCGAACCGCTGGAGGAGACGGCCGCGCTGGTGCCCGAGGGCGCCTCCATCACCGTGGCGACGGATGTCGCGCGGCCGGAGGACGTGGACGGGCTGTTCGACGCGGTCGTGGAGCGGTTCGGGCGGGTGGACCTGCTGTTCAACAACGCGGGGACCTTCGGGCCCGGTGGGGTGGCGGTGGAGGACCTGTCCTACGACGCCTGGCGGCATGTGGTGGACACCAACCTCAACGGGGCGTTCCTGTGTGCGCAGGCGGCGTACCGGCGGATGAAGGAGCAGGTGCCGCAGGGCGGGCGGATCATCAACAACGGGTCCATTTCCGCCCATACGCCCCGTCCGCAGTCCGTGGCCTACACCGCCACCAAACACGCGCTGACGGGGCTCACCAAGTCGCTGTCGCTGGACGGGCGGCCGTACTCGATCGCGGTCGGGCAGATCGACATCGGGAACGCGGCGACCGACATGACGGCGCGGATGGAGACCGGTGCGCTGCAGGCCAACGGGGTGGTAACCCCGGAACCGGTGATGGATGTCGCCGATGTGGCGCGCACCGTGCGGCACATGGCGGAGCTGCCGCTGGGGGCGAACGTGCAGTTCGCGACGGTGCTGGCGACCGCGATGCCGTATGTCGGGCGCGGCTAGGGCAAGTTGCACAAACGGAATTTGACCGTCCGTACCATTGCGGCCGGTTGCTGACTTATGCTCAACTCTCTCCATCAAAGCTTCACACTTGGAGCACAAGGGTTCCGCACTGGCGGAGCTCTTGGTTCCGCAGGCCAATCCGAGGGGGGAGAGGCGACAGTCGTTCCACGGCCCGGGTGGGGGTGGAGCCCGCGTGGGACCGCGGGTTACGCACCGGACCGTGGAGCGGCTGTCGCGTCACATCAACTCCCGTCGAGCTCCTGGGACTTGGCCGCCGCTACGGCCGCCCGCCGGCGGCGCAGCGCGAACGCGCCGCCCGTGAGCACCGCGACCGCACCCGCCGCACCGCCCAGCATCGGCCAGGGCGAGGCACCGTCCGACGAGGACGAGGCGGAGCTCCCGGAGGCTCCCGGCGCACCCTTGGCACCCGACGGCGTCGGGCTCGCGGTGGCCCCGCCCTCGCTCAGCGGCTCGACCAGCGTGCCCACCGCCCGGGCCGAACTCCCTTTGCCGAAGCCCCAGTCGAGGAGCGCGGCGGTCTCCTTGTAGACCTCGTTGCCGCCGTTCTTGGGGTGCATCACGGTGACCAGGAGGGTGCGGCCGCCGCGGGTGGCGGCGCCGGTGAAGGTGTTGCCCGCGTGGCTGGTGTAGCCGTTCTTCACACCGATGATGCCCGGGTAGGGGCGCAGGCCGTACGAACCGCTGAGCAGGCGGTCGGTGTTCTGGATCTGGAAGGTCTTCTTGCCGCCGGCCGGGAAGTTCGCGGTCCGGGTCGAGCAGTAGGCGCTGAAGTCCTCGTCGTGCAGCCCGTGCCGGGCGAAGAGCGTGAGGTCGTACGCCGAGGAGACCTGCCCGGGGTGGTCGAAGCCGTCCGGGCTCACCACGTGCGTGTCCAGGGCCTGGAGGTCCTTCGCCTTGGCCTGCATCTCGGCGACCGTCGCGGCGATCCCGCCGTTCATGTGGGCCAGCACGTGCACGGCGTCGTTGCCCGAGCGAAGGAAGACGCCCTGCCACAACTGGTGGACGCTGTACAGGATTCCGGGCTTCACACCGACGAGGCTGGAGCCGGAGGGGACGTCGGCGAGGTCGGCGTCGGTCACCCGGTAGGTCCGGGTCCGCTCGAACTTCCCCAGCACGGTGTCGGCGAACAGCATCTTCAGCGTGGAGGCGGGCGCGAGCCGCTGGTGCGCGCGGTACGAGGCGAGCACCTCGCCCGTCTTGTGGTCGGCGATCAGCCACGCGCGGGCGGTGAGTTTCTTAGGCAGCGTGGAGGCGTCGCCGGCCTGGATCCCGTCGCGGGCCAGCCGCTCACCGCCTATCGCGGTCGCCGCGGACGCGGGAGTCGCCGCCGCCAGAGGAAGAGCGGCGGCGGTCAGGCCGAGAGCGGCACGCCGGGTGAGCCGAGAGGAATCGCGCATCCCGGGACCGTACAAAATGAGAGGGCGGGCGTGCACGGCGGGGTCCGTCGCGAGATCTTCGGCGAGGCGTCGAAAGGGTGCTCGACGGCCCATGTCAGCAAGCCATTGAACAGGGGTTTCCTGGCAGGAAGCCCTCGGCAGCTTAGGAATGAGCTGTCTGACGCAATTCTGATTTCGGGCCTCTTTTTCTCAGGCCAGACACATCCTTTACTCAGGTCGACTCAAAGGTTCCTCCATAGCTTGTGGCCGCGCCCACAGCGGGCGCCAAGAACCTTTGGGGAATGGGATGTTTGGCATCTATCTCAAGCGCGAGCTGAGCCGTCGCAAGAAGGCGGCCCTGGTCATCGCGATGGGTCTGGCGCTCGGTATCGCGCTGGTCATCACCGTCAACTCGGTGTCGGCCGGCATGAATCAGGCTCAGGACAAGGTCCTCAAGTCTCTTTACGGTCTCGGAACTGACATGACCGTGACCAAGGCGCAGTCGGCCCCCAAGGCCGGCAGCTCGCAGGGTCCCAGCTTCAAGTTCGGCGCCACCTCCTCCAGCAGCAGCTCGCAGAGCTCGGACCGGGTGAACACGCAGGGCGGTCAGGCCCTCGCGTCCTCCCTGGTCACCAAGGTCGGCTCGCAGAAGGGCGTGTCCGCAGCGGTCGGCGCGCTCACCCTGAACGTCACCAAGGTCGACGGCTCCTTCACCCAGGGCAAGGCCAAGTCCTCCACCACGTCCGGTTCCTCCTCCGGTTCGCAGCAGGGCGGCCCCGGCGGCGGCACGGGCGGCGGCACCAGCACCGGGCAGCCCCAGGTGCAGGGCGGCGGCGCCAACTTCAACGTGAACTCGTACTCGGTCGCGGGCATCGACGTCACCAACCAGACGCTCGGCCCGCTGTCCACGTCGAAGATCACCACCGGCAAGACCTTCACGACCGCGCAGACCAATGCGAAGGTCGCGGTCGTCAGCAAGTCGTACGCCAAGTCGAAGAAGTACAAGGTCGGTTCGACCTTCTCGATCTCCGGCACCAAGTTCACGGTCATCGGCATCGCGACGCCCAACAGCAGCGAGTCCACGATCGACGTGTACGTGCCGCTGAAGCAGGCGCAGACGCTGGGCGACTCGAAGGACAAGGTCACCACGATCTACGTCAAGGCGACCGACTCCAAGCAGATCTCGGCCGTCAAGACGACGATCCAGAAGAACATCTCGGGTACGACGGTCACCACCTCCGCCGACCTCGCGTCCACCGTCTCCGGTTCGCTGTCCACCGCCTCCAACCTCGCGACCAGCGTGGGCAAGTGGCTGTCGATCGCGGTCCTGATCGCCGCGTTCCTCGTCGCCGCGCTGCTCACCTCCTCGGCGGTGTCCCGCCGGGTGCGTGAGTTCGGCACGCTGAAGGCGCTCGGCTGGCCGAGCCGCAAGGTGACCCGGCAGGTCGTCGGCGAGTCCATGGTCAACGGTCTGATCGGTGGCGGGCTCGGTATCGCGCTCGGTCTCCTGGCGGCCTACACGGTCACCGCGATCAGCCCCAAGCTGACCGCGCAGCTCGGCTCCACCTCCGGCGGCGGTGGCGGCATGGGCGGCGGCCCCGGTGGCGGCGGCCAGGGCGGTCCCGGCCAGCAGGCCACCTCCAACACCCTGGAGATCGCCCTGAACGCGCCGGTCTCGCTGACCACGATCGCCCTCGCGGTGGGCCTGGCCGTCACCGGCGGACTGATCGCCGGCGCGATGGGCGGCTGGCGTGCGTCGCGGATGCGTCCGGCGGACGCGCTGCGCAGCGTGTCGTAGCGCGGCCGTGGTGGCGTGGTCCGGCGGAGGCGGCTCGTGACGCCGCCGACGCCGGCCGCGCCGCACCCCCTGAACCGGGGCGCCGCCACCGTTCCCCCCGGGCGGCGGCGCCCCGACCCTCTTCTTCTTCACAGACGTATCGACGGAGATCCCATGTACAAGCTCACCGGCGTGACCAAGCGCTACTCGCGGGGCAAGGAGACGGTCGAGGCGCTGCGGGGCGTCGACCTCACGATCGAGGACGGCGACCAGCTCGTCATCCAGGGCCCCACCGGCGGCGGCAAGTCGACGCTGCTGCAGATGATCGGCGGCCTGGACCGGCCCTCCGAGGGCAGTGTCGAGCTGGACGGCGTCAACCTCGCCACCATCAGCGAGGCCAAGCTGACCCGGCTGCGGGCCGAGAAGATCGGCATCATCTTCCAGTCCTTCAACCTCATCCCGACGCTCACCGCGCAGGAGAACGTCGAGACGGCCCTGGTGCCGCTCGGCGTCAAGCCGGCCGAGCGCCGTGAGCGGGCGGCCGAGGCGCTGACCTCGGTGGGCCTCGGCGACCGCCTCAAGCACGCCCCGTCCGAACTCTCCGGCGGCCAGCAGCAGCGCGTCGCGATCGCCCGCGCGCTGGTGAAGAAGCCGAAGGTGCTCCTCGCCGACGAGCCCACCGGCAACCTCGACGAGGGCACCCGCGACGACATCATGGGCCTGCTCGAAGGCCTCTGGCACGAGTACGGGCTGACCTTCATCATGGTCACCCACGACTCGTCGATCGCCCGCCGCGCGCCGCGCCTGGCCACCATCAAGGCCGGCCAGATCACCCTCACCGAACAGGGCCGCGGCGGCGGCCAGTTCGCACCTCAGCAGCAGTACGCGGAACACGGCAACCAGGGTTACTGAGCCCGCCTGTCGGTCCCGCCGGGGCCGTTCACCTGCCGAGCACGCGGTCGACCTCGACCAACTGCCCGGCGGTGAGCGGCCCTTTGGCGATGGCGCCGGAGTTCTGCTCGGCGTGTGCGGCTGCGCGGGCCCCGAGGATCTGGATTGGTCCGGGGCGCTACGCGGGTCCACCGCCCAGGACTACCACCCCCTGAGGCGGCCCCGTCGGCCGCTCATCGCCCCAGCACCAGGTCGATCTCCGCCAACTGCCCGGCGGTGAGCGGTCCCTTGGCGATCGCGTCGGAGTTCTGCTCGGCGTGTGCGGCTGCGCGGGCCCCGAGGATCTGGATTGGTCCGGGGGGCTACGCGGGTCCACCGCCCAGGACTACCGCCCCCTGAGGCGGCCCCGTCGGCCACTCATCGCCCCAGCACCAGGTCGATCTCCGCCAACTGCCCGGCGGTGAGCGGTCCCTTGGCGATCGCGCCCGCGTTCTGTTCGGCCTGGGTGACCGAGCGGAAGCCGGGGATCGGGACGGTGCGGGGGCTGCGGGCCCAGAGCCAGGCGAGGGCGCCCTGGGCCGGGGTGCGGCCCTCGGAGGTGAGGATCTCGCGGAGGGCTTCGACGCGGGCGACGTAGTCCTCGTCGGCGCCCGCGCCCTGCTTGAAGCCCTGCATCCACGCCGGGGGCGTGTTGCGGATGTCGCCGGCCTCCAACTCCCGTCCCGGCGCCTGCTTTCCGGTGAGCAGGCCCATGGCGAGCGGGCTGCGGTTGATGCTGGCCAGGCCCAACTCCTCGCACAGGGCGAACATTTCGGGGGCGTCCTGCAACACGTTCGCCGCGTGCTGTACGGCCGCGCAGTGCTCCCCCTCGGCGAAGACGGCGGCGCGGGCCGGGTCGTCGGTGCTCCAGGCGTAGGCGCGGATCAGGCCCTCCTGTACGAACTCCTCGCACTGGTCCCGGAGTTGGGCGGCCCGGCCCAAGTCCGCGTCGGACAGGTGGAGTTGGTACAGGTCGATGTGGTCGGTGTCCAGGCGCTTCAGGGATGCGGTGAGCGCGCGGCGGGCGTACTCCGGGGAGTCGTCGGAGCCGGTGAGCGTGCGGGTCTCCTCGTCGAAGACGTTGCCCCACTTGGTGGCGAGGACCACGTCGTCCCGGCGCTTGCCGAGCGCGCGGCCGAGGACGCGTTCACTGTGCCCCGCGCCGTACGTGTCGGCGGTGTCGAAGAACGTGACGCCCAGATCGAGGGCGCGCCGGACCGCCCGTACGGACTCCTCGTCGTCGACCTTGCCCCAGCCGAGCGGCTGCCCGCTCACGTCCTGCCACTCACCGCCGATCGCCCAGCAGCCGAAGCCGAGAGCGCTCACGTCGATACCGCTGCGGCCGAGAGTCCTGATGTTCGACTTGGTCTCCATGCCTGTGCACGCTAGGAGTTGGAGTGCACACGAAGGCAAGGGTTTTTACGTCGGTCAGGCCTGGCCCGTCTCGAAGCGGGCGATCCTGCCGTCGTCGCCGACCGTGAAACGCCACGCGGTGCGCATCTCGCCCCAGGTGTCGTTGGAGTAGTTGGCGACGAGGGCCCGGCCGCCGTTCGACTCCCGGTCGACCTCCATGTGGCCGTGGGAGGAGAAGATCTCCCGGTCGATCCAGTCGGTGAGGTCACGGTCGGTACCGTCGTCCGCCATCGTCGCGCCCGGCGCGAGCAGCGCCAGGAAGGCGTCGCGGTCGTGGGCGTTGACGGCGCTGACGAACGCCCGGACGGCGGGATCGCTGAGTTTGGCTGGCTGAATCGTCATGCCGGTCAGACTCACACCGTTCCCGGGGCCCCGCCACCCGAACGGCCGCGCGCATCCGCCCGCCGGGCACCCGGGGTGCGACGGTGGAGGGACCGTCCCCGCCGCCTGTTCAGGGAGTCACCGTGACCTGTTACGACCGAGAAGATCTGGGCCTGCTGCTGCTCCGGCTGGGTACCGGCGGCGTGCTGGCCGCGCACGGCGCGCAGAAGCTGTTCGGCTGGTTCGGCGGGGGCGGGATCGAGGGCACCGGCGCGGCCATGGAGGCGATGGGGTACTCCCCCGGCAAGCAGAGCGCCGTGCTGGCGGGCCTCTCCGAGGCGGGCGGCGGCGCGCTGCTCGCGCTGGGTCTGGCGACCCCGGCGGCGGGCGCGGCGGCGGCCGGTGCGATGACGGGAGCGGCCGCCGTGCACGCGCCCAACGGTTTCTTCGCGGCGGCCGGCGGCTACGAGTACGCGGCCTCCCTCGCCCTGACCGCGGCCGGCCTCGCGGTCACGGGCCCGGGCCGCCTCTCCCTGGACCACGCGCTGGGCCACGCGGTGAACCGGGGCTGGATGGTCCCGGCGGCGCTCGCGGTGACGGGGGCGGCGACGGCCGTGGTGGTGGGCCTGCGGAACAGGCGGGTGCGGGAGGCGGCGGAGTTCGGGCAGGAGACGTTGTTCGACGAGTGACGAGCGACGAGCAGGGCGGTCGGGTGGGACGGACGAGTGGGTCGGTGATGGCAGGCTGGGCCCATGAGCGAGCAGAACGACCGATCCCCCGAACTCTGGTCCGGTATCGACGACTTGTGCGCCTGGGTGGAGGCAGGCCAGCCCGTCGGCGGCCGCGAGGGCCTGCTCCTGGGCCTGCTGAAACTGTCCGAGGAGGTCGGTGAGGTCTCCGAGGCGGTGATCGGGGCGACCGGGCAGAACCAGCGCAAGGGCGTCACCCACACCTGGGACGACGTACAGGCGGAACTGTGCGACGTCGTGATCACCGCGCTGGTGGCGCTGCGCATGCTCACCCCCGACACGCAGGAGGTCTTCACCCGTCACCTGGCCCGGGTGCTGGAGCGCTCCCTCGGCCCGTCCGCAGGTGTTCACCCCCAGGACCTGCCCACACCCCGCGGAGTTGGTGAAGTCCGCTGAACCTTCTCGTCGACACCGAGCCGACGAAGGGGTCCCAGTGCAGGACTACGCAATCTCCGACGGGGTTTTCTCCAGCGGGCGCAGGACGGTCGCCGTGGCGGGCACCTGCCTCGCCCTCGCCGCCCTGAGCCTGGGCGGCAACAGCCCGGCGCACGCGGCGAGTTACGGCACACCGACCATCTCCCTCTCGGCCACGTACCTGTCGGGCGCGGTGGGTGCGGTCGGCGACCCGACGGTCCAGGTGACGGTCGCTCAGAGCGGCGCGGACGTCGGCGCGTTGACGGTCGCGGCGAGCAAGAGCAGCAAGACGTCCGTGGCGCCGACGAGCGCGGTGACCGTCTCCGGCACCGGCGCCACCCGCCAACTCGCCGTCGCGGCAAGCGCCCAGGGCTACACCGACTTGACGGTGAAGGTCACGGGCCTGGGCGGCAAGACGGCCACGAAGACCCTGCACTACGCGGCTTCGGCATCGGTCCAACAGCCCACCGACACCCGCTACTTCACCGGCTCCAGCGACGCCTCCGCCGCGGTCGACGTGGGCGGCGGCTATGTCGTCGTGGCGGACGACGAGTCCAACGTCCTTCGCCTGTACGACCGTTCGGCGTCCGGCGCGCCCGTGAAGACCTGGGACTTCAGCGACGACATCGACGTCTCCAAGGAGATCGACATCGAGGGCGCGGCCCGCGTCGGCGACACGATCTACTGGACCGGCTCGCTGGGCAACAACAAGGACGGCGAGTACAAGTCGGCCCGGAACACGGTCTTCACCACGAAGGTGACCGGCACGGGTGCCGACACTTCTCTCTCCTACGGCAGTTCGTACGGCAAGCTGCGCGACAACCTGGTGGCGTGGGACAAGGCGAACGGCAACCGCTACGGCTTCGCGGCGGGCACGGCGGACGGTCAAGTGCCCAAGGAGATCAACGGGTTCAACGTGGAGGGCCTGGAGTTCGCACCGGGTTCGACGACCACGGCGTATCTCGGTTTCCGCGCGCCGCTCGCCCCGGCGGTGGCAGGCGGCAAGGCCCTGCTCGTGCCGGTCACCAACATCGACAAGGTGGTGGCGAACGGCACGGCGGCGACCTTCGGCACGCCGATCGAGCTGGACCTCGGCGGCCTCTCGGTGCGCGACATCCGCAAGAACGCGGCGAACCAGTACCTGATCGTCGCCGGTTCCTGGGCCGCCGACGACAACTCCGACCCGTACGCCCTCTACTCCTGGACCGGCAACGCGTCCGACCGGCCGGTCAAGCTGCGCGACCTGCCGACGACCGACCCCGGCGCCTGGGAGGCGGTCGTCGACGTACCCGACCTGACGGCCGCGGGCGCCCGCGCCCAACTGATCACCGACGACGGCGCGGCCGACCTGTACGGCGACGGCACCGAGGCGAAGGACCTCACCCACGCGGAGTGGCAGAAGTCCCGCTCGACCTGGTTCACGGTCACGGGCTGACGGCTCCGCGATCACGGATCGAGCGACCTGCGGCCACGGACTGACGGACCTGCGGTCACCGGCTGACGGGCCTGCGGCCACGGGTCGACGGGCGGCGGTCCGGGGCCGTCGGGCCGGCGGCCACGCGTTGACGACGAGGCGACGGGGCAGCGGGGTGGCGGTCACGGGCCCTCAGCCTCGGACCCGCCCGGTTCGCGATCACGGGTTGACGGACGGCGCGCCCCCCGCCGGGAGGCCGGGTGCGCGTCACCCTGGCACCCTGGTCCTCGACAACACCGTCGAGGACGAAAGCCGAGTCATGACCACCGAGAAGCTCACCGTAGGCGTCCTGGGCACCGGCATCATGGGCGCCGCGATGGCCCGCAACCTCGCCCGGGCCGGTCACACCGTGCACGCCTGGAACCGCACCCGCGCCAAGGCCGAGCCCCTGTCCGCCGACGGCGCGCACGTCCGCGACACGGTGGCGGACGCCGTGCGCGACGCGGACGTCATCCTCACGATGCTCTACGACGGCGACGCCGTGCTCGACGTGATGCGCGAGGCCGCGCCCGTCCTGCGTCCCGGCGCCGCGTGGATCCAGTCGACGACGTCGAGCCTCGAATCGGTCGGCGAACTGGCCGAGTTCGCGGCCCGGCACGACCTCGTCTTCTACGACGCCCCCGTCCTCGGCACCCGCCAGCCCGCCGAGGCCGGTCAGCTCACGGTCCTGGCGGCGGGCCCGGAGTCCGGCCGCGCGACGGTCACCCCGGTCTTCGACGCGGTCGGCGCCCGCACGATGTGGGTCGGCGAGGAGGGCGCGGCGGCCACGGCGACCCGGCTGAAGCTGGTCGCCAACAGCTGGGTGCTCGCGGTGACGAACGCGGCGGGCGAGGCGCTTGCGTTGGCCAAGGGTCTGGGCGTGGACCCGCAGGACTTCCTCGGCCTCATCGCCGGCGGTCCCCTCGACATGGGGTATCTGCACGCCAAGTCGGCGGCCATCCTCAACGACCAGCTGACTCCGGCGAGTTTCGCGGTCACCACGGCGGAGAAGGACGCCCGGCTGATCGTGCAGGCGGGCGCGGCGAACGGCGTACGGCTGGATGTGGCGGCAGCGGGGGCGGAACGGTTCGCGCGGGCGGCGGCGCAGGGGCATGGCGACGAGGACATGGCGGCGGCCTATTTCGCCAGCTTCGACTGAGCGTCACCGTTGCGTCACAGGTGGTGCGCGGGCGGAACTCCGGGTGCGGCGGACCTGTCTCCCTCCGCGAGCGCCGGCGAAGTCCGGCCCGTGCACAACCAGTTCGGGGGACGTCATGGAGAACAACAGCATCCGTAGGGCCGTGCTGGCGGTGGCCGCGTTGTCGGCGGCGATGGTGATGACGGCGTGTCAGCCGGGCGACGCCGCGAGCGGGGCCGACGGGTCGTCGGACGCGCCGACCGCGACCGCCTCCCCCATCTCCTCCGGGTCCACGGGGTCGTCCGGGTCCACGGGGTCGTCCGGGTCCACGGGGTCGTCCGGCTCCACCGGAACCGCGGTCAAGGCCTGCGCGGCAGCCGCCCTGAAGGCCAGCGCCTACCAAGCCGCCGACCGCCCTTCCGGCACCGGGACCGGCGCGGCGATCGTCCGGTTCACCAACACCGGCGGCAAGGCCTGCGTCCTCCAGGGGCACCCCACCGTCGCCGGAGCCGCGAACGGTTCCCCGGAGCTCAACGTCCCCCTCCAGGTCACCCCCGTCGGTACCGCCTCCCCCGTCAGGCTCGCCCCCGGCGCCCAGGCCTGGCTGAAGCTGACCTTCGTGCAGGTGCAGGGTGAGGGCGACGGCTACTGCGAGTCCGGTTCGGCTCCGGTGATCTACCCGACGATGGTGATCGGGCTGCCGGGTGCGGGAGCTCACCAAGTCGCCCTGGACGACGGCCAGTTCGCGGAGTGCGACGGCACGCTGACCGCGACGGCCGTGTCGGCGACGAAGCCTTCATGACCGTAGGGCCACACGGTCTGTACGGCAGCTACACCGGCTGGCGGTCGCCCGACGCCTCCGCCGCCAGCCCCCGCATGACGTGTTCGAGGAGGGCGAGCAGCACCGTCTTCACCGACTCCTTGTCGCGGGCGTCGCACAGGACGAGGGGGATGTCGGGGGCGAGGTCGAGGGCGGCGCGGATCTCCTCGGGGTCCTCCTCGCAGCGGCCGTTGAAGCAGTTGACGCCCACGGCGAAGGGGATGCCGCGGTGCTCGAAGAAGTCGACGGAGGGGAAGCAGTTCTCCAGGCGCCGGGTGTCGGCGAGGACGACCGCGCCGAGCGCGCCGCGGGAGAGGTCGTCCCACATGAACCAGAAGCGGTCCTGGCCGGGGGCGCCGAAGAGGTAGACCACGAGGGCCGAACTGAGCGTGATCCGGCCGAAGTCCATGGCGACCGTCGTCGTGGTCTTCTGCTCGACCCCGGCGAGGTTGTCCACGCCGACGCTGGCCTCGGTGATGAGTTCCTCGGTGCGCAGGGGCGTGGTCTCGCTGATCGCTCCGACGAGCGTGGTCTTGCCGACGCCGAAGCCGCCCGCGACCAGGATCTTGGCGGTGGCGGCGTTGGGCGCGACGGTGGTGGCGCGGCGGTCAGATTCTGCGTATGCCATCGATCACTGCCTGGAGGAAACGGGCGTCGGGGGTACCGGCCGCGGCGGGCGGGGAGACGGAGACGAGTTCGTTGTCCAGGAGGTCATCGAGCAACACCCGTATGACCGCGACGGGTTGATCGAGCCGGGCGGCGACCTCCACCAGCGCGGTGGGCGTACGGCAGAGCGCGAGCAGCCGGTTCTGTTCGGGCTGGAGGCGCTGGTCGCGGGTCGGCGGCCGGACGGTGCTGATCAGGGTGATCAGCTCGATACCGGAGTGGAAGGTCGGGGTGCGGCCGCCGGTGACCGTGTACGGGCGGACGAGCAGCGCGGGGTCTTCGTCCTCCCACGGGTCTTCCTCGGACCAATGTCTCATTCATGCTCACCCGCGAAGGGCGCGCCGCTGTACTCCGGGAACCGCGGGGCCGCGCTGAGGAACTGGCCCACCTGCCGTACGACCATGGTCATTTCGTAGCCGACGTTGCCGACGTCCACCTGCGAGGTGGCGAGGACGGCGAGGCGGGCGCCGCCGCCGGCGGTGGTGACGAAGAGGAAGAGGTCGTCCATCTCGATGACGGTCTGCTGCACGCGCCCGCCGCCGAAGTGCCGGCTGGTGCCCAGCGCGAGCGAGTGAACTCCCGAGGAGATCGCGGCGAGTTGCTCGGCGTCCTCCTGCGCGAGCCGTTCGGAGGAGCCGACGAGGAGCCCGTCCTCGGACAGGACGATGGCGTGCAGGGTCTCGGGGATCCGCTCGATCAGGTTGTCCAGCAGCCAGGCCAGTCCGCCGTGCGTGGTGTTGGGCGCAGTCATGGGGTGTTCCTTGTCGGACGGGGACGGGTGGGCAACTGACGGCGCTCGGGCGGGGCCGTGTTCCAGGTGGGCGCGGGGGCTTCCGCTTGCGGGGACGCGGGGCGGGGGGCGTCTCCTCGCGGTGACTTCGGCCAGGGGGTGTCTCCGCGCAGCGACGAGGGCCAGGCGGGTGTGGGCACGTCCTCCTGCTCGCGGGCCCGGCGCGTCCCGTCCCGCAGCGCGGCCAGCATCGACCGGGCCTGCTCGGGGCGCCGTTCGGCCTCCCGCCCGGCCCCGCGCTCGCCGTCCGCCTCGTCCGGCCGCTCTCTCAACTGCGGTGCGAGATGGGCCTGTCGTACGCGACGCGGGAGCCGGCTGGAACCGGGGCCGCCGGTGCGGGGGCCTGCGGGCGAGACGGCCGGGCGGGGGTCCGAGGGGGATCCGGACCCGGCGGCGGCACGGGGGTGCGGGAAGGGCACGGCTCCGCGGGGCGAAACGGCGGGTGCGGCCTCGGCGATCGGTGCGGCCGGGTTGGACGCGGGCTGGGTGTGGGGGGCGGGTTGGGAGTGGCCGTGGGGGGCGGGCTGGGCGTGAGGGGCGAGCTGGGGTTGACCGTGGGGGGCGGGCTGGGCGTGGGGTGCGGGCTGGGGTTGACCGTGGGGTGCGGACTGGGTGTGAGGGGCGAGCTGGGGTTGACCGTGAGGGGCGGGCTGGGCGTGAGGTGCGGGCTGGGGCTGGGCATGGGGCGCGGTTCGCGTGCGGGTGCGCATCGGCATGCCGCCGGCCGTCACCCCGCCGCGCCCCGAACCGGAGACCGGCCCGGTGGCCGTACCGCCGGCAGAGCCCGCACCCGGGCCCATACCTGAGCCCACGCCCATGCCCACACCTGAGCCCATCCCCATGCCCGAGCCACTGCCCGAACCCGCCCCTGAACCCGTCCCGGAACCCGTTCCCGACTCCGGCAACGACCCCGCGACCGACGCCAGATGCCGCTCCGCCCGGGCGTCCAGCGTCGGCGGCATCGTGTCCGCCGCCGACTCCGTGAGGGCGTGCGGGACGACGACGACGGCCAGCGAGCCGCCGTACGACGACGCCTGCAGGCTGGCTGTGATGCCGTGGCGCTGGGCGAGGTGGCCGACGGTGAAGAGGCCGAGGCGGGGGTCCTCGCCGAGGGTGGTGAAGCTGAAGTCCTTGGGGTGGTGCAGGAGTTCGTTGGCCGCCGCGTACTCGTCCGCCGAGAGGCCGAGCCCCCGGTCCTCCACCTCGACGGCGTAGCCCTGCGCCACCGGCAGTGCGCGGACCCGGACTTCGGTGTGCGGGGGCGAGAACGTCACGCCGTTCTCGATGAGTTCGGCCATGAGGTGGATCGTGTCGCCGACGGCGGGGCCCAACACCGCGATGGGCGGCAGGGGTTCGACCACGACCCGGGTGTAGCCCTCGATCTCGGACACCGCGCTGCGCAGCAGCTCAGCGAGCGGCACCGCCTGCTTCCAGCGGCGCCGGGGGGACGCGCCGGACAGCACGGTCAGGCTCTCCGCGTTGCGCCGCATCCGGGTGGCGAGGTGGTCGACGCGGTAGAGATCGGAGAGGAGTTGAGGGTCCTGCTCCTTGCGTTCCATGGAGTCGATCACCGTGAGCTGGCGGTGCACGAGGAGCTGGATACGGCGGGACATGTTGTGGAAGACCAGCCGTGCCCCCTCCCGCAGCGCGGCCTGCTCCAGCGCGACGCTCACGGCGGTGCGCTGGGCGCTGTTGAACGCCTCCGCGACCTTGCCCAACTCGTCGGTGCCGTAGTCGAGTTCGGGCAGGTCGTCGAGTTCGGCGCGTTTGCCCTGGGTGCGCAGCCGGGTGATCAGTTCGGGCAGTTTCTCCTCGGCCAGTTCGAGGGTCGCCGCGCGCAGCCCGGACATCCGGCCGATGAGGGACCGGGTGATGCGCCAGGAGAGCAGGCCCACGGCGAGTACGGCCACGAACGCCAGCGCGCTGCCGAGCATCGCCTTGACGAGCACCTGGTGGGTCCGGTGCGCGGAGTCCTGGGTGACCTTGAGCAGGAACTGGCCCTCCACGGCCTGCACCGCGCCGGACACGCGTCCCGGGGCTGCGGCGCGGGCGGCCGGGACGGCGGACACGCCGATCGTTCCGTCGTGCCCGGCGGACGCCGAGGCGACGGTCTTCTCGAAGGCCGTCATGGCGGCCCAGTCCTGGCCGCCCATGGTCCTGTCCAGCTCGGCGCCCAGCTCGGCGGACAGATACGGCTCGACCTCGTTGGACAGCACGGAGACCCGTACGGCCTGGGCGGCCGCCAGCGCCGACCGCTCCTGGACGCTCAACTTCCGTGACGCGGCGACCCCGTCGAGGATCGCCTCCTCCTGCGAGAGCGCCTCAGCGCCGCGCAGGAACGCCAGCGCGTGACTGGCGTCGGCGGCGGTGGCCGCGTCGCCGCTGTCGGTGCTGAGCATCCCGAAGAGGTTCAGCGCCGAGGACACGGCGTCGGAGTAGACGGTGTAGGCCTGTTGCCGGGTGGTCTTCCCGTCGTCGACCGCGGTCCGTTCGGCTGTCAGCCCGGTGAGGCGCTTCCGTACGGTGGCCAACTGGGCCTGGTACTGGGCCGATCCGGCTCCGGCGGAGGCGGCGTCCGCCTTGCGGAACCCGGCGAGCACGGCGTCCGTCCGGCGCCGCTGCGCCACCAGGGCGGCGGGGCTGCCGTGCGAGGCCAACAGGCTGACCGTCAGCTGCCGTTCCTTCTGGAACTCGCCGACCGCCGGCACCAGGGCGTACGTGGTCTTCGCCGGCTGCCCTTCCTTGTTGGAGTCGTTCCACTGATTGAAGAGCGCGGCCGAACCACTGGCCCACAGCAGCACCATCGCCGTCGCCGGAACCACCGCCAGCGTGATGAGCGAGGCACGGATGCTGCGTCCCCGCCCGGCCCTCGCGCCCGCGTCGGCCGGCGCGGCCGTACCCCGATGCCGGCTCACCTCGCCCACCGGCACCCGACGGCACGGCAGAGAAGGGGAGCTGCGGTGAAGAACTGCGACACCGGCTTTTTCCTTTCCGGGGTGGCGCGCGACGTATCGAAACGGACCGGCAGACACGTCAACACGCCTGCACACACTGGGGAGTTGACGGCGCGGCACGCCAGGAACGCCAAGGACACCCTGCGGATTTCACGACGGGCGCCCGAGCCCCCCGCGCAGTTGGATAGGTATGAAACCGAGCCATCCCACCCGGGTCAAGGGACCCCACAAACCCGCCTGGCCAACAGGTTTAGGCCGCTCGGAACACTATGCGCGTAGACAATGCGAACCCCCTGACCCCCAACCCCTCGGCCACAAAGACGTTTTGGCTGACTACCCAGGGTGAGGCGAGGGGGAGAGGGTGGTTCGGGGGGTGCCGGGGGTGGGAGTGCGGTTACGGGGCGAGTGGTCCGGAGCGGACGCGGCTGTGACCTAGTTCACAGCATGAACACGGTCCAAGCACACCAACTCCATCGGCCTCCGGGGTCGTTGGACGGGCGCCGTGCACGGAACGGCCCCGGCTCACCCACGCCCCGGCTCCCCCAACAGCCCCTCGCACTGCGCCCCCAGCCACGTCATCCCATACGTCTCCGCCCCCCGAGCCGCCTCCCGCAGCAACCGCACCGCGTTCGGCTCGCTCCCCGGACCCCCCACCCGCCGTACCGCGCGGGCCTGGGCCAGGCGGAGGCGGGCGAGTTCGGGCTGGGAGGAGCGGGCCGGGACCGCGGCCTGGCGGAAGTGTTCGAGGGCGGTGCCCGGTTCGCCCGCGGCGAGGGCGAGGACTCCGCAGGCGCGGGCGGTCGGGCCGACGAGGACCGAGGGCCAGCCGCCCAGGGCGAGCTGCTGGCCGTCGTGCGGGGCGAGGCGCGCGCGGAGCGTGGGCAGTACCGGCGCCAGCTCGGCCTCGAATCCGCCCTCCAGGTCCAGCGCCGCGCAGACCTCCGCGAGCAGGACGAGCGCGGGGACGGCCCAGCCCGACGGCGGGAAGCGGTCGACGTCGGCGACGCAGCCGAGGAAGAGGTCCGCGCCCTCGGCGTGCTGCCCGGTCTCGCACAGGGCGAGGGCGAGACCGGCCCGCCAGACCGGGAAGTAGGCGTGCCGCTCGACGTCGCCGGCGAGGTCGGAGGTGAAGAGTTCGGCGAGTCTGCCCTGCTGTCTCAGCAGCCAGTAGGCCTGCCCGAGGCGGGTCTGGGTGAGGTTGTCCGCGGGGACGGCGAAGTCGGCGCGGAGCAGTTCGATGAACTTCAGCGACTCCACGAAGATCCACTCTGCGGCCGCGTCGAACCGGCCGTGCCACAGGTCGAGCAGGGCGTCGAGGGTGTGCCGCTGCCACAGGGCGAGGGCGCTCTGGGTCTCGGCGGCGTGTTTGCGGTACTGGTTCGCGGTGGCGAGGGCGCTGAAGATCCTGCCGTTGCGGAGCTGGTCGATGGCGACGGCCATGAGGGCCTCGCCGCGGAAGTAGGGCGAGTCCTGCCGGGCCGCGGCTTCACGCAACCGCTCGGAGAGGGTCAGTGACTCGGGGGCCGGCATGAAGTCGTAGCGTGCCCAGCGGCACTCGGTGAGGACCTCGCAGCGCACCTCGTCGTCGCCGTCGTCGGGTAATCGGCGCAGCGTCTCCTCGGCGAGCCGCGCTCCCTCGGCGGGTCCCGCCAGTCCCGCCGCGGTGTCCTGGCTGACCGCCAGGGCCATCTTCTTCGCGAGGTGCGCTTCGAGCCGTAGCCGCAGTCCCGCGGCCTCCGCGCTGCCGTCGCCGTCCAGCGCGGTCAGGCAGCCCCGGATCGACTGGAGCAGTTCGCGGTCGACCTGCCCGGGGTCGGACCAGCGGCGCGCCATCCGGATCACGGCCTCGGCCTGCGCGCGCGGGTCGCCCTCGGCACCGCGGTAGGCGGCGGTGTAGTGCCGTTCGGCCTCGCGCATCTCGCCCGCGGTATGGCTGAGGTCCCCGCGCCGCAGCAGCCGGCGGAACTCGGCGCGGTCCGGGCCTGCGGCCGAACGCCCTTCCTTCTGCGGCGACTTGAGCGCCCCGGACGCCTTCTCCCCCGCTCCACCCCGGACCACTTTCGGTACGGCGTCGGAGCCCGGCAGCGGCGCCAGTCCGACCAGCGCGCCCTTGGCCCCCAGCACCTCGTCGCACAGCTGGGCCAACTCCAGGGACGCCCTGCGGCGCCCGTTCTCCACGCGGCTCAGGAAGCTGCGGCTGCAGTAGACCTTGCCGGCCAGCTCGCTCAGCGACATGCCTGCCGCGATGCGGCGCCTGCGTAACTCGGCGCCGAACCCGTCGTACTCGATGACCATCCCCCCAACGACACACCGCCCGAACGGTGTTGCCAAATACCCGCTGGCAACACCCGACCCCTCCGGACCGGCCCGATGACCGGGGAAGCTGTCTGTGCCGGAGCCTACGGGCACGGGGGCGCGTCCTATGGGGGAACGGGCGCACTGATCATGCCTTCGGACGAACCCGAGGCGCGTGCTGCGGTCGATATGCCGGGGGCACTCGACCGCAGCACATCCGGCGCCCATTCCCCCGTGTTCCACGGGGCATTCAGGAGCTGAACGACGACGGGGGACGGGGGGTCCACGGTCCGGGGCGCGCGGGGGGCGCTCCGGACCCCGGATCAGCCCTGGCTGCAGTAGTCCACCCAGCGGTGCGAGGAGATGTTGTTGTTGACGCTCTTGCCGAACTGGTCCAGGCCGGCGCCGTAGGTGAAGCGGTAGTTGCCGGTCGTGGTGTCCCACCAGCGGTCGCCCTGGCTGATGCAGGCGTGCGCGCCGCCGGCGTTGGGGGCGGTGTACAGGTCGACGGCGTCGAAGCCGCCCGCGTAGCCGTTGTTCCAGATGTCGGAGGTCAGGTTGCGGCAGCTGCCCCAGTTGTCGGAGTTGCCGGACCACTTGCACTCGCGGCCGCCGCCGTAGGGCTGGGTGTAGACGTGGAGGTAGCCGTCCCCGGAGAGTTGCGCGGCCGCGGTCTTCTGGGTGCCCGCGTCCAGGGCGCTGGCGCTGGAGACCGGGGAGAAGAGCGCGGCGACGGCGGCGGCCGAGGCGGCGACGGTGAGGATGCGCTTGACGGACATGGTTTCCCTCGTTTCGTTGTGGTGGGGTGTTGCGCCCACGGTCGGGTGATGCGCCCGAGGTGGGGTGATGCGCCCACGGCTCGACGGCCGGCCGTGGTGGTCTGTGTGGGTTCTTCGTGCGTGGGGGGGGCGGGCCGCGCTCAGTCGTCCTGCGCGACGATCGCGCGGGCCCGGGGCAGTGCCTCGCGCTTGAGGCGGGCGAGGTCGGCCGTCTCCCGGGGGTGGCCGCGCTGGAGCCGGGCCCGGTACTCGGAGTCCAGGGACGCGGCCACGGACTTCAGGCCGCTGGAGACGGCACAGGCCGCCTCGGCCGAGGCCAGCCGTACCTCCTTGTCGTGCGGCCACGGAGTCTGCGGCAGGGTGGCCGCGGCGCGGGCCCGGGCGGGGTCCGCGTAGGTGTACGTCCGCTCGCGCATGCAGCGTGCCCACACCTTGACGGCCGCCTTGTACCGCTTGTCGCCCGTCACGAGGCCGACGCGCGTGCCGGCCAGGCTGTCGGTGACCCGGGTGGCCCGGAACCAGGCCTGGAGGTCGCCGTACAACTGCCGTTCGGCGGTGGCCTGGCAGCCCTGGTCGCTGTGGGTGACCCGCAGGCCGTTCGGGAGCCGGGCCGAAAGTCCTTGCGGCCGCGCCCCGTTGAGGTCGCTCACCAGGACGGCTCTGGCCTCGGCCGGCACCGAGTGGAAGTACCGCTGGTTGGGGTCGCTCCGGACCTGGCGCTCCCGCTCGCGCCGCAGATCGGTGCCGTAGCCGTGGGCACTGGCCCAGGCCGGGTCGTCCACGACGTAGGGGAACCGGGTCGAGACGTCCTGGGGGCGGGGCGGCTCGATCCAGTACTTGTGTCCCTCCTTCTCCATGCACGTCTTGATGAGGAGCTGCTCCGCGAGCCGCAGCGTCTCCGCCGCGCTGTTTGTGGTTCGGGGCGTGCTGCTCGCGGACGTTCCGGGGGTGGTCGTGGTGCCCGCGCATCCGGTGGCCGTCGTCGCCAGCAGACCGGCGGTCAGCAGGGCCAAGGTCCAGCGGTGCATGGGGCGGCTCCCGGGGATCTGGTCGAACGGACGTACCGAACGGACGTGGTGCTTTCGAGCCGTTGACGCCCCGCGGGGCACGTCCGTATGCCCCTGGATCTCAAGGTTTTTTCTTTCTCCGGCGCTCATACGACGGCGGTCGGCGAACCGTCTTCCCTGCACGCGACCGTCCTCGACGACCGTCGAGAACCAGCCAACCGGGATGAGGAGGGAGCAGCGTCGCCCCCTGAGCGGTCCGCCGAATCGATCGAATCCGGTCACGGCGGTCCGGCCGTTGCTGTGCCTTCGCTATGTCGTGGGCATGTTCGCCGTTATCTTTGCCGTGCTCCATCGGGCGGGTGGTGCGGCGATCGGGGAACGATGTTCGAAGTGCGGCTGCTCGGTCCGGTGGAGGTGTGGGCCGGCGACCGGCGGGCCCCGCTCGGCGGTGTCAGACCCCTCGCGGTCCTGTCGGCACTCGTCGTCCACCTCGGCGAGGTGCTCTCCACCGACCGCCTCGTGGACTGCGTCTGGGACGAGCGGGCGCCGGCCACCGCGGGCGCCCTGGTGGCCACCCATGTCTCCGCCGTACGCCGGGCACTGGCCCAGGTCACGCAGGACGCCGTGGTCAGGACGCGGCCGCCGGGCTACGTCGCCGACCTCGACCCGTCCCAGATCGACGCCCGCCGCTTCGAGGACCTGCTCGCCTCGGGCCGGGCCTCCGCCGCCGCGGGCCACCGCGAGGAGGCCGCCGATCTGCTGGGCGAGGCGCTGGCGCTGTGGCGCGGCCAGGACGCGCTGGAGGGACTGGGGCAGTCGTTCGCCCGGATCGAGGCGGCCCGGCTGGGCGAACTGCGGATCGTCGCGCAGGAGGAGTCCTTCGGACTGCATCTCGATCTGGGCCGCGCGGACCGGACGATCGCCCCGTTGCTCGCGCACGTCGCCGCGCACCCCTTGCGGGAACGGCCGCGCGGCCAGCTGATGACCGCGCTGGTCCGCACCGGCCGCGTCTCCGACGCCCTGCGCACGTACCGGGAGGGCCGCGCGGTCCTGCGCGAGGAGCTGGGTATCGACCCCGGCCCGGAACTGCAGGCCCTGCACCAGGCCGTATTGACCAACGACGCACAGGTGGCGGGCACCGCACTCGCGCCCAGCACCCCGCGTCAACCCGGCACCTCACGTCCGCCCGGCACCGCCCGCCCGCACAGCGCCGGGCGGGAACCCGCGGCGCCCCCGAGGCCGCCGGCCGGCAGCCGTTCCACTCCCACCCCCGCGCCGTCCCATCTCCCGCCGGACATCGCCGACTTCGTGGGCCGCACCGAGCAGATCGCCTGGGCTGCCTCGCTGGTGGGCGGGGTCGACGAGGCGGGCCGTACCGCGCCGCCGATCGGGGTGATCTCCGGCCGGTCCGGCACGGGCAAGACCGCGCTCGCCGTGCACGTCGGCCACCGTACGGCCGAACTCTTCCCGGACGGCCGCCTGTTCGTGGACCTGCGGGCGGCCGACACCGCGCCGCTGCAGCCCGCCGACGCCCTCGCCCGGCTGCTGCGCGCCATGGGCGCCGACCCCGAGACCCTGCCGACCTCGGTCGAGGAACTGACGGGGCTGTACCGCACCCACATCGGACACCGGCGCGTCCTGCTGATCCTGGACAACGCGGCGGGCGAGGCGCACGTACGGCCCCTGCTGCCGCCCGGCCCGGGCTGCGCCGTCCTCGTCACGAGCCGGCGCCGGCTGGTCGCGCTGGAGGGCTCCGCCCATCTGGACCTGGCCGTGCCCGGTCAGGCGGAGGCGCTCGAACTGCTGCGCCGCGTCGCCGGGCCGGACCGTACGAGCGCCGAGCCGGAGCGGGCCGCTGAGATCGTCTCGCTGTGCGGGCGGCTGCCGCTGGCGGTGCGCATCGCGGGCGCCCGGCTGGCGGCCCGCCCGCACTGGGCGCCCGGCCGGCTCGCCGACCGGCTGCGCGACGAACGCCGCCGGCTGAGCGAACTGCGGGCCGGGGACCTGGAGTTGCGCACCAGCCTCGAACTCGGCTACGCCGACCTGGAGTTGCCCGAGCGCCGGGCGCTGCGCCGGCTTGCCCTGCTCGACCTGCCGGACTTCGCGGCCTGGATCGCCGCCCCGCTGCTGGACATCGGCACGGAGGAGGCCGAGGAGGCGGTGGAGCGGCTGGTGGACTGCCACTTCATCGACGTGATCGGCGTCGACGAGACGGGGCGCAGCCGGTACCGCATCCACGACCTGGCCCGCGAACACGCCCGCGAGCGCTGTCTGTCCGAGGAGAGCGCCGAGGAGCGTACGGCGGCCGTGCTGCGGCTTGTGGCGTCCTGGCTGGGTCTCGCCGAGAAGGCGGCCGCCCTCGGCCCGGGCGGAGCGGCCCGGCGCTTTCCCGAACCGGCCGCCGTACGGCCTCTCGACGCGGAGACCGAGGAGGAGCTGCTGGAGCGGCCGACGTCCTGGTTCGCCGCCGAACAGGCCTGTCTGCTGGCGGCGGTCGAGTACTGCGCCGACCACGGCATGGTCCGTGCCGCCCGCGATCTGGCCGGGGCGCTGATCGCGAGTTCGGCCGCGCTGTACAACCAGTTCGACGCCTGGTCCCGCTCGCACGCCGCCGCCATGGCCGCCGTGCACCGCGGCGGGGACGACGTGGGAGAGGCGTGGTTGCTCGCGGGGCTTGGCCAACTGCGCTATGAACAGGACGAGTTCGAGGATTCGTACAGCTACTTCGGCAAGGCGCTGCGGCTGTTCGAGGCGCGCGGTGACGTGCCCGAGGGCGTGGCGCTCGCCCTCGCCGGGATGGGGACGGCCCGCCGCGAACAGGCGGGCTACGCCGAGGCGTTGGACCTGTTGGACGCGGCGCTGGAGCGGTACGGGGAGTCCGCCGGGCCGGGCGCCCGGGCCCGGGTGCTGTACGGCATCGGATACGTGCACCGGGAACAGGGGCGCGGGGCGCCGGCCCGGGAGGCTCTCGCGCGGGCCCTGGACCTGTACCGCGCGGCGGGCGACCGGCACGGCGAGGCGCTGACCCTGCGGTCGCTGGCCCTGTGCGACCGGGCCGAGGGCGCGCTCGCGGACGCCGAGCGGCTGCTGCACGAGGCGCTACGGATCTTCTCGGCACTGCGGGACACCTTCGGGGTGATGTACACCGAACAGTCGCTGGCCAAGACGGAGTTGAGGCTCGGCCGCCTCGACGAGGCGCGGGCGCGGCTCGGCCGGTGCCTGACCGTGGCCCGCGAGCGCCAGGACCGCTTCGGCGAGGCGCTCGTCCTGCGCACACTCGGGGAATGGCATCTCGCCGCAGGCGATCCGGACGGCGCGCGGGAGCCGCTGGAGCGCGCCCTGTCGACATGGGAGACCCTGCGGCTGCCCCTGTGGCGGGCCCGCACCCTCCGGGACCTGGCCGACGTACGGGAAGCGGACGGCGACGCGTCGGCGGCGCGGGCGGCCAGGGCCGAAGCACTCGACGTCTTCCGGGAGTTGGGCTCCCGCGAGGCACAGGAGCCGTCCGCGCGCCTGTAGAAGTGCTGGGGGGCCGCCTACAGGCAACTTGCAGAGCGGTTGCAGCGGGGTCCGCGAAGCTGATGCACGTGACAGAGATCATCACGCTCTCGGACGCCCGGGTCGCCGCGGTCGCGGAGGAGGACTGCGGCGAACCGCTGGTCGACCTGCGCGGCACGGACGACCTGCGGATCGACCCCCGGCAGGCCGACGACGACGGCCACTACGCCCACCTCAGGGCCGGTGCGCTACGGCGGCTGGTGCGGGCCCAGCGGCTGCTGCCGGCCGGGATCCGGTTCCTGGTGGTGGAGGGGTACCGGCCGCCCGAACTGCAGCGCCGGTACTTCGAGCAGTACGCGCGGACCATGCGCCGGGCCCACCCCGACGCCTCGCCGGAACGGATCCGCGAACTGGCGAGCGCGTACATCTCACCGCCGGAGGTCGCGCCGCACGTCAGCGGCGGGGCCGTAGACCTGACGCTGTGCGACCGGGACGGCCGGGAACTGCCGCTGGGCACGGAGGTCAACGCGACCCCCGAGGAGAGCGACGGCGCCTGCCGCACCGGAGCGCCCGGCATCAGCGCCGAGGCACGCGCCAACCGGGCCCTCATGAGCTGGGCCCTCGGCGCGACCGGCTTCGTCAACTACCCGACCGAATGGTGGCACTGGTCGTACGGCGACCGGTACTGGGCGCTGCTGCGCCGGGCACCGGCCGCCCGCTACGGCCCCGCCGCCCCACCCGACCCGGCGACCCAGAGTGCTGGAAGCCGGGGGCAATTCTAACCACCGGAGCTGGCTTTGAGTGGTTAGAAAAGACCCCAGCCTCCAGCACCCCGGGCCACCGAGCCCCCGGCCCGACGGCCTGACCAGCCACCGACCGGAACGCACAACGACCGCACCGTACGGCCGAGTTCACGACCGAGGTTCACGACCGAGGGGGAAACAGCATGGAGACCAGAACCTGCGCCGTCCCGCCACCGCAGCGCGAGGACGGCGACCGGATGAGCCCGAAGGACTTCGACGCGTCCTTCGCCGCCGACATGCCACGCCTGCGCCGCCGCCTGCTGGCCCTGACCGGCAACCCGCACGACGCCGACGACCTGCTCCAGGAGACCTACCTACGGCTCTCCCGGCGCGCCCGCGCCCAGAACCTGACGCGGCAGCAGCACCCGTACGCCTACACCTGCACCGTCGCCCTGAACCTGCTGCGCGACGCGTGGCAGCACCCCTCACGGCGCGAGCAGTGCACCGACCGGCTGCCCGAGTCGGGCTGGGACGGCGGGCTGGCCTCCTACGAGGCGTCCCAGACCACGCTGGCGCTGCTGGGCGTGCTCTCCGAGAAGGAGGCCGCGGCGGTGATCCTCGTGGACCTGGAGGGCCTCAGCCACGACACCGCGGGCGAACGCCTCGGCGCCCACCGCGGCACGGTCCAGCGCAACCGGATGCGCGGCCTGGCCAAGATGCGCGACGCGCTCGGCCACTGAGCTGCGTGCCGCTCCCCCACGGGGGTGGGGAGCGGCACGCACGTCCCGCCCGACGACGCCACCCACACGAACACACGCATCGCACGAACACACGAACACACGAACACACGAAGGAAGACTTCCTTGAACACCAGCAGCACGCGCCGCCGGACCAGCGGCGCGCTCCTGGGGGCCTCGGTCCTCGCCCTGTCCGCGTTCGTCTCCACCCCGGCCCACGCCGCCGCGCAGGACGCCACCTGCGGTGTCCTGGCGCCGGGTGCCTCGGCCGTCGCGCAGGCCGCGGTGAACGCCGCCTGTTCGCAGATCGGCGTCTGGTACAGCTGGGGCGGCGGCCACGCGGCCACCCCGGGCGCCAGCTACGGCTACTACGACGGCTCGGACCCCGACAGCCTCCACGACAACGAGCGCAAGGGCTTCGACTGCTCCGGCCTGACGCGCTACGCCTACTACCAGGCCACCGGCAGGGACCTGCTCAACGGCACGGCGGACGACCAGTTCCACAGCTCGCAGGCCTCGGCCCGCTTCTCCGCCGCGCAGGGCAGCGCCCCGCTGCTGCCGGGCGACCTGATGTTCTGGGGCAGCGGGCACATCCACCACGTCGCCATGTACCTGGGCAACGGGCAGATGGTCGAGGCGTACGAGTCGGGCACCCACATCCGGGTCGCCCCCGTCCGCACCGGCGGCGACTACGCGGGCGCGATCCGGGTCAACGGCTCGGGCACGCCGACTCCCCCGCCCGCGAACGGCGGTACGGTCTTCGAGACCTGGGGCACGGGCGTGCGCACCCGCTCCACGCCGAGCGTGCGCGGTGCCGTGGTGGACACCTTCGCCGGTCCGACCCAGGTGTCGGTCCAGTGCCAGGAGCACGCCGAGAGCGTCACCGCCGAGGGCTACACCAACGACATCTGGTCCAAGCTGGCCGACGGTTCGTGGATGACCAACATCTACATCAAGGGCCCGGCCTCGCTGCCCGGCATCCCGGACTGCGGCGGCAGCAGCACCCCGCCGCCCTCGGGAGGCAGCAAGCCGTTCCAGACCTGGGGCACCGGCGTCCGCACCCACAGCCAGCCGAACGTCAACGCCGGCGTCGTCGACTACTTCGCCCAGCCCACCACGGTCAACGTGGTCTGCCAGGCCCACGCCCAGGAGGTCACGGCCGAGGGCTACACGAACGACGCCTGGTCCAAGCTGACGGACGGTTCCTGGATGACCAACATCTACATCAAGGGCGCGGCCTGGCTGGACGTCCCGACCTGCTGACCCGAAGACAGGACCGCCGGCCGCCGTACGCCCTGAGGGGTGTGCGGCGGCCGCGTCCGTGTCAGCGCGGACGGGATGTGAGCGTGGCGGTGAGGGTGTCCGCCAGCCATTCCTCGTAGGTGTCGGCGGACCAGCCCCGGCCCGCGGTGAGCTGGGTGTACAGCTGCGGTCCCGCCAGGGCCCAGACCGCGTCCGCCAGGCGGACCGGATCGGTGTCCGGGCCCAGAACGCCGGTCTCGTCGAGGTGGGTGACGAACGCGGTGACGCCGGTCAGCCGCTCCCGCTCACCGAGGTCCAGGACCTCCCCGACGTCCGGGCCCGCCTGGGTCAGCAGAGCGAACAGCGGGGTGATCCGCTCATGGATGCCGCGGACGTACGCGCCGTAGAGCCGGAGCTTGGTGCTCAACTCCCTTGTCGCCAGGATCTGTTGGATCTGGGGGCGCTCTCCCATGGGGACGGGGTCGTCGTCACCGGCCAGGGTGATGTCCCACAGGGCCTTGACCAGGCCCGGTTTACCGCCGAACGACTTGTAGACCGTCTCCGGGGAGACGCCCGCGCGCTCGGCCACCGCCTTGATCGTCGTGGCGTGGTAGCCGTCCTGGAAGAGCAGCTCCCGGCAGGCGTCCAGCACCGCGGCCCGGTTGCGGCGCGCGGCCTCGCGGCGGCCCTCGGAGTTGTAGGACCGACGTGGCGTCCCGTCCGGCATCGGCGCACTCCCCCATTCTGTTACAGTCGACTGCATCGGATGCAGTCCATTGTATCGAATACTGCCCGGCTGCCGGAGGCTCTCATGTCCCGTCCCGCATCCACGCAGGTCGCGCCCGGCGTCCACCGCCTCGGCGACCACGTCGTCAACTTCTACCTGATCGAGGACCCGGACGGTCTCGTCCTGGTCGACGCGGGGACGCCCGCACATCTGGCGCAACTGCGCACACTGCTGGCCGATCTCGACCGCTCCCTCGGTGACGTCCGCGCCGTGCTCCTGACCCACGGCCACGCCGACCACACCGGACTGACCCACGCCCTCCGGGAAGCAGGCGCCGAACTCTGGATCCACGAGCGGGACGACGCCATCCTGCGCGACGGCCCACGGAGCTCGACCCGCCACGCAAAACCCGAGCGTTCGATGGTTCCCTATCTGCTGCGCCGGCCGTCCGCTCTCGCCGTTCCGCTACGACTGGCCCGCGACGGAGCCTTCACCGCGCGCGGGGTGCCGGGCGCGCGCACCTTCGACGCCGACCAGGTGCTGAAGGACGTACCCGGCGCGCCCCAGGCCGTCGTCCTGCCCGGCCATACGCCCGGCAGCGCCGCGTACCTGTTCACCGACCGCGGGCTCCTCTTCACCGGCGACGCCCTGGTCACCGCCGACGGCTTCACCGACCGGACCGGACCCACGATCGTCAGCCGCTGCTTCACCCACGACAGCGGAGCCGCGCTCGCCGCCCTCGACCGCCTCGACGAACTCACGGCGGGACCGGCGGCGGAACCGACGGTCCACCTGCTGCTGCCCGGCCACGGCGAGCCCTTCGCCGGAGACGTCCGCACCGCCACCCATCAGGCCCGGCGGTTCGGCGCCCACTGACCCCCGACGTCCAACTCCCTAGGAAACGACATGAGTTACTACACTCCCCGCGTCCTGCACGTCCCCACCGAGAAGGGCGTGGTCAAGTGGATGTCCGGCGACGTCTACGAAACCCTGGCCACGGCGGGCGACACCGGCGGCGCCGTGGGCTTCACCGTCTGCTGGGTGCCCCCGGGCGGCGGACCGGTGGCGCACGTGCACAAGAGCGCCGACGAATCCTTCTACGTCATCTCGGGCGAGCTGGAATTCCTGAACGGCGACCAGACCTTCGTGGCGAACACCGGTGACTTCGTCTTCGTACCGAGGGGCACCCGGCACCGGTTCCGCAACCGCACCGGCGAACAGGCGCACATGGTGGCCTTCTTCACCCCCGGCGGCGGCGAGGGACTGTGGCTGGACGGCGGGGACGACCCCGTCCCCGGCAAGAGGCCCGAGTTCTGGCCGCCGGAGCGCGGCCTGGCCCTCGGCCCGCTCCTCGGACGCGAGGACATAGACATGGAGATCCTGCCCGAGGAAGCGGACCTCGGCGGACCCGCCGACCGACCCTGAGCGAGCGCGGCACAGCAACGTCCCCCGGGCCGGGAAACCGCCGGCCCGGGGGACGAAGCCTGCCGATCAGAAACCGGCCGTACGAGCCGCCTCGTACACCTCGGCGGCCAGGTCCTTCAGTTCGTGCGCGTCCCGCGCGGCCCACGAGAGGTCGACCAGGAACTCGTCGAGGCCGATCCCGGCGTACGCCATCAGGTCGGTGACGATCTGCTCGACGTCGCCCTGGAAGGGCTGTCGGTCCGGGCCCTCGTGCCGCTTGGCGGTGTAGTCCGGGTTCACGCGTACGACCGTCCGCAGCGGCCGGGTGCGGCCCCGCTCGGCGGCGAGGTCCTGCAACTGCCGCCAGCTCTGGGCCACTTGGGCGGGTCCGTCGGCGTACGGCAGCCAGCCGTCGGCGTGGTCGACGAGCCGGCGCATCGCCCGTGGGGAGTTGGCCGGCACCAGGATCGGGATCGGCCGGACCGGCTTCGGCCCGACCACGGCCGGGGCGATCCTCGTGACCCGGCCGCCCTCGTAGACCACCGGGTCCGGTCCCCACACCGCCCGGCACACCGCGAACACCTCGTCCATGACCTTGCCGCGCTCCTCGAACGGGCGCACCCCGGCGGCCGCGTACTCGTCGAGGGACCAGCCGCTGCCCAGGCCCGCGACCACCCGGCCGCCGCTCGCCGCGTCCAACGTGCCCAGGGACTTGGCGAGTTGGAAAGGGATGTGCAGCGGGGCGACCAGCACGGCGGTGCCCAGTTCGACCCGCTCGGTGACCGCCGCCGCGAGGGTGAGGGTGACCAGCGGCTCGGCCACGCCCCGGTAGGCCTCGGGCCAGGGCAGGCCCGGAACGCCGTACAGCGGCTGGGTCTGAGGTTCCGGGAACAGGGCGCGTTCGTACACCCAGACGCTGTCGTATCCGATGCCCTCGGCGGCGCGCGCCACGTCGGGCACGTCCTTGCCGAGGTCGTACTGCCGGTTCTGCGGGAGACCCATTCCGAGCCGGGTGGTCATGCCGGTGTGCTCCTCTGTGGTTGGTCGTGCGCTCAGGTCGGCGTTGTCCGAGCGGTCGAACTCGGCGTGCAGGTAGGCCGGTTGACGCTCCGTCAGCGGCCGGACAGCATGCGCAGCACGGCGCGGTACTCACCGCCGACCATCGCCACCAGGACGTCGAGGTCGGGGAAGCGGCGCAGCAGGTGCGCGGTGACGTCCTGGCCGGCGGCCGGGTCGGTGACGTCGAGGACGACGGACTCGACGCCGGGGTGCTCCGCGACGATCTGTCTCAGCCTGTCCTCGCGGCGCCCGGAGACGATGACCCGGTTGCCCGCCACGTGCAGCCGCAGCGCGAGGCCGATGCCGATGCCGATGCCGGAGATGGTTCCGGTGTCCGCGGCCACGCGCCGGCGGGTGACGCGCGGGCGGCGGCGCCCGCGCGTCACCCGCCGGAGAACGACTCAGTGCTTGTTGACCGCCGAGGCCCAGTCGAAGTTCACGCCCATGTCGGAGTACATCTTCGAGTAGCCGACGAAGCAGTTGAACGTCGTGACCTTGCCGTTCTTCAGGTACCAGAAGTCGGCGGTCGGCGCGGCGACCTTGTTGCCGTTCCCCTTGAGGACGCCCGCCGGTGTCTGGAGCTGCCCGTCGAACGTGCCGTCGATCGACAGCTCGATGCTGACGGTGTCGCCGTTCACCGTGATGCGCTTGAGGTCGCGGTGAACGTTCGAGAAGAGGCCCTTCATGTAGGGCAGCACGGTGCCGAGGGCAATACCCCGGTAGGCCTGGCCGGCGACCATGTCGTTGAAGACGCCGTCCTTGGTGAAGCTGTTGACGAAGGTCGGGACGTCGATGTGGCTGCCCTCCGCCACGTAGTAGTCGCGCAGGACGATCGCGAGGTTGGCCTTCTCGTGCTTGGTCAGGTGGCGGTCGGTGAGCGGCAGCTTCGCCAGCTGACGGGCGGTCAGGGTCGGAGCCGCCGTACTGCTGTGGGCCGGCGCCGCGGCATGGGCGGAGCTCGCCGCCTGTGACGGCACGGCGGCGATGGAAAGACCACCCACGACAGCCACAGCGGCCGCGACGGTGATCGACTTCCGGCTGATCAGCTTCATGACGTATTCCTTCACGTTCGTTCTCAGGATTCGGGAGCCGCAGCGGCGGCCTCTCTCGCGCTCTTAGTAAATCAAACGCTGGCTTGACTTTATGAACGGCACCGCAAGCTGTCAAGCCACTGTTTGAATTGTGTGGCCGCCCGACCGCGAGGACCCCTCGACCCACGGCGCAACTGTTGACAATCAAGTCAAACAACTGATTGAGTACAGGGCATGACCAGGGTAGAGAAGACGGACCTGCGCCGAGAGGCCGGTCAGCGCACGCGGGACGGACTGCAGGCGGCGGCCCTGGAGCTGCTCGCGCAACGCGGCCAGGACGGCCTGACGCTCCGCGAGATCACCGAGCGCGCCGGAGCCAACGTGGCCGCGGTGAGCTACCACTTCGGGTCGCTGAAAGCACTCTGCGACGCCGCGATCGAGCACGCGCTGGAACGGTATCTGGACGCGCAGATGAAGGCCATCGACTCCCTCAGCCCCACCGCGACACTCCACGAGGTGGCGGCGGCCTTCGCCGGGCCGATGATCCGGGCACTCGCGGCCGGCGGCCAGGACCTGGCCATGATGCGGACCGTGGCACGGGTCGGCATCGAACCGCCCCAGGGATGGGAGCGGCTGACCGCCAAGTTCGTCCAGAGCCGCCGGGACGTCCTCCGGGTGCTGACACCTCACGTTCCCGGAGTCGACGAGCAGGAGCTGAACTTCCGTACGCGCTGCGCGGCCGGCATGCTGAACTGGCTCGCCCTGTCCCCCATCGGCGCCGAACTGGCCGCCATGCCCGCCGAGCAGATCGAACGACAGCTCGTCCCCGTGGTGGCCGGAGCGTTCCGCGGGGACACCTCCGCCGACCGCTGACCGGGCCTCGGGTCCGCCGGAATCCGGACAGCCCGAACGGTCGACCGCCGCTGCCCCTCGCCGAGTTCACCGGATCACGCGTGTCACCCGACCATGACCGACTCGCGGTGTCAGGCGCGGCGCGGGGTCGGCCACCGGTACGGGCCACATTCGACCAGCTCAAGTTATGCGGTCAGGAGAAATGGGCCCTGCCCTGCGGAAGCAAAGGGCGGCAGACGAGCCGGGCCGTACGCCGGGGGGTGTCACCGCGGCGCCGTGACCTGCACAAACGTGCAGGGAGTGCGCTTGTGTGGCTGCCTTGATGGCTACGTAAGGCACACCCCCGGACCGTACGGGGTCACCAAGTGTGAGCCACATCCACCACGAGATGGTTGGCCGTCTGGAACACCCGGAACGGCAGCCGTGCGCGGACGCCCAGTCCGGCCTGGGTGTATCCCTCGGAGCCACCCGTGACCTTGAACTCCCGGAAGGTCCGGTACCCGGTGACATTGACGGACGGAAGCGGCGGGTAGGGCTGACCGGTCGCCGGGTCGTAGCGCGAGGAGAACAGCGAGATCTCCAGGATGGCGCCACCCTTGATCGGAACGACGATGTCGCTCGGGTCCTGGTGCAGTTCGTCGACGTAGCGGACCGAGTAGCCGATCGCGTCGGCCCCCGTGCCCTGGGCGTCGAAGACCAGCCGGTCGTAGCACTCGTGTTGTCCGACCCGCACGTCGGCCAGTCGCCTGGAGGCGGCGGGGGCACCCGTCTTGTCCAGGCTCCCCCACGTGACGGCACAGTCCACGGCCGCCGGCGCGGCCACCGCCGGAACCGTGCCGGCCAACAGCCCACCGCCCGCCAGCATCATCGCGGCCAGTGCAGTACCTATCCGTCGCATGACTACCCCCCGGTTGCTCGCGCAGGTGTGTGTCCTTTCAGACCGGCGGCTTTCCAGAAGGTTGTGCACGGAGGAACAGTCCATTGCGGCGCAGGGACCACAGGGACCCCGCCAGCACCAACTACCCATAATCCCACAGGGGTTACTGCCGCTACGGCTTACGCGCAAGCCCACCGTGCTCGGCGACGACCGCGGGTACACCCGAACCGTCCTCCGGACGCCACTCCGTCACCGAGACGACACCGGGCTCGACGAACTCCAGTCCGTCGAAGAACGCGGTGATCTCATCGATGGAGCGCAGGTTGTACGGAACGGCGCCGCTGTTGTTGTAGGCGTCCTGGGCCTGCTCGAAGACGGGGTCGATACCGCGCGACCCGTCGTTGATGGAGAGATAACTGCCCGAGGGCAGGGCCTCCATGAGCCGGGTGACGATGGAACGGGCCTGCTCGTAGTCGGCGACATGCCCCAGGATGTTGCTGAGGATGAGCGCGGTGGGCCGACCGAAGTCCAGCGTCTCGGCGGCGACTTCGAGAATGCGGTCCGGGTCCGTCACGTTGGCGTCGATGTACGCGGTCGCGCCCTCCGCGGTGGAGTACAGCAGGGTGCGGGCGTGGGCGAGCACCATCGGATCGTTGTCGACGTAGACGATCCGCGCCTCGGGAGCGAGACCCTGGGCGACCTGGTGGGTGTTCTGCGCGGTCGGAAGCCCGGTACCGACGTCCAGGAACTGCCGGATCCCCGCCTCGGAGACGAGATACGCGATGTTCCGCCGCAGAAAGCCACGGCTGGACCGTGCGATGGCAACAATCCCGGGAAACACCTCGGTGTACGCGTCACCGGCCGCCTCGTCGACGGGGTAGTTGTCCTTACCGCCGAGCCAGTAGTTCCAGATCCGCGCGGAGTGCGGCACGGACGTGTCGATCTTCTGCTGCTCCGCCGGCTCGGGCGTGGGCACGGAGTCGCTCATGAGTCGCGTACGTCCTTCGGGCGGGGCGGGGATCGACGGGGGTCAATCGCGGCACATCTTAGGGCTCAACTCCCTTGGCTGGCGCGCTGGTCCGGGTCTTCCGGCGAGTGTGATGCGAAGAGGGCAGACGGGCCGGGCTGCACGCCGGGGATGGCTTCGATACCCGAGGAAGCATCCTCTGAGCTGCACAGACGTTCCACGGAACCATAGGCCGTGCACATCACGTGCACACCAACCCGAAGCCCACCTCTCCAACCGGTACGAATTTCCGTACCAGTCCGGTACGATATTAAGTACCACTCCGTGAGAGGACGTATGCCATGACCCTTACCGCCAGCGAGGCGCGCAAGGATCTTTTCCCTCTGATCAAGAAGGTCAACGACGACCACGCGCCGGTACGGATTCACTCCAAGAACGGCGACGCCATCCTCATGTCGGCAGAGGACTACGACGCCTGGCAGGAGACCATCTACCTCCTGCGCTCGCCGGCCAACGCCCGCCGCCTCATGGAAGCCGTCACCCGCGACCGTGCGGGCCGGACCGGGGTCACCAAAACCCTTGAGGAACTCCAGGAACTGACCGGTGACGAGTGAGGGACGTCGACTTCGACCCGGCCGCCTGGGACGACTTCCAGCACTGGCTTGCGACCGACCGCAAGATGGTGCGCCGCATCGTCCGCCTGATCGGCGAGATCCAGCGCGATCCCTTCAACGGCATCGGCAAGCCCGAACCGTTGAAGGGGGACCTCTCCGGCTACTGGTCGCGCCGCATCGACGACGAACACCGCCTCGTCTACCGAGCCGACAACAAAGAGGTCAAGATCCTCAAAGCTCGATACCACTACACCGACTAGGCCGGCCAGGGCAGCCGCCCAGCGGCCCTGCCGCCCTACAGCGGCACACAATCGAAGGGCCGTCGCACCGCCCCCGTATGCCCACGCGTGCACACTTCCACAGGAACTTCCGCGAAGCCCCGCCGGCAGACGAGCCGGGCCGTACGCCGGGTTCTGTGTCCGGGAAGACCTCACGGTCTCCCCGGCGACGGCCATCCATCTAGGACCGGTGTTGCCACCGGCCTCGTGCGGTCTACCCGCGGACTCGGGCGGGCAGCCCTCGAACGTCCGCGCAGAGCGCGCTTTTCACGGCGGCGCTCCTTTTGACCTTGCTCCGGGTGGGGTTTACCTAGCCGCCTGAGTCACCCCAGGCGCTGGTGGTCTCTTACACCACCGTTTCACCCTTACCGAAGACCGAGATCTCCGGCGGTCTGTTTTCTGTGGCACTGTCCCGCGGGTCACCCCGGGTGGCCGTTAGCCATCACCCTGCCCTGTGGAGCCCGGACGTTCCTCGGGAAGTCCCCCTAGGGGCACTCCACGCGGCCGTCCGCCCGGCTCGTCTGCCGTGTCGACCATGCTACCGGGCGGGCGCCGCCCCGCGGACCGGTGGCCGCCGTCGCCAGCACCGACCCCGCCAGGATCAGCGTGAACGCCACCGCGATGCCCACCGTCAGGTCCTCCCCCAGGAACAGCGCGCCCGCCGCCACCGCCACCGCCGGGTTGACGTACGTGATCACCGTCGAACGGGTCGGGCCGACCTCCTTGATCAGCTCCAGGAAGGCCACGAACGCCACCGCCGTGCAGATCACGCCCAGGCCGGCGAGGGACGCCAGGACCTGAGGGGACGGGACCGAGGCGGGCCAGGTCACCGCCGCCGCGGGCGCGTAGACGATCGCCGCCAACGCCAGGCAGGGCGCGGTCAGTTGGAGCGTCGGGACGTCCTTCAGGTAGCGGGCGGCTATCAGCGGCGCCGTCGCATAGCCGAGCACCGTCAGCAGCACCTCCGCCAGCGAGCGCGCGTCGCCGCCCGTCAGGTGCGGGACCGTGAGGACCGTGACCCCGGCCAGGCCCAGCGCCAGGCCCGCCACCCGACGCGCCCCCAGCCGTTCCGCGTCCCCGAAGAAGCGCGCCATGAGCACGCCCACGATCGGTACCCCCGCGATCAGCAGGCCCGCCGTAGAGCTGGACAGGTGCCGTTCCGCGTCCGTCAGCGTGAACCACGGGCCGATGATCTCGATGCACGCGAAGGCCAGCATCGGGCGCCAGTGCGCGCGGACCGTCCCGGCCAGGCCGCCTTGCCGCAGGGCGAAGGGAAGCAGGAGTACGGCGCCCAGGGCGCAGCGGGTGAAGACGACCATGGACGGGGAGAGCGGGGCGTCCACCGCCACCTTGATCATCAGGTAGGGGATGCCCCACACCACTCCCATCAGGGAGAACAGGAACCAGCCGCGTGCAGTCATACGGCGAGGATGCGTCGCCACCTCATCGGGAGTCTTGAACGCTGTTGCGGTACGCCGCCGGCGTCACCCCCAGCACCCGCCGGAACCACCGTGTCAGATGCGCCTGGTCCGCGAAGCCCACCTGCGCCGCCACCTCGGCGGGCCGCCCGCCCGCCTCCAGCAGACCGCGCGCCCGGGTCACCCGGTACTGGGCGAGCCAGGCGTACGGCGGTATCCCCATCGTCGTACGGAAGGATCGGAGGAGCTGATAGCGGGACAGGCCGAAGTCCGCCGCCAGGGACGACAGCGACGGCGGCGTCAGCAGTTCGTCCGCCAGGCGGTCCCGCACCGCGTGGGCCACCCAGGCCGCGCCCGGGATCGCGTCCGGCGCCGGACGCGATGTGGAGTGGCGGCGGGCGAGCGCCGTCAGGAGCCACGGCAAACGCGACTCCGCCTCCAACGGGTCGGGGCAGACGCTGAGTTGGGTGTGCGCCGAGCGCAGCGCCACGGCGAGTTCGGCATCGTCGAGGAGCGGCTCGCGGAAGTGCGGGAGGGCCGCGCCCAGGATGCCGTCCGTCAGCAGTCCCGGGTCTGCGTAGAGGGCTCGGTAGGCGTAGCCGTCGGTGGCACTGCCCGGGCCGCCCGTGTGCATCTCGCCGGGGGCCAGTACGACGATGGAGCCCGGGGTCGCACGGACGCGGCCGCCGCGGTAGTCGATGAGTTCCGAGCCGCCGACGCAGACGCCGATCGTGAACTCCTCGTGCGCGTGCGGGGCGTAGACGTGCCGGTCGAAGCGGGCCGTCAGGAGGTCGAGCGGCGGGCCGCAGCGGCCCAGTCTCGCCCTCGTCCACAGCGCCTGCTCACGTGCGCTCACCGGCCGCACCCCCTTCCCTCCACAGGGTGCAACGCGCGGGGGCCGCGTGTCATGCCGGGGTGAGCGCCCGTTCCAACGCGTCGAAGGCCGCGCCTATCCGCGCCCGATGGTCTGCTACGAGTCCTTCCGCGCCCTCTCCCGCGAAGACGCGGCGCGCGGTGGTGACGTAGACCGTGCGGTACGCGGCGACGGTCAGGGCCGCGGTCAGGGCGGGGTCGGGGGTGTCCGGGGCGGTCTCGGCGAGGGCGGCGGCCAGAGCGTTCTCGATCTCCTCCAGGGCCTCGCGGCCCCGGGCGCGCAGGGCGGGCGAGTCGGCCACGACCTCCCAGAAGTCCGGGAATCCGCTGTCGGGGCCGGCCAACGGGTGGCGCCGGTCGAGGAGTTCGAGGGCGAGGCGGCGGAGCGCGGCGAGCGGGGTCTCGCCGGGGGCGCGGTCGCGTACGGCCCCGCTGAACATCTCGACCGCCTCCGGGATGCGGTCGAGGAACAGGTCCTCCTTGCGCGGGAAGTAGTTGAAGACGGTCATCGTCGACACCTCGGCGGCGCGCGCGACCTCCGCGACCGACACCTGGTCGAAGCCGCGCTCCCGGAACAGCGCGGAGGCGACGTTCGAGATCCGCTGCCGTGTCGCCCGCTTCTTACGCTCCCGCAGGGAGAGTTCTACCCCACCTTCACCGCCACTCATGAGAACAGTGTAGCCAACATAATTTTTTAGTGACTACACTTAAGCCATGGACGCTGACACGAACACGAACACCGACACGAACTACGACGTCGTCATCGCCGGAGCCGGGCCCATCGGGCTGCTGCTCGCCTGTGAGCTGCGGCTCGGCGGGGCCCGCGTGCTGGTCGCGGAGCGGCTGGCCGAGGTGGACGAGACGATCAAGGCGGGCGGGATCAACACCCTCACCGCCGTCTCCCTCTACCGGCGGGGGCTGCTCCCCGCGCTGACCGAGGTGCAGGCCGAGACGGCGAACGGCATGAAGGAGTTCCTGCGGACGCAGAGCGGTGGCGAGGGCGGCGGTGAGGGAGCCGCCCCGCCGCCGAAGTCCGCCGGGCACTTCGCCGGCATCACCCTGCGGGCCGATCTGCTCGACACCTCGGACCCGGCCTTCGCCGAGGTCGGTCCGCCCGGCGAGGTCGGCCGCTTCGTCCCGCAGGCCCCGCTGGAGCGCCTGCTCGGCCGACGCGCCGACGAACTCGGCGTCGAGGTGCGCAGGCAGGTCGAGTTGACCGGCTACGACGCCGACGAAGAAGGGGTGACCGTCCACCTCGCTCCTACGGACGGCTCCGCGCCGCAGGCCATCCGCACCGGCTGGCTGGTCGGCTGCGACGGCGGCCGCAGCCTCGTGCGCAAGCTCGCCGGTATCCAGTTCCCGGGCACCGCACCGGAGATCACCGGCTACCAGGCGATCGCCGACATGACCGGCACCGAGGGGCTGAGCAAGGGCTGGAACGCCACCGCCACCGGGATGTACACCTACGGCCCGATGCCGGGGCGGATGGTGTCCATCGAGTTCGACGGGCCGCCCGCCGACCGCCGATCCCCGGTCACCACCGAGGAGTTGCAGGCCAGCGTGCGCCGCGTGACCGGGGTCGACGTCACCGTGCACAAGCTGCACACCGCGACCCGGTTCACCGACAACTGCCGTCAGGCGGACACCTATCGCGCGGGCCGAGTGCTGCTCGCGGGCGACGCGGCGCACGTGCACTCGCCGTTCGGCGGACAGGGGCTCAACCTCGGTGTCGGCGACGCGATGAACCTCGGCTGGAAGCTCGCCCTGGTCATCAGCGGCCGGGCACCCGTCGACCTGCTCGACACCTACACCGCCGAACGGCATCCCATCGGCGCCTGGGTGCTGGACTGGACCCGCGCCCAGATCGCGGTCATGCGGCCCGACGCCCACGCCCGTGCCCTGCGCGGGATCGTCAGCGACCTCGCGGGGACGGCCGACGGCACGACGTACTTCGTCAAGCGGATCTCCGGCGCCTGGCAGCGCTACGACCTCCCCGGCGACCACCCGCTGACCGGCCGCAGCGCCCCCGACCTCGAACTCGCCGACGGCACCCGCCTCGGCGACCACCTCCACACCGGCCGCGCCCTCCTCCTCGACCTCGCCGACGACCCCAAACTCCGTGCCCGCGCGACCGGTTACGAGAGCCTGGTGGACGTGCTGACCACCAGTTGCCCCCAACACCCTGAACTGGCCGGGCTGTTGGTGCGCCCGGACGGGTTCACCGCCTGGGCGACGGACACGGACGGCACCGAGGACGACCCCTCGGACGCCCTGCGGCTGTGGTTCGGCGCGCCGCTTGGCGCTTGACACTGCCGCGACGTCAGCATGTGCACTGACCCCATGAGGACCAACTGGGCAGGCGGCGGGCAGGTGTTCGGGTATGCGCGGGCGCGACGGGCCATGGTGGCCGGGTCGGCGCTCGCGTGCGTCCTGGAGACGCTCACCATGTCGGTCCTGCTGCGGGACTGGCCCCTGCTCCACCAAGTGGTGCCGGTCCTGGGCCTGTTCGCGGTCGCGTCCGTCGCCGCCCTGCACGCGGCGGCTGTCGCCCGCCCGCATGTGCTGGACACCCAGGGTCTACGGCTCCGGCGGCCCGCACGCGCCGATGTGCTCGTCCCGCTGGGTCATATCGCCTCCGCCCGGGGCGAGTTGCGGGCGGCCCGGCGCCGCGCCGACGGCGAACTCGACCTCACCGTCGGCTTCCGCACCTCCGTCACCCTCCAACTCGCCGTGCCCGTCGCCCACTTCACGCTCCTCGGCCGACGGCGGGAGGTCGACACCGTCCGCTTCCACGCCGACGACGCCGACCGCGTCGTAGCGACCCTTCAGACCCATCTGGAACAGGTCCGTCTGGAACAGACCCGTCTGGAAGCGGTCAGGCGGGCGCGAACCGTACCTTCGACGTGCCCGGGTCCGCCTGGGTGAGGCGGACGCGCAGGCGCTCCCCCAACGGTAGCGGGGTCGCGCCGCCTTCGAGGCGGGCGACGACGGCCGGGGTGTCCAACTGCACCTTCCCTACCGTGGGTTGGCGTTCCTCGACGTCCACCACATAGCCGTCGAAGAGGTCGCCGACGCGGTCCTTCAGCAGGGCCGCCTCGACGATGTCGACGCACTCGCGCTCGACGGTGCCCGCGAGGCGGTTGCCGTCGGCCATCTGTTTGGGGAGGGCGTCGAGGCCGGCCAGGACCCAGGCGGGTGGGGAGGAGGGGGCCAGGCAGAGTTCGGAGGCGTAGCGGTCGACCAGCCGCCGTAGGGGCGCCGTGCAGTGGGTGTAGGGGGCGGCGACCGCCGCGTGGGTGGTGACGGGCGGGAGGTTGCCGTCGCGGAAGACCGTGTAGCCCGCGCCGCGCAGCAGGGTCGTGCACTCCTGGAGGAAGGCCGCGTGGTGCGGGAGGTGCGGGTCGAGGGAGCGGATGAGCCGCGCGTACGACATGTGGTGCGGCCAGTCGATGTGCAGGGCGTGCGCGGTGCGGTGGAGGCGGCCGACGGCGCCGTCCGGGGCCGTGGGGAGGGTGCGCAGGACGCCCGTGCCGTGCTTGAGCATCAGGTCGGCCGCCGCCATGCCGGTGAGGAGGGAGATCTGGGCGTTCCAGCCGTCGGCGGGGAGCGGGGCGCGGTAGGCGAGTTCGTAGGTGTGGTCGCGCTCCACGATCTCCTGTTCGGGCACGTTGAGGGAGATGCCGCCGCGCTCCACCTCCAGCCGTTCGCGTGCCTCGCCGATGTCCTTCAGCAGCGCGAGCGGCTCCTCCGCCGTGCCCGCGTCGATCTGCCGCTGCGCGGTGGCGTAGTCGAGTTTGGCCCGGCTGCGGACGAGCGCGCGCCGGACGTCGACGGCGGACGTACGGCCATCCGCGTCCAGGTCGATCGTCCACAGCACCGCCGGCCGGGTCACGTCCGGCAGCAGGCTCGCGGCGCCCTCGCTCAGCAGGGGCGGGTGCAGCGGGGTCTTCTCGTCGGGGAAGTAGAGGGTGGTCACACGGCGGTGGGCCTCCGCGTCCAGCGCGCCGCCGGGGACCACGAAGGCGGCGACGTCGGCGATGGCGTACCGGACCCGGAAACCACCCGTACTACCCGTACCCCTACGGGACAGGTGCATCGCCTGGTCCAGGTCCATGGACGTGGGCGGGTCGATGGTGAAGAAGGGGATGTCCGTCGCGTCCTCGGCGGGCGGTGGCGGGGACTTCGCCGCACGTTCCGCCTCCGCGAGCACCTCCGGCGGGAAGGTCTCGGGTACGCCGAGTTCTGTGCGGAGTGCGGTGAGGGCGGCCCGGAGCGGGGCTTCGGGGGTGCCGGTCACCCGGATGCGGCGGCTGGGCATGACACGAGCGTAGGCACAATCCGCAGGCCCGCACCCTTTACGCTGGCGCAGGCCCCCCACGTAAGCCAGAAGTGCCCCGCCTGAAGTCCCCTGCCAGAAGTCCCCTAAGGAGAAACCCGCCGTGCTCGTCCTGCTGCCGCCGTCCGAAGGCAAGGCCTCCTCCGGCCGCGGTGCCCCCCTCAAGCCGGAATCGCTCTCCCTGCCGGGCCTCGCCGACGCCCGCGCGGCCGTACTCGACGAACTCGTCGATCTGTGCGCCGCCGACGAGGACAAGGCACGCGAGGTCCTCGGCCTCAGCGAGGGGCTGCGCGGCGAGATCGCGAAGAACGTCGACCTGCGGACGGCGGGTGCGCGGCCCGCCGGGGAGATCTATACGGGGGTTCTCTACGACGCCCTCGACCTGGCCTCGCTCGAACCCGCCGCGAAGAAGCGGGCCGCGCGCTCGCTGCTCGTGTTCTCCGGGTTGTGGGGCGCGGTGCGGGTGACGGACCGGATTCCGTCGTACCGCTGCTCGATGGGGGTACGGCTGCCGGGGCTGGGGGCGTTGGGCGCGCACTGGCGGACCCCGATGGCGGCGGTGCTGCCGGAGGTCGCCGGGGACGGGCTCGTGCTGGATCTGCGGTCGGCGGCGTACGCGGCGGCGTGGAAGCCGAAGGGGGAGGTCGCGGGGCGGACGGCGACCGTGCGGGTGTTGCATGCGCCGACGCGGAAGGTCGTCAGCCACTTCAACAAGGCGACGAAGGGGCGGATCGTGCGGAGTCTGCTGACCTCGGCGGGTGCGCCCGGGACGCCGGGTGAACTGGTGGAGGCGTTGCGGGACTTGGGGTATGTGGTGGAGGCGGAGGCGCCGTCGCAGGCGGGGCGGGCCTGGGCGCTGGATGTGCTGGTGGACGAGATTCACTAAGGATTTTCGAGCGCCACTGAGGGGTTTCGAGCGGGCTCGTTGCAGTGTGTGCAATGGGCTTTGCGTGTGGTGCATCGGCTCGGCAGGATGAGGGCATGTCTTCCTCGCCGTGGCCTTCCTCCGGCCTGCTCGATCTCGCTCCTGTGCTGCCCGTCGTCGTCATCGAGGACGTCGCCGACGCGGTGCCGCTCGCGCGGGCGCTGGTGGCGGGCGGGTTGCCCGCGATCGAGGTGACCTTGCGGACGCCGGTCGCGCTCGATGCCTTGCGGGCCATCGCGGGTGAGGTGCCGGGGGCCGTGGTGGGGGCCGGGACCGTGGTGACTCCGGGGCAGGTGAAGGAGTGCGTGGCGGCCGGGGCGCGGTTTCTTGTGAGTCCCGGGTGGACCGAGTTGCTGCTGGAGGCGATGCAGGGGTCCGGGGTGCCGTTCCTGCCGGGGGTGTCGACCACGTCCGAGGTGGTCGCGCTGTTGGAGCGCGGGGTGCGGGAGATGAAGTTCTTCCCGGCTCAGGCCTCGGGGGGTACGGCGTATCTCAAGGCGCTGGCCGGGCCGTTGCCGCAGGCGCGGTTCTGTCCTACCGGGGGGATAGGGGTCGACTCCGCGCCGGAATATCTTGCGTTGCCCAACGTCGGTTGTGTGGGCGGGAGTTGGATGATCCCGGGGGATGCGGTGGCCGCGCGGGACTGGGGGCGGGTCGAGGCGCTGGCGCGGGCGGCGGCGGGGCTGCGGTCAGCGTAGGTGGGGTTGCGGTCAGCGTAGGTGGGGTTGCGGTCAGCGTAGGTGGGACGTGTCGTTGAAGAGTCGTACGCTCGCGTTGCCGTCGGCGTAGTACGCCACGGCTGAGATGGACGCCGCGGAGAGTTCCATGCGGAACAGGGACTCCGGTGGGGCGCCCAGGGCGAGTTGGACGAACGTCTTGATCGGGGTGACGTGGGTGACGAGGAGGACTGTGCGGCCCGCGTAGGTCGCCGTCAACTTGTCCCGGGTGGCGGCGATTCGGGTTGCCGTGTCCGCGAAACTCTCGCCGCCGCCGGTGGGTTGGGCGGTGGGGTCGGCCAGCCAGGTGGTCAGGTCTTCGGGGTAGCGCTCGCGTACCTCGCCGAAGGTGAGGCCTTCCCAGGCGCCGAAGTCCGTTTCGCGCAGGCCCTCTTCGATCGTCACCGGTAGGCCCAGGCGGTCTGCTACGGCTGCGGCGGTTTCCCTGGTGCGGGTGAGGGGGGAGGCGATGATGTGCTGGATCGTGCCGCGGGTTGCCAACGCGGTTGCGGCTCGCTCCGCTTGGTCTCTTCCTACGGTGGAGAGGGAGGGGTTGGTGCCGCCGCTGCCTGAGAAGCGCTTCTGGGGGGTGAGGGGGGTTTCGCCGTGGCGTAGGAGGACGAACGTTGCGGGGGCGCCCATGTCCGCGGGGGCCCAACCGGCGCTCGGCGTGGCTACGTTGCGGGCTGCGCGGGTGTCGGCGGTGGCCTTGGCGGTAGTCGTCACAGTTGCGGCCGGTGGGGGCTGGTCGCGCAGTTCCCCGCGCCCCTTAGGAGCGTCGGCTGGGCCTGGGCTGGAAAGCTCGGCGCGCCCGCGCCCCTTAAGGGCGTCGGCTGGGCCTGCGTTGGAAAGCTCGGCGCGCCCGCGCCCCCTAAGGGCGTCAGTTGGGCCTGTGCTGGAAAGCTCGGCGCGCCCGCGCCCCCTAAGGGCATCGGCTGGGCCTGTGCTGGAAAGCTCGGCGCGCCCGCGGCCCCTAAGGGCATCGGCTGGGCCTGTGCTGGAAAGCTCGGCGCGTCCGCGCCCCTTAAGGGCGTCGGCTGGGCCTGGGCTGCGGAGCTCGGCCGTTGACTCTGCCGCCGACCACTGCTCGCCGCGCTTCCCCGCGTCCATCGCCTCGTTGGCCAAGCGGTCCGCGTGTTTGTTCTGGGCTCTGGGGATCCACTCGTACGTCACCTGGTCCGGCGGGAAGATCTGGCCCGCTTCCGCCGCCAGGGGCTTCATGTCGGGGTGTTTGATCTTCCAGCGGCCCGACATCTGTTCCACGACCAGCTTGGAGTCCATGCGGACGTGGACGGAGGCGGTGGGGTCCAGGGCGTGGGCCGTGCGGAGGCCGGCCAACAGGCCCCGGTACTCGGCGACGTTGTTCGTGGCGATGCCGATGTACTCGGCCGCCTCCGCCAGGGTCTCCCCCGTCGTCGCGTCGATGACGACGCTGCCGTAGCCCGCGGGACCCGGGTTGCCCCGGGAACCGCCGTCCGCCTCGACGATGAACTCCCGCACGGCTAGCGCTCCTTACAGGCCGGAGTCGGACGTGCGCACCAGGATGCGGTGGCAGTTCTCGCAGCGGACGACGGTGTCGGGGGCCGCCGCGCGGACCTCGTTGAAGTCGGTGATGGCGAGCTCCTGGCGGCAGCCCTGGCAGGTGCGCTGGTACAGCTTGGCCGCGCCGATGCCGCCCTGCTGCTGACGGAGCTTGTCGTAGAGCTTGAGGAGGTCCGCGGGGATGGTCGCCGAGACGACCTCGCGCTCCTTCTCGGCCGTGGCCTCGTCGGCGTCGAGGGTCTCGTACGCGGCCTCGCGGCGGGCGGTCGCGTCGTCGATCCTGCCCTGCACGGAACCGACCCGCTCGGTCAGTTCGGCGGTGCGCTCCTGCGCGGACTCACGGCGCTCCATGACCTCCAGGACGATGTCCTCCAGGTCGCCCTGGCGCTTGGCGAGGGAGACGATCTCGCGCTGGAGGTTCTCCAGGTCCTTGGGCGAGGTGACGGCGCCGGAGTCGAGGCGCTGCTGGTCGCGGGTGGCGCGCTGGCGCACCTGGTCCACGTCCTGCTCGGCCTTGGTCTGCTCGCGGGCGCAGTCGCTCTCCTCGGTCTGCACGGCCACGAGCAGGTCGCGCAGCTGGGTGAGGTCCTTGGTCAGCGAGTCGATCTCGGCGTGCTCGGGCAGGGAGTTGCGCTTGTGCGCGAGCTGCGAGAGGCGTACGTCGAGGGCCTGGACGTCGAGAAGTCGGATCTGGTCGGCGGGCGCGGCGTTCAGTTGGGGGCTCCCATTGAGTCAGGTGTGGTGGTGGACGCCGCGTGGGCGGTCCAGGGGTCGGTGACCGTCTTGGAGACGTGGACCCTGAGGTCCCATCCCTCGCGGTCGGAGATCTCGTCGAGCTGGGCGGCGGCCAGCTCGCACCAGGGCCACTCGGTGGCCCAGTGCGCCGCGTCGAGCAGCGCGAGAGAAGTGTGGGCTCGGGCTTCCGACACCGGGTGGTGGCGGAGGTCCGCTGTGAGGAAAGCTTCTACGCCTGCCGCGCGTACGTCGTCGAAGAGGCTGTCGCCGGAGCCGCCGCTCACCGCGATCCGGTGGACCAGGGCGTCGGGGTCGCCCGCGACGCGGATGCCCTGCGCGGTGGCGGGCAGGCGCTCGGCGGCGCGGGCCGCGAGGTCGCGGACGGTGAGGGGGTGGTCCAGCTCGCAGATCCGGCCCAGGCCCCGGCGGCCTGCAGGATCGGTCGGGTCCGGTACGAGCGGTCCTACGACCCTGAGGTCCAGCGCGCCCGCGAGCGCGTCGGAGACTCCCGGGTCGGCGCGGTCGGCGTTGGTGTGGGCGACGTGCAGCGCGACGTCGTGCTTGATCAGGGTGTGCACCACGCGGCCCTTGAAGGTGGAGGCCGCGACCGTGGTCGTACCGCGCAGGTAGAGGGGGTGGTGGGTGACCAGCAGGTCGGCGCCCAGCTTCACGGCCTCGTCGACGATCTCCTGGACCGGGTCGACGGCGAACAGCACGCGGGTGACGTCCTGGTCCGGGTCGCCCACGACGGTGCCGACCGCGTCCCAGGACTCGGCCCGCTCGGCGGGCCACAGGTTCTCCAGCGCGGCGATGACTTCGGACAGGCGGGGTACGGACTGACGGGGCACGGGGAAAGGCTACCTGGCTGGACCGATCGGCTGAACCGCTGAACCGGCCGTACGGAGGTGCGCGGCCCCGTTCAGCACACCGGCCCCCGTTTCCTCAGGCGAATCGTTACTTGGCCACCCTTATTGGTGAAGCGGCAGCTCATCGGTCCCACGTCCGTACGTGCGAAAACTAGTTTCGTGGCCGGAGGTGACCGAACCATGACGGCCTGTGCGATCGAGCCCACGGCTCACGATGAGGACGAGGACGAGTGCGGGGAACCGCGGACCGATGTCACCGCGTGTGCGATCACCGCGGACGGGGCGTACGCCGCCCGCCTCGCGCCGGCCGGTGACTGCCTGTTCCCGGAGCGGTGGACGCTGGACGGCCCCGAGCCGTACGCCGTGCCGCTGCCCGGCAACCAGCCGGAGGAGCCCGGCACCGAGGTCCAGCCGATGGGCGACGGGCGGGTGCTCATCCGGCGGCTGGTCGACGGGCGGCACGCGTTCTCGCTGCTCTACCCGACCGGCCCCGGCACGGGTGAGCTGCTGCTCGGCGCGGTCGAGTGCCCGGACCCCGACACCCGGCTGCGGCTGCTGCCGCCCGCGCCGGGAGGCGAGAAGGCGTACGCCCTCGCCGTGGGCCGGCGCTCGACCGCCGTGTGGCTGGTGGCGGGCGGGGCGTTCGGGCCCGAGCATCTCGCGATGGTCCCGGGGCGGTGTTCGGGTGGGGTCTGGCTGGACCGGGCCGGGCGGATGCTGGCCCTGGACCGGGAGGTCGGCGGGCGGACCAAGGCCATCGTGGTCGACCTGGAGCGGGACGGGGAGGTGTCGCCGCTGCTGCAGATCGCCGCGGACAGCGACGACCGGCTGCTCGCGGCCGACCCCGACAGCGGACTGCTGCTGATCCGCTCGGACGCGCCGGCGCCGGGGCGGGGGGAACGGCTGGGCTGGGGGGTGGTCGGATCCACGCTGCCGGTGCGGTTCCCGGAGTGCCTGCGGCTGCCGGACCGCACGGTGACGCCGTTCGCGATCCAGCCGGGGCAGGTGCTGATGCCGGAGAACTGCGGGGTCGCCCTGCGCGTCGACGGGCCGGCCGGCACCTGGTTCGCCGTATGGCGGCCCGCCGAGCGGCAGCTGCTCCAACTCCCGGCGCCCGAGGGCTGGTTGGCGGGCGCCGGGCTGTGGACCGAGGACGGGGTGCTGCAATTGCCGTACGCCACACCGGAAGTGCCGTGCGGTGTGGCGCGGTTCGCGGTGCCCAGGGGGGCCGGGGGAACGGGGGGCCCGGGGGAAGCAGGGGACGCGGGATCCCCTGCGGTGACGGGGGGCGTGGGGGGTACGGGGGAAACACGCCCGGAGGATCCGGTTCGGGACGGGACGGGGGGCGCGCCTGGGGAGGCCGTGCCGTCGCCGTCATCGCCGTCACGACCGGATCCTCCGGTGCCGGTCGCGCCGCGTCCGGTGCCCTTGCGGGAAGCGCCGCTCAACGGCCGGGTGGCCGTCGGGTAACGAAGTGGTGCGGCTCGGTAACGAACTCGTTCCGGACGGCGGTCCGCCTCGCGTCACCCCGGGAACGGCTGGATAAGATCGCCGGGCTGTATGAAGGATCATGTTGCAACGGGGTGAACTTTCCGATGAACGACTCGAACACCGCGCAGACCATGTCTGCCGACACACACGACGCCTCCGGTCACGGCAAGCACCGGGGTCCGGTCTCGGCGCAGGACGGCGACGCGGCCGCCCACGGCCGTCACCGCAAGCCGTCCGAGCAGTCCACGCAGTCGAAGTACGCGGCGGTCTGACGACACGTCAGGCGCCCCGCACCATCTCGCACGACGCGGCCCCGCTCGTCTCCGGACGGGCGGGGCCGTCTGTCATCCCGCGCCGGATTCCCGCTTGAGTCCCAGCACTTCCGCCGCAGCGAAGGTCTCCCCCGGGGGTCGCCGCGCATAGTGCGGGGTGAGTACGGCGTCCAGCTCGTCGTAGCTGAAGATGTCCTGCTTGCTGTCGAACTTGGCCTGGACGTGCGGGCGTTCGACGATCGCGACCATGCCGCCGTGGACGACGAGGAGCTGGCCGTTGATCCGCTCGGCGGCGGGTGAGGCCAAGTAGCCGACGAGCGGGGCGACATGCTCGGGGGCGAGCGGGTCGAGGCCGTCGCCGTCCTCCCCGAACCCGGCGAAGACGTCCTCGGTCATCCGGGTGCGGGCGCGGGGGCAGATGGCGTTCGCGGTGACGCCGTACTTGGCGAGGGCGAGGGCCGTGGAGGTGGTCAGGCCGACGATTCCGCCTTTCGCGGCGGCGTAGTTGGGCTGTCCGGCCGAGCCCGCGAGGTACGCCTCGGAGGAGGTGTTCACGATCCGGCCGTACACCGGCGCGCCGGTCGCCTTGGAGCGTTCGCGCCAGTGCCGGGCCGCGAAGTGGGTCGTGTTGAAGTGGCCCTTGAGGTGGACCCGGATCACCGCGTCCCACTCGCCCTCGGTCATGGAGAAGACCATGCGGTCGCGCAGGATGCCCGCGTTGTTGACGAGGATGTCGAGCCTGCCGAACTCGGCTACCGCCAACTCGACCAGTTCCGCGGCCTGTTGGAAGTCGGCGACATCCCCGGTGTGGGCGGTGGCGCGGCCGCCCGCCGCGCGGATCTCGGCGGCGACCTCTTCGGCGGGACCGGCGGACGCCTCCCCCGAACCGTCCCGGCCCGGCTGTCCGTAGTCGTTGACGACGACGGCCGCGCCGAGCCGGCCGAGCTCCAGCGCCTCGGCCCGGCCGAGCCCGCGTCCGGCGCCGGTGACGATCGCGGAGAGGCCCTCAAGTGGCAGTGACATCAAGGTCCTTTCAGCAGGAGGGAGTTCGGGGTCAGATCTCGATGCACGTGCGCAGGGCCGTCCCCTGGCGCATCTGGTCGAGGGCCTCGTTGATGTCGGCCAGCGGGACGCGGTGGGTGATCAGGCTCTCCAGGTCGACGCGGCCCGCCCGCCACAGGGCGATCGTGCGCTCGTAGGAACGCAGCACGTCTCCCCCGCCGTACATCGAGGGGAGGATGCGCTTCTCGTCGAAGAACAGCTCGAACATGCTGAGTTGGAGATAGTCGTCCAGGGCGCCCGCGCCGACGACGACGAGGGTGCCGCCGCGGCGGGTGTTCTCGTAGGCGGTGCGGGCGGTGGCGGAGCGGCCGACGACCTCGAAGACGTAGTCGAACCCCTCGCCGCCGGTGACCTGTTGCTTGGCGTCGGGCAGCTCGTCCGGTGAGATCGCCTTCGTGGCACCGAACTTGAGCGCGGCCTCACGGCGGGAGGCGACCGGGTCGACGGCGACGATCTCGGCGGCGCCCTTGAGCCGGGCACCCTGGATCGCGGAGATGCCGACGCCCCCGCAGCCGATCACGGCGACCGACGAACCGGCCTCCACGTCGGCGGTGTTGAGCGCGGCACCCAGTCCGGTGGTGACCCCGCAGCCGATGAGAGCGGCGATGTCGAAGGGCACGTCGTCGGGGATCGGTACGGCGCAGCCCGCGTCGACGACGACCTCCTCGGCGAAGGTGCCGGTGCCCGCGAAGCCGAACACATCGCCGCTGGGGCGCTTGAAGTTGGGGGTGCCCGCGTTCATGAACCCGGCCAGGCACAGCTGGGTCTGGCCGCGCTTGCACGCCGGACACACCCCGCAGGCCGGCAGCCAGCAGACGACGACCCGGTCACCGGCCTTCAAGTGGCTTACACCCTCGCCGACTTCGAGGATCTCGCCGGCACCTTCATGCCCCGGTACGAAGGGCGCGGGCTGTGGCAGTACGCCGGCCATCGCGGACAGGTCCGAGTGGCACAGCCCCGTGGCGCGCACCCGGATCCTGACCCGGCCGGGCCCGAAGCCCGTCGCCTCGACGTCGTCGAGGACCTCCAGTTTGTCCTGGCCTATCTCGTGCAGTACGGCTGCGAGCATGGTGCGGCTCCCCTCAACTCGGGTCAACTCTGGCCTGGCTCAGGCGTGTTCGACGGTCGTGTCGGCGAGGACGGGAGCGTCGTCCCGCTCCACGGCGCTCACCGCGACCCGCACGGTTCCGGCTCCGGCGTCGCCCTGCCGCCACATGCGGATGCGCAGTGTCTCGCCGGGGAACACGACCCCGGCGAACCGTGTGTCGTAGGAGCGCACCCGGGTCACGTCGCCGTCGAGCAGCGTGTCGACGACCGCCTTGAGCGTCATGCCGTAGGTGCACAGCCCGTGCAGGATGGGCCGGTCGAATCCGGCGAGCTTGGCGAACTCGGGGTCGGCGTGCAGGGGGTTCCAGTCGCCGGAGAGACGGTAGAGGAGGGCCTGGTCCTCGCGGATGGCACGCTCAACGACCTTGTCGGGCTCGCCCGTTGGGGGTTCGAGGCGTGCGGACGGCCCGCGGTCGCCACCCCATCCCCCCTCCCCCCGTACGAAGATCTGCGCGTCGTTGGTCCACAACGGGCCGTCGGCGTCGGCGACTTCGGTGCGCATGACGAGGACGGCCGCCTTGCCCTTGTCGTAGACGGCGGCGATGTGGCCGGTGCTGGTCGCGGTGCCCTGGGCCGGGATCGGGCGGTGCAGGCGCAGGGACTGGCCGCCGTGCAGGACGCGGGCGAGGTCGACCTCGACGCCGGGCATGGACAGGCCGCTGATGACGCCGGGCGAGCCGTTGCCCGCGACCGTGGCGAAACTCGGCAGGACGTGCAGCCGGGACTCCAGGGTGTAGCGCAGCTCGTCGGGGTCGGTGGCAGGGGTGCCCGCGCCGAGGCCGAGGTGGTAGAGCTGGACGTCCTTGGTGGTCCAGGAGATCTCGCCGGTCCGGGGTTCGGCCGCGAGGGCCTGGGCTGCGTCGATGGGCATGGGGCTCCTGTATCGCCGGTGGTCGAAGACCTCGGTGCGGCCGTCCGCACCGTCGGCCGCACCGAGGTCGTCACGGGCCGACCTAGAACGCGTTCCAGTCCGGCGCCCTTCTGTATAGCCGAGCGCCCCGAACTTGTGAAGGCTCCTGACGGTGCGTCAGGTGGGTGTCGGTTCCGGTGTCCGTACCGGCGTCCGCTCCGGCACCCGTGACATTTGTCCTGCCCGAGTCCGTACATGCGCATCTGCCGGGCGAGGGGGCCGGATCCATAGCGTCGTAGCCATGACACAGACAGGTGGGGCGGCGGACCGGACAGCGGCTGCCGTGTCTTTCGCGGGGGCGGTCAAGACCTTCGGCGCGGTGCGTGCCGTGGACGGTGTGGACCTGGAGATCGGGCGCGGCGAGACGGTCGCGCTGCTCGGCCGCAACGGCGCGGGCAAGTCGACGGCGATCTCGCTGCTGCTCGGGCTGAACGCGCCCGACGCCGGCACGGTCGAACTCTTCGGCTCCGCCCCCGAGTCGGCCGTACGCGACGGCCTGGTCGGGGCGATGCTCCAGGAGTCGCGGGCGGTGCCCCGGGTCACCGTAGGCGAGCTGGTCGCGTTCGTCGCCCGGCGCTATCCGAAGCCGATGCCGGTGGCGCAGGCCCTGGAGCTGGCCGGTATCGGCGAGCTGGCGGGGCGGCGGGTGGACCGGCTGTCGGGCGGGCAGACGCAGCGGGTGCGGTTCGCCGTGGCGCTGGCCGGGAACCCGTCGCTGATCGTCCTGGACGAGCCCACGGCCGCCCTGGACGTGGAGGCGCGGCACGCATTCTGGCAGTCGATGCGGGCCTTCGCCCGGCGCGGGCACACCGTGCTGTTCTCCACGCACTACCTGGAGGAGGCGGACGCGCACGCCGACCGGATCGTCGTCATCGACCGCGGCCGGATCGTCGCGGACGGCACCGGCGAGCAGCTCAAGCGGGCGGCCGGCGGCAGCCTCGTCTCCTTCGACCTGGCGGGCGGCTCCACCGAGGGTCTCGCCCAGCTGCCCGGCGTACGCACCCTCGAAGTACGCGGCGACCGCGCCCTGTTGCGCACCGACGACTCGGACGCGACCGTGATCGCCCTCGCCGCCCGCAACGCGATCCGCGGCCTGGAGGTCACCCCGGCGTCCCTCGACGACGCGTTCCTCGCCCTGACGGCACACGAGCTGGAGACGGTGTGATGCTCGACCGCCTGCGGCTCGCAGACCGCCGGACCACGCGTAGCCCCGGTTCGATGACCGGCCGCACTGACATCGGACGCCCGCTCGACGCCACCCCGGCAACCTCGCACCGCCGTATCCCCACCATGACGACCACCGAGACGGAGACCGTGTGATGCTCGACTACCTGCGCCTCGAAGTACGCCGGACCCTGCGCGACGTCGGGTTCGTGATCGGCGGGATCGCGATGCCCGTGATGATGTACCTGCTGTTCACGAACCTCGGCGGTGACGACAGCGGTTACAAGGCCACGGCGATGGTCGGCATGGCCGCCTACGGTGCCGTCGGGTCCGCGCTCAACACCGGTGGCGGGGTCGCCGAGGACCGGGCGATCGGCTGGCTGCGGCAGTTGCGGGTGACGCCGATGACCCCGCGGCAGGTCGTGCTGGGCCGGGCGCTGACCGGTTCGGTGACCGTGCTGCCCTCGATCGTCGCGGTGCTCGCGGCGGGCGGACTGGTGAACGGCGTACGGCTGGACGCCTGGCAGTGGGCGGCGATCGCGCTGCTGCTGTGGCTCGGCTCGATCCCCTTCACCCTGCTCGGCCTCGGCAACGGCTACGGGCTCACCTCCCAGACCACCGGCGTCACGAACATGGCCTGCAACCTGGGGCTCTCGGTGATCGGCGGCCTGTGGTTCCCGATCAGCCTCTTCCCCGGCTGGCTGCGCGCGATCTCCCACTACACCCCGACCAACCGCTTCGCCGAACTCGGCACCTCCGTCACCGACGGGCACGCCCCGGCACTCGGCGCGATCGTGGTGCTGACGGCTTGGCTGCTCGCGTTCGGTTCGTACGCTGTGCTGGCGTACCGCCGGACCGGGCGGACCGTGTGACCGGGGGAGCGGGAGAGATGACCTGGATGCGAGGGATCACCTGCCAGCTGCGGCAGTGGAAGGCCGCGCGGGCCCAGTGGAAGGCCGACATGGCGGAGTTCAAGGTCGCGCAGAAGGAGGCGCGCCGCAAGGGCGAGCACCCCGAGCATCCGGGCCCGCCGCCGACCGGCTTCTCCCTGCTGCCGTGGCTGCTGATGGGCATGGGCTCCTTCTCCAACCTCCTCCAGGGCAAGACCTCCAACCCCTGGATCGGCGGTCTGGGCCTGTTCGTCTTCAACTCCCTCTACATCTATGTGGTGTTCCGCTCCTTCGTGAAGGAGAAGCGCCAGGCGGTCTCCACGCTGGTGGCGCTGATCGTGATGGGCCTGATCACCTGCGGCCTGGCCCTCGGCTACGGCGGCAGCTGGCTCTACTTCTTCCCGCTGCTCGGCCTCGCCACGGGCGCCGTCGTCCGCGGCCCGCGCCTCGGCCAGGTGGGCCTCGCCCTGACCGCCCTCGCCGCCGCGGTCTCCGTGTACCGGGCGGGCTGGGACGCGATCAACGTCGCCTACGGCACGTTCCTGTCGACGATGGTGACCGCGGCGATCCTCTCCCTCTCCGAGGCCGTACGCGAACTCCGTGCCGCCCGCGAGGAGTTGGCCCGCCGCGCGGTCGAGAAGGAACGGATGCGGTTCTCCCGCGACCTGCACGACCTGCTCGGGCACACCCTCTCGGTGATCGTCGTGAAGTCGGAGGCGGCCCGGCGCCTCGCACCCCGTGACATGGAGGCCGCGCTCGGCCAGATCACCGACATCGAGGCCGTGGGCCGGCAGGCGCTCACCGAGATCCGCGAGGCGGTCACCGGCTATCGCGAGGGCAGCCTCGCCACCGAACTGGACCGCGCCCGCTCCGCCCTGTCCGCCGCCGACATCGACCCGGTGGTCCGCCAGTCGGGCCCGCCCCTGACCCCGCAGAACGAGGCCCTGCTGGGCTGGGTGGTCCGCGAGGCGGTCACCAATGCCGTACGGCACAGCCGTGCCACCCGCTGCGAGATCACCCTCGACGGCATCCTGGACCGGGTCCGCCTCACCATCGCCGACGACGGCACCGGCGACTCCCCCGCGACCGGCCCCGCCGAGACCATCGGCATCGGCGGGACCGGTCTGAAGGGCCTCACGGAACGCCTCGCGGTGGCGGGCGGCTCCTTGCGGGCCGGCCCGTCACCACGCGGCGGCTTCACGGTCACCGCCGAACTCCCCGTGGAGGCAGCGGACTTGGCCGCTACGGCGCCCAGGGAGCCGTGACGGCCCAACTCACGTCGTCCGTCCAGGAGGTGGCGCTGTCGAAGGCGTTGGAGCCGCCGTCGCTCGCGATGTAGACGTTGTAGTTGTAGTGCCGGAGATATCTGGTCGGGTAGTTGTACGACGCGAACGAGGTGCCCGTGCCGCTCTTCCCGGTCGAGGCGCAGAACGTGGCGTCCTGTCTGAACTGGGCGGTGCCGACCATGGGTTGGCGGTAGAGCTGGTAGTTGTAGTGCCGCAGGAAGTCGCCCGGGTAGTTCCGCGACTCGAACGAATAGCAGGAGCTGTCGGCGAGTCCCCTGCGGACGATCCAGGTGGCGTCGCTCTTGTCGAGTGCCGCGCTGCTGGACGTGATGGCGGAGAGGACCGCCGCGTTGTTCTGGTGGCGGATGTAGTCGCCGGTGCAGCACGAGGTCGTCGCGCGCAGCGAGATTTCCGAACCGGCTGCCAGCGTCCCGGTGGTGCCGGTCGAGCCGCCGTAGCCGACGGAGACGATGTTCGCCTGTACGGAGTTGTCGGCCGCGTCGGTCGGAATGCCGGCGGTCATGACGCCCTCGAAGAACGAGCCGATGGAGCCGTTGCTGTTGTCCCCGCCGGTGCCCAGGACGATCGCGCCTTCCTGATGCATGGGCGAGTAACCGCTCGTGGTGGGTTCACCCCCGGAATAGGAGGTCGTGAGACTCCCCGACTGCGCGTTTCCGGATTTCAGCGCGAAATGGTCCTGACCGTTGTTTTTCAGCAAAGCGGTGACGAACGGTATCGCTCCGGTGCCGGTGTTCGCCGTGTTCTTGCTGTACCCGGAGTCCGACTGGAACAGCCCGTTCTCCAGGTCGGCCTGCACCCAGGGGCCGCTGCCGTAACAAGGCGCGAACCAGCACTCCGTACCGAAGTTGATGGCGTCCATGTGACCGTTGCCGGTGTCCTGGTTGTTGGTCTCGGCGTTGCCGTAGTCGAAGCAGCAGCTGCCGTTGACGTGGGTGCCCGAGGTCACCATGTACATCCCCTCGGCGGCACCGTTCGTGGCCACGCCCGAGGTCGAGTTGTCGCGGTAGCCCATGCCGGCCGAGATCTCCAGACCGTAGACCTGATGCCCGCCGGCGGTCACCGGCAGCGCGTCCGCGGGCGCCCCGACATCGGCGACACCGGCACCGCCCGCGCCCTCGATCGTGAGGTCGTTGTGGCGCGCGGACTGGTCGTAGATCTTCGTGATGACGCAGGTCGTACCGGCACAGAACGAGTCCTGCGCCGCCGCGTTGGCATACCCCCCGGCCGCCAGCAGACCGATGTTCGCGGTGGCACTGTCGGAGGCCCGCTGCACCTGGTACAGCGAGCCGTTGTACGACGAGTAGAGCGCCCGGACGAGACTGTGCGCGGCGACGCAGGGCGTGCCGGCGGTGGCGTAGATGTCGCACGGCAGCGAGCCGGCGGCCGACGCCTGCGGCACGCCGACGGCCAGCGCGAGGACGGTGACGAGCGCGGAGAGCGCGGCCAGGGTGGCGTTTCTCAGCCGGCGCGGCCGGGTGCGGAGGAATCTCGGGAACACGGTGCACCTCTTCTGTTGCGGGTAGGGCGATGCGGGTGGTCAGTACAGGTGGTCGGTGCGGGTGCCAGTGCGGGTGGTCGGTGCGGGTGGTCGGTGCGGGTGGTCGGTGCGGGTGGTCGGTGCGGGTGGGGCGGGCTGCTCGGAGTTGCGGCGCGAGCGACTGGTCGATATACCGAACGTCGTTCGATCGATATGCCGAACCCATTCGCGATCGAAATGTCGAACTGCCGAAAATTTGTCGAAAGGTTTCCGGAATCGGCCCGGTACGGGAAATTCCTGGGGTGATTGCAGAATGCCGAGGCGATTGTTTGCCCGCAGCCGGGGACCGTCAAGACTCGCGGACGCGAACAATGAAGAGTTTTTGACAACCGTCCTGGGTCTCCCTGGGCCTTACTCTTGCCCCGTGGATGAGATGCCCCGGGACCACCGGCCCGCCAAGTCCGTCAGAGTGCTGCTCGCCGAGGACCAGGGCATGATGCGCGGCGCCCTCGCCCTGCTGCTCGGCATGGAGCCGGACCTGGAGGTCGTCGCCCAGGTCGGGAGGGGTGACACGATCGTGGACGCCGCCCTGACCCACCGCCCGGATGTCGCCCTCCTCGACATCGAACTCCCCGGCATGAGCGGCCTGGACGCCGCCGCCGAACTCCGCGAACAGGCCCCGGACTGCCGGGTGTTGATCCTCACGACCTTCGGCCGCCCCGGTTATCTGCGCCGGGCGATGGAGGCGGGCGCCGCGGGCTTCCTGGTGAAGGACGGCCCGGTGGAGGACCTCGCCGCCGCGATCCGCCGCGTCCTGACCGGCGAGACGGTCATCGACCCGGCGCTGGCCGCCGCCGCGCTGAGCGCGGGCCCCAATCCCCTCACCGCCCGCGAGTGCGACGTCCTCAAGGCCTCGGTGGACGGCGCGACGGTCTCCGACATCGCCACGAAGCTCCACCTCTCCGAGTCGACGGTCCGCAACTACCTCTCGTCAGCGATCGGCAAAACGGGAACCCGCAACCGCATGGAGGCGATGCGGGAGGCCCGGCAGCAGGGGTGGTTGTAGCCCTCGTTACGCTTCGGGGGCTCGGCGGAACAACGCCGTCCAGAGGAAGTCCTCCCCGAAGCACGGCGAGGCGTCCGGTTCGTCGCGCATCCGGCGCAGCTCGACCACCTCCAACTCCCCGAATATCCAGCGCAGTTCATCCGGGGTGTAGGCCAACCCGCCCTGAAGCCCGGAGCCGCGGTAGAGCTCGGCGTCGGGCAGCTCGGAACCCATGCCGCCGGCGGCGAAGCACGTGAGCGCGAAATGCCCGCCGGGGGCGAGGACCTGGTCCAGCAGGGCGAGGTAGCTGACGCGCCGGTGCGGGGGCAGGTGGTGGAAACAGCCGGAGTCGTAGACGAGGTCGTAGGGGCCGGGGAGCTGGGTTCCGGCGAGGGCGAAGGCGTCCCCGCAGTGAAAGCGAACCTGGGGGCCCTCCCCCTCCCCTCCCCCCACCCCCGCCTCTCCAACCCGCTCCCACTCCCGTGCCCGCTCCTCCGCCCACGCGACAGCCGTAGGCGACAGATCCACCCCGTCCACCTCGAAGCCCCACGCGGCGAGTTGAAGCGCGTTGCGCCCCGGACCACACCCCAGGTCCAGGGCACGACCACCCCCACCCCCGCCTATCAGCCCCCGCTCGACATACCCGACCAGGTTCTCGTCCGGCTTCTCCACGAAGAACGGCACCGGCTTGTCACGGTCGGCGTAGAACCCGTCCCACCAAGAGGCACCCCGCGAACTCCAACGGTCGGCCTCCGGCGCGAACAGCCCGTCCAGGAGCCGGAGTACATCGTCGACCGTACGTATGTCCCGCCCGTGCTGGTGCCGATCCGTCCGGTCCATCCGGCCCCCTCTCCGATGCGCCGATCGTAGGAGCGAACAGACCGGAAGCCGAGGTCGGCAAGCATCCGGGACGCTCGCCCGAACCCCGTCAACTCCCCTGTACCGGGCGGGAGTCGACGCCGAAAGGGCACCACCCCAGCGGCGCGGTGAAACCACGCCGGCACCCCGCCCAAGAGCCACCAGGACGGCAGTCCCGGCCACGCCCGCCACACTTTTCGAGAACTCAGCCCACGCCCCCGGCCCTCACAAGCGGTGCGTCCCGCGACAGCTCCCGGAACCCGAGGCCGAAGTACAGCCCGCGTGCCCGGGGATGCCCCGGGGCGCCCAGACACGCGACCGTCGCATGCGTGGCCCCGGCTGCCCGCGCCCGGTGCATCCCGTGCAGGAGCATGGCCCTGGCCAACCCCCGGCGCCGGTACTCCGGATGCGTCCCGACCGGCTCGAACTCGGCCGACCTGTTCGCCTCGTCGAGCCACATGATCGTCGAGGAGGCCATCGTGCCGTCCGGTGCCTCCACCAGGATGTGCAGGTCGCCGCGGTAGCCCGGTGTCCGCCGGACGCTCTCGTAGCTCTCGGCCGTGTAGGCCGAGGGGGACCAGGCGTCGAGATGGGCCCGGACCGCGGCCTCGGGGCCGGCCTCGTCGGCGGTGCGGAACCGGAACCCCGCTGGGAGAACCGGGTGTTCCACATCCGTCAGGTCCCGCTCGTTCAGCTGGGTCCAGGAGCCGGTTTCGCCGAGCGCGGCCGAGTCGCTCTCGTAGCCGTGCGCCGCCCATCGGGTCAGGGCGAACCCGTCCGCTGCGCTGGGCATCACCGTCCGCTCGATGCCCGCCGCCGTAGCGTCGTACCAGTCGATCACCTCGTCGATCAGCCCGGCGTGGTCGGGGTGGACCTGGTACGTGAGGCAGGCCTCGGTGACGTCCTTCACCGAACCGTCGTTCCGCCGCATCCGGTGCGGAAGAGTGGCCCAGCCCCACGCCACCAGCTCCCCGTCAAAGAGCCACAGCCGACGCGGTCGGCCCGTGTCGTCCTCGGCGCGGCCCTTGCCCCAGTTCCAGGCCAGTTCGCCGAACATCGCTTCGGCTTTCACCAGCTCCGGGCGGACGGCGGTGACACGCTGCGCGAGCCCTTGCATGAGCCGCAGATCCGCGGCGGTGACCAGCTCGACGTTCGTCATGGTGGGTCACTGTGTCAGGGCCCCGCGAGGTCGGCGAGCCGTTTTCCGGGCCGCCGACCTCCACCGCCGCGGGTCACGACACCCGCACCCTCAGGGCCAACCCGCCCTGCCTCAGCGCCAGTTCACCCGCAGCCGCGCTACTTCGTCACCTTCACCGAGTCGAACGTCGTCCCCTCCGGCCCGACGCACACGAACCAGTCCGCCGAATCGCCGGCCACCGGCCGGATCGCCGATTCGTCGCTGTTGACGTCCGCGCCCGCCGCGACCCTGCGAGCGACGGTCGAGCTGCCGTCCTTCCAGGTGCACGTGACCTCCTGGGCGGTCCTGGCGACCTGACCCATCACCAGGCGCTGCGGGGTGGTGTGCTTCGGGTCCAGGGAGAGCGCGACCGAATCGAGGTCGGTGCCCGCCATCGTGTCCTTCGTGTCGACCGAGTTCTGCGTGAGGGTGGACTCCTTGCCGTCCCCGATGGTCCGGCGGGTGAAGTACGAGTACTTGCCGACCAGTTGGGACGTCTTGCCCGCGTCCACCCCCACCGGCACCTCGCCGAACGCCTTCATGCGCTGGAACTGGGCCCAGGCCTCCCCCTCGGTGCGCGGGGCGCCCCACACGTCGACGGTGACCTGCCACTCCTTGTCGCCGATCTCGCCGATGCCGATCACGGTCCCCTGCGGCTCGTACACATTCCGCTCCTCCGGAGTCAGCGGCGCGGTCGACTCCTGCTTCACCGCCGGTGACACCTCGACCCCGTTCCCGTCGCGCAGCCCGGCCAGCGCGAGTGTGCCCGACCCGCCGACGATCACCAGGGCCGCCGCCGTGGCGAGTGCCCAGCGGCGGGCCCGGCGCCGGCGGCCGCCGCGGATCACCGCCTGGTAGGGGGCTATACCGATCTCGACCTCGTCCGCGGCGTCGGCCAGCAGGAGGGCGATGTCTCTGTCCGTCATGGTCTGGTTCGTCTCCCGGTCCGCGCTCATCACTTCCGCCCTCCCTGCGTCACCGTCTCGGCGAGTCCCGGTATGGCGCGGAGTTTCGCGATCCCCTTGGCCGCGTTGCTCTTCACCGCGCCGACCGAGCAGCCCATCGCCTGGGCCGTCTGTGTCTCGGTCAGGTCCTCCCAGTACCTCAGCACCACCGCTTCCCGCTGCCTGGGCGGCAGTTGGGCCAGTGCCTGCAACAGCGCGCTGCGGTCGTCGGCCTGGGCGATGCGGTCACCGGTGTCGGCGATCTCGCGCACCAGGCCCGAGTCGTCCTTGGGCGCGAGGTACTCCTTGAGCCGTCTGCGGTGTTTGCGTGCGTGCGCGTTGATCATCACGCGCCGTACGTACGCCTCCGGATCGTCGGCCGAGCCGACCTTGCGCCAGGCCACAAAGGTCTGTTCGAGCGTCGACTGGACCAGATCCTCCGCGGCGTGCTGCTCCCCCGTCAGAAGAAATGCCGTCCGCATCAGCCGCGGCCAGCGGCCGATGACAAAGCTCTGGAACCCGTCATCCCGAGCCTCCCGAGCCTGCTTGCGATCCCCCATGGGCACCTCCTAGATGGTTAAAGGAGTCCATGAGCCGCCCGAACCGTTGCCTCACCTCTCAAAGACCATTGCCTCACTTCTCGAAACGCGTGGAAGCCGCGCCGTCCGAGGCCACCGCCGGGTCCACGCCCACCGCACCCGCCACCCCTTCCGCATCCTCCGCGTCCACCAAGACCTCCCCGTCCGCGCTCGCACTCACCCGCGCCGCGGCAGGTCCCGCCCCCTTCCCCCAAGGCAGCCACACCACCATCAGCACCACCCCGCCGAGCAGCACCCCCGCCCCCGTCCGGAACGCCAGCGCGTACCCCTCCGTCAGCGCCCGCAGCGTCCCCGCACCGCCGCCCGCCGCCCGCTCCGTACGTGCCGCGGCGATCGTCGACATCACGGCGAGCCCCAGCGAACCCCCCATCGTGCGCGAGGTGTTGATCAGCCCGGAGACCAGCCCGGCCTCTCCCGGCGCGGCCCCCGACGTGGCGAGCGCGGCGAGCGGGGTAGCGGTCAGGCCCGCGCCCAGCATCATCAGGATTCCGGGGAACATGATCTCGGTCAGGTAGTCCCCTCTCACCGTCATCAGGGACTGCCAGCCGAAACCCACCGCCGCGAGCAGCGTCCCGATCACGGCCACGTTGCGCGCGCCGAGCACCGGCATGAAACGGGGCGCCGACTTGGAGCCGAGGAGGACCGCCAGCGAACTCGGCACCAGCGCGAGCCCCGCCTCCAGCGGGCTGTACCCGAGCACGTTCTGCGCGTACAGGGTCATGAAGAACCACATGCAGAACATCGCGGAGCCCGACAGGAACATCGCCGCGTTCGCCGACGACACCGCCCGTGCCCGGAACAGCCCGAGCGGCATCAGCGGAGCCGCCGTACGCGCCTCGACGACGAGGAAGAGCGCGATCAGCGCGAGTCCGGCGGCCAGCGGCACGAGGGTGGCCGCGGCCGTCCAGCCCTCGGCCTCGGTCTGCGAGATGCCGTACGCCAGCACGCCGAGCCCCGCCGTGACCAGGACGGCGCCGGGCAGGTCGAGCCGCCGCCGGTCCCCGGCCCGGCTCTCCGGGAGCCAACGCAGGGAGCTGAGGAGGACGACGGCGCCGACGGGCACGTTGATGAGGAGCACCCACCGCCAGCTCAGGGTGTCCACGAGGACCCCGCCGACGAGTCCGCCCGCGGCCCCGCCGCCCGCGCCGACCGCCGTCCAGGTGGCGATGGCCCGGGCGCGGGCCGCGCCCTCCGCGACCGCCGAGGTGACGATGGTCAGCGTCGAGGGCGCCAGCACCGCGGCCCCCAGTCCCTGCACGGCCCGGGCGAGCAGCAACTGCCAGCCGTCCTGGGCCAGTCCGCCGCACAGCGAGGCCAGGGTGAACAGCGCGAGCCCGACGAGGAACATCCGCTTGCGGCCGTAGAGGTCACCGGCCCGTCCGCCCAGCAGCATGAACCCGGCGAAGGCGATGGCGTACGCGTTGACCACCCACTGCAGCCCGGACGCGCTCATCCCCAGGTCGGCCCGCATCGACGGCAGCGCCACGTTGACGACGGACACGTCGAGCACGACGAGGAACTGCCCGGCGCACGCGAGCGCCACGACCAGCCAGGCGGGCGGTGCGGCGCCGCGGGGGAACAGGCGGGATATTCGGGAGACGTCAGCGGCTCGGGGCATGGTGGTCATCCTCTCAACCGGCCCACGCTCCTGGCATCGGCATTTCGCCTCAGCCGTACCACCGCCGTAGGACCTACGCCGCCCGCAGCAAGGTCACCACGGCCGCGCCGCCCAGCCCGATGTTGTGCGCGAGCCCCACCCCGGCCCCCGGCACCTGCCGCTCCCCCGCCGTCCCCCTCAACTGCCAGACCAGTTCGGCGACTTGGGCGATCCCGGTGGCCCCCAGCGGATGCCCCTTGGAGATCAGCCCGCCGGACGGGTTCACCACCCACCGCCCGCCGTACGTCGTCCCCCGGACTCGACGAGCTTCCCGGACTCCCCGGGCTCGCACATGCCGAGCGCCTCGTACGTCAGCAGCTCGTTGATCGAGAAGCAGTCGTGCAGTTCTACGACGTCCACGTCGTCGATGCCGAGTCCGGACCGTTCGTAGACCTGGCGGGCGGCGGCCCGGGACATGGGCTGCCCGACGACGTCGATGCAGGAGCCGGAGGCGAAGGAGTCCTCGGTGTCGGTGGTCATCGCCTGGGCGACGATCTCGACGAGCGGGCCCGCACCCGCACCCGCCCCCGCACCCAACTCCCGCTGCTCCGCCCAGCGTTCGGAGACCACGACCGCCGCAGCCGCCCCGTCCGACGTCGGCGAGCACTGGAGTTTCGTGAGCGGGTGGTGGACGACCCGGGCCGCGAGGATGTCGTCGACGTCGTACACGTCCTGGAACTGGGCGTACGGGTTGTGCGCGGAGTGCCGGTGGTTCTTGGCGGCGACGGCGGCGAGCTGAGCCTCGGTGGTCCCGTACTTCTCCATGTGTTCGCGGGCCGCGTCGCCGAAGATCTGGGCGGTGGGCGGGGTCATCTCGAAGCCGTGGCGGGCGGCCATGACGCCGTAGTGCCGGGCGACGGGGGACGTGGAGAAGTCCCCGCCGTCCGCTCCCCCGCCCAGCGCGCCCCGCTTCATCTTCTCGAAGCCCAGCGCCAGCACGCAGTCCGCCGCCCCGCCCTCGACCAGTTGCCGGGCGAGCATCAGCGCGGTCGAGCCGGTGGCGCAGTTGTTGTTGACGTTGTAGACGGGGATGCCGGTGAGACCTAGTTCATAGGCGGCGCGCTGGCCGGCGGTCGAGGGCTGGAAGCAGTAGCCGATAGGAACCTGTTCTACGTCGGCGTAGGAGATCCCGGCGTCCGCGAGGGCCGCGTTCCCCGCCTCGCGGACCATGTCCCAGTACTGCCACTCCCGGGTCTCGGGCTTCTCGAACCTCGTCATCCCGACGCCTGCGACATAGGCCTTCATGGCGGGCGAGATTAGAACACGTTCCAGTGAATGACCAGAGCTGACGTCGGGTCAGATATTCATGGGACGGTCAAGGATTCGTTAGTACGCCGAAGCATCGGAATAGTTGCCCGTGCATACGAGGTTTACCGTGCACTTATCCCGCACGGATCAACCGGCTCCACCCCCTCTCAGGCCTGGAGGCCTCACTTCATGACGCACACGTCGACCGACCAGCCCGCACGGAGGCCGTCCGGCGCCGTCGTGCCGGTGCTCGCCTTCGCGGGCATCGTTGTCGCGGTGATGCAGACCCTGCTCGTCCCGGTCATCAAGGACCTGCCGCAGCTGCTGAGCACCGAGCCCAGCAACGCCACCTGGGTCCTGACCTCGACCCTCCTCTCCGGAGCCGTCGCCACGCCGATCATGGGCCGCCTCGGCGACCTCTACGGCAAGCGCCGGATGCTGATCACCAGCCTGGCCATCATGGTCGTGGGCGCCCTGGTCAGCGCCCTCACCAGCGACCTGCTCACGATGATCGCGGGCCGTACGCTCCAGGGCTTCGCGATGGGCGCGATACCCCTCGGTATCGGCCTGATGCGCGACATGCTGCCCCGCGAGAAGCTCGGCTCGGCGATGGCCCTGATGAGTTCCTCGATCGGCGTCGGCGGCGGCCTCGCGCTGCCCGCCGCGGCGCTCGTCGCCCAGCACGCCGACTGGCACGCCCTCTTCTACGGCGCCGCCGGCCTCGGTGTCCTCGCGATCGGCCTCACCCTCCTCGTCGTACCGGAGTCCCCGATGCGAGCCGAGGGCACGTTCGACGTGCTCGGCGCGATCGGTCTCTCCGCCGGTCTCGTCCTCTTCCTCCTCCCCATCACCAAGGGCAGCGACTGGGGCTGGACATCCGGCACGACGCTCGGCCTGTTCGCCGCGGCCGCCGTCGTCCTGCTCCTGTGGGGCGTGATGGAGCTGCGCCTGAAGGCCCCGCTGGTCGACCTGCGCACCACCGCCCGTCCGGCGGTCCTCTTCACCAACCTCGCCTCGATCATGGTCGGCGTCTCCTTCTACGTCGTCTCCCTCGTCCTGCCCCAGCTCCTCCAGCTGCCGAAGTCCACGGGCTACGGTCTCGGGCAGTCGATGGTCACCGCCGGTCTGCTGGTCGCCCCGCTCGGCCTGACGATGATGTTCACGGCGCCCGTGTACGCCCGTCTGTCGGCGAAGTACGGGCCCAAGGTCACCCTGATCCTCGGCATGCTGATCATCGGTATCGGCTACGGCGCGGGGCTCGGCCTCATGAGTGCGGCCTGGCAGTCCCTGGTCATCGCCGTCGTCCTCGGTGCGGGGATCGGGCTCGCGTACTCGTCGCTTCCCGCGTTGATCGTGGGGGCGGTGCCGGCGTCGGAGACCGGTGCGGCGAATGGGCTCAACACCCTTATGCGGTCCATCGGTACGTCCGTCTCCAGCGCCGTGATCGGGATGGTGCTGGCCAACACCGCGAACCATGTGGGCGGGGTTGCGATCCCGACGATGCACGGGTTCCACGTGTCGTTCCTGATCGCTACGGGTGCGGTTGCTGTCGGCCTGTTGATGGCGCTGTTCCTTCCCAAGCCGAACCGGGCTCCGCAGTTGAACTTCAGCAGCGAGGAGGAGGCCAACCTTGAGCTGGCCGAGGAGGTTCTTCGGGGGTTCCGGGGGCGGGTGTTGAGTGCGGACGGGGTTCCTGTGGCTCGGGCCAAGGTCACGTTGATCGACCGGCGTGGGCGGCAGGCTGGGGCGACACTGTCCGAGGAGGACGGGAGTTACGTGCTCGCTGTACCGGCTCAGGGGGCGTATGTGGTGGCGGCGCGGGCGGTGGGGCATGGGCCGCTTGCCTCGTCTGCGACGCACGGTGGGGATGAGGTCTCGGTGGACCTGGATCTCGCTCTGCCCGGTGAGACCGTTAGCGCGTAGTCGGTAGTTTGTTGGGTGCGGGTGTGTGGGGGCTGGTCGCGCAGTTCCCCGCGCCCCTAAAAGCAACAGCGTCACCGTAGCTCTGTCGAGAGGAACCGCATGCCAGCGGCACCCAAGCCCGAGATCCTTGCCGCGTTCGAGGCGGCGAAGGGGTTCATGCCGGTCGGTGAAGGGCTTGCCCTGTACGGTGCCGCCGTAGAAGCCGGGGGCTGGGCCTTCCGCTTCTCGAAGTCGGGACGTACTGCGGGCGTTCGACGATCCTCCTTGCCGATGCTGCCCGTGAGGCCGGGGTCACCGTGCTCACCCTGGATCATCACCGGGGTAGCGAGGAGCAGCAGCCGGGCTGGGACTTTCACGACCCGGAGACCGTCGACCCGGAGATCGGGCTGATGGATACGCTGCCCACCTTCCGCAGGACCCTGCACAAGGCGGGGCTGGAGGAGCATGTGGTCGCGCTCGTCGGGCGGTCGCCGCAGGTAGCCCGTATCTGGGGCACCCCCCTCGGCCTCGTCTTCATCGACGGCGGCCACACCGACGAGCACGCGAACGGGGACTACGAGGGCTGGGCGCCCCATGTCGCCGAGGGCGGGCTGCTGGTCATCCATGACGTGTTCCCGGTCGTCGAGGACGAGTTCACCGGGCAGGCGCCGTACCGGGTGTATCTGCGGGCGCTGGAGTCCGGCGCGTTCACGGAGGTGTCGGCGACCGACTCCCTCCGTGTCCTGCGGCGTACCGGTACCGGGATCTGAAGGTCAACTCGGCAGGTCTGCCAGCCAGTTGAGCAGGTGCTGGTTGACCTCCGCCGGGCGCTCCTGCTGGATCCAGTGGCCGCAGCCCTCCAGGATGTGCGAGCCGCGCAGGCCCGGCAGGGTCACCGGATACGCGGCGATCGCGTCGGACAGCCAGGTGGTGGACGCGTCCAGGGAGCCGCCCAGGAACAGGGACGGCTGGGTGATCGGGGCCCCGTCGTAGGCCGTCAGGTCCTCCCAGTCCCGGTCCATGTTGCGGTAGCGGTTCAGGGCGGTGGTCAGGCCCGTGCGCTCGAACTCGCCCGCGTAGACGTCCAGTTCGGCCTCGCCCAGCCACGCGGGGCGCTTCGTCGGGAAGCGGTCGCGCAGGGTGCCGCCGTCCCGGCTGGCGAAGTGCGGGTCGGGGGTGCCGGGCGCGGGCATCGTGTCGGCGGAGAACGCGGCGTAGAAACCCGCCAGCCAGCCGCGTACGTCCGGTTCGATCTCCGACTCCGCGCGGCCCTGCTCCTGGAAGTACGAGACGTAGAACTCCTCGTCCCCGCCCATCCCCGCGAAGATCTCGCTGGGGCGCGGGCCGCCGCGGGGCGCGTAAGGGACGCTCAGCAGTCCTACGGCTCGGAAGACGTCCGGGCGGAGGAGGGCGGAGTTCGCCGCGATGCCCGCTCCCCAGTCGTGGCCGACGATCACCGCCGACCGTTCGCCGAGCGCGTGCACGACCGCCACGGCGTCCTCGACCAGGTCGAGCATCCGGTACGCCGACACGTCCTCGGGGCGCGAGGAGCGGCCGTAGCCGCGTACGTCCACGGCGACCGCGCGGTACCCCGCCGCGGCCAGTGCCGGGAGCTGGTGGCGCCAGGAGTACCAGGACTCCGGGAAGCCGTGCACCAGGAGGATCAGGGGGCCGGTGCCCTGTTCCACCAGGTGGATGCGGCCCGCGGGGCGGGGACAAGTCGGTGGACGGCTTCCTTGAGCATGGTCGTGAGTCCTCCGGGACGGGGGCTGGTCCGTCGATCCTCCGTCCGGGGCGGAGCGGCGCGCGACTCCTGTTGCCGGTTCAGCAAACCCGACCTGTGCGGCGGCTAGGGTGGCTCCCGTGTCGTACGTAGGTCCGGACTTCGATCCTCCGCAGCCCCGCCGTCCCCGTCGTGGGCCCCTGACCGTGGCGCTGGCCGCGCTGGTCCCGGGGGCGCTCATCGGGTGGTTCGTCTACGAGGCGGTGGGCAGCCCGGGGGACAACGCCTCGGCCCACACATCGCCCACGTCGGCCGGCGCACCCGTGTCCCCCACGGGCACCGCGTCCAACGACGACAAGCCGCCGGGGCCAAGTCCCCTCAAGGGCAAGGTCGTTGTCATCGACCCGGGGCACAACGTCACCAACTTCCAGCACAGCGCCGAGATCAACCGCAAGGTGGACATCGGCACGAACTGGAAGGAGTGCGACACCACCGGGACGTCGACCAACGCGGGTTACTCGGAAGCCCAGTTCACGATGGACGTGTCGCACCGGCTGAAGGCGATCCTCGAGAAGCAGGGCGTCACGGTGAAGTTGACGCACGACGGGGACTCGCCGGCCTGGGGGCCGTGCGTCGATCAGCGGGCCAAGATCGGGAACGACGCGCACGCGGACGCCGCGATCTCCATCCACGCCGACGGCGCACCGGCCGGCGACCGGGGTTTCCATGTGATCCTGCCGGCCTCGGTCCACGCGGGCGGCGCCGACACCCGCGCCATCGTCGGCCCTTCCGCCGTCCTCGGGAAGGGCATCGCGGGCGATTACCGTCGCGCGACGGGCGAACAGTTCTCCAATTACATCGGCGAAGGCACCGGTCTCGTCACGCGTAAGGACCTGGGCGGTCTCAATCTGTCAACGGTTCCCAAGGTGTTCATCGAGTGCGGCAACATGCGCGATAGCAATGATGCCGCACTGCTGACGAACGGCGCCTGGCGACAGAAGGCGGCGCAGGGAATCTCTGAGGGAATCGTGAGTTTCCTGCGCGGGTAGCGATCAGTGGGCTGATCCGGGCGGACACCCAGACAGGGTGGACGATAGGGTCAACCGACGACGAGACGACCTACGAAGGACCTGAAGTGAATATCCGCTCCCTCACACGAGGCGACGGCGTGGTGATCGGAGCAGCGGTATTGCTCTTCATCGCGTCGTTCCTCAAGTTCTACACGGCCAACGGGATCGACCTGGACATCACCGCGTGGACGAGCCTCGGTAACGGCCTCGGCACCTACATGGGCGGCGTCATCGGTGCCGCTCTCGTCGTCGTCAACCGTTGCCTGCCGCAGCCGCGCAAGATCGTGGGCCTGGACCTCGGGACAGTCGGCGTGGCGTTCACGGTCCTCACCGCGTGGGCCCTGTTCTGGACGCTGGTGGACGTCGGCGACAACGTCAGCGCCGGTGCCGGCCTCATCCTCGGCTTCATCGCCGCCCTCGTCATGGCGGGCGGCGCCATCGCGACGCCTCTCGTCCCCGCCCTCCAGGCCGCCCTCATCCCGGCCCCCAAGCCCGTCGCCCCGCAGCCCTACGGCGCCCAGCCGCCCGGTGGTTACGGCTACCCGGGCGCCGGTGCGCCGCAGCCGTCGTACGGCACTCCGCCGCAGCAGGCGCAGACCGCGCAGCCGTTCGGGCAGCCCGCTCCGGCGCCCGCTCCGGCCGGGGACTTCTCGCCGTTCTGGTTCGCGGTGCCGGTGGCCCGGCCGCTGTTCGCGGAGGACGGTTCGCCGTCGCCGATCGCCGAACTGGCGCCGGGTACCTGGTACTTGGCCGTGGAGCAGCGTGGTCCGGCGCTCGTCGCGCAGACCCAGGACGGCCGTCGTGGCGTCCTGCAGGACACCTCGGGGATCCAGCGCGGCTGAGTCTCCCGCCGGCTTCGACCGCTTCGGCCGCGGCCCCTCGCCCTTCCGGGTGGGGGGCCGTTGTCGTACAGTCGCAGCCGTCGATCGATTGGCTGACGTACCGTCAGATCGGTGTCTCTGGAGGCGATATGCGGCTCGGTCTCGCACTCGGGTACTGGGGGCGCGGGCCCTCCGCCGACCATGTGCCGCTGGCCCAGGAGGCCGAGCGGCTCGGGTACGACTCCGTGTGGACGGCCGAGTCGTGGGGGTCCGACGCTTTCACCCCGCTGACCTGGATCGCGGCGCGGACCTCAACGATCAAGCTGGGCACGGCCGTTGCGCAGATGGCGGCCCGCTCGCCGACCACCACCGCGATGCACGCGCTCACCCTCGACCATCTCTCCGGCGGGCGCGTGCTTCTCGGGCTCGGGCTGTCGGGGCCGCAGGTGGTGGAGGGGTGGTACGGGCGTCCGTTCCCCAAGTCGCCGCTCACCGCGACCCGGGAGTACGTCGAGGTCGTACGGCAGGTGCTACGGCGGGAGGCGCCGGTCGAGATGGACGGGCGGTTCCACGCGCATCCGTACCGGGGGGAGGACGGTACGGGACTCGGCAAAGCCCTCAAGTCCATTACCCACCCGCTCCGTTCGGACCTGCCGGTGCTGCTGGGCGCGGAGGGGCCGAAGAACGTGGCGCAGACGGCGGCGATCGCGGACGGGTGGCTGCCGTTGTACTGGTCGCCGAGTCGGCCGGAGGTCTACGGCACGACCGCCTTCCGGGACGGGTTCCTCGTCGCGCCCATGACGCAGGTGAAGGTCTGCGACGACGTGGCCGAAGGCCTGCTCCCCGTGAAGATGATGCTCGGCTTCTACATCGGCGGGATGGGGCACGCGGCCCGGAACTTCCACGCCGACCTGATGGCACGCATGGGGTACGAGGAACACGCCCGGCGGATACAGGAGTTGTTCCTCGCCGGCCGCCGGGAGGAGGCCGTGCTCGCCGTGCCGGACGCGTTCGCCGACGAGATCTCGCTCGTCGGGCCGCGTGAACGCATCGCGGAACGGCTGGAGTTGTGGCGCAAGGGCCCGGTGACGGATCTCCTGGCCCTCGCGCCCGACCCACACACGCTGCGGGTGCTGGCGGAGCTGAACTCCTAGACAGAGCCGAAGCCCCAGGAGCCGCTCAACTCACCGTCAGCCGCCCGCCAGTTGGCCCGCCGACGGCACCTTGTCGGTCACCTCGGCGCCGGCACTCTTCCCGGCGTCCTTGACCTTGTTGATGATGTCGTCGAACGAACCCGCCGTGGCATCGGTCGAGTCGCCCTTGCGGAGCTTGGACGGCAGGTCCTTCAGGGAGTCGATGCCGGCGGTGAGCGGGGCCACCGCCTTGGCGAGCGTGGGGTCACCCTTGGCGTTCTTCGTGGCCGCCTTGAGCCGGTTGTACGCGAACGCGCCCGCGAGACCCGCCTTGACGAGCGCGAAGCGGCGTCCGCTCGCGCCCTTCTTGAACTTGCCCGCCTTCCAGGGCTTCACGATCCACTGGTAGGTGGCACCGGCGGCGAGGCCCGCGTTCGCGACGAAACGGGTCTTGGCGAACTTCTGCCGTTCGGCGGAGGTACTGGGGCTCGGGGTCGCGGCGGCTGCCGCGGCCACGACGGCCGCGGTGTCCTGCGTGGCGTCATCGGTGGCGCTGCCGCAGGCCGTGGCACCGGCGAGCAGGGCGCAGCACAGAGTGAGCGCCACGAAGAGGCGCCGTATCGGTACGGGCACGAGGTCCTCCGGGGTGTTCTCCCCGAGTGGGTGTCCTTACCCCGGCAGCCTCACCCGGCTCGGGCGCGCGCGCCACCCGGCGGGACCGTTCGGGTTTCATCCGACCGGAAGCGGCAATCCGCTTGGCATGTCCCCCTACTACCGACGCGGTTCGAATTCGGTCGGCAACGTCATCGTGATCATCGCCGACATCATGGCCCTCATCCTGGCCCTCTGGATTCTGATGTACCTGTTGGACGCCAACCGCGCGAACGACCTCGTGCAGTTCGTCCACCGCTCGGCCAACTGGCTCGCCGGCTGGTCCCGCGACCTGTTCACCTTCGACGAGGCGTGGGCGCGCGTGATTTGCGGCTACGGTCTGGCTGCGGTGGTGTACCTGTTCATCGGGCATGCGATCGCCAACAAGGTCCACCGTTAAGCACCGGCCGGTGGGGGTTGGTCGCGCAGTGCCCCGCGCCCCTTAAAAGCCTACGAGCACCGGGGTTTTTTAGGGGCGCGGGGAACTGCGCGACCAGCCCCCACCGGGCCCGCGCCTAACAACAATCCGGATCCAGCCCCAACGGCAAGTGCTCCGCGCCAAACACCGCACACGTCGCGTCATGCCCACCCAACGCAGCCACCGCAAGCAGCAACGACCCCGCAGTCCACGTGGTCAACTCCCGCGGCCACACCGCATCGTCGTCGAAGACATACCCGGTCCAGTACAGCCCGCTCTCAGAATCACGCAGATGCTGAATGGACTGGAGAATCTCCAACGCCCGGTCGGACTCCCCCAACACCCAGAGCGCCAGGGCGAGTTCAGCCGACTCCCCACCGGTCACCCACGGGTTGGGAACGACACACCGCACCCCAAGACCCGGCACGACGAACCGGCTCCAGCCCTCCTCCACCCGGGACTTGGCCTCCACACCGGTCAACGCACCACCCAGCACCGGGTAGTACCAGTCCATCGAGTACCGGTCCTTGTCCAGGAACCGTTCAGGATGCCGCCGGATGGCGTGCCGCAGCGCCCCGACCGCCAACTCCCAGTCGGGCTGCGGCTCTTCACGCTGTTCGGCGATGGCGAGCGCACACCGCAACGCCTGGTGGATCGACGAGGAACCGGTCAGCAGCGCGTCCACCGTGTCCGTACCGTCGTCCTCCCGCTTCCACCCGATCTGCCCGCCCGGCTGCTGAAGCCGCAGCACGAACTCGACCGCGGCGAAGACGTTCGGCCACAGCCGGTCCAGGAACGTGTCGTCACCGGTCGCGAGGTAGTGATGCCACACGCCTACGGCTATGTAGGCGACGAAGTTGGTCTCACGCCCCCGGTCGGTCACGTCCCGCGCGTCACCGTCGGCGTAGGCGGCGAACCACGACCCGTCCTCGTTCTGGTGCCGCGCAAGCCAGTTGTACGCCCGCTCCGCCGCCTCGTGCTCCCCCGCCGCGTCCAGCGCCATCGCGGCCTCGGTGTGGTCCCACGGGTCGAGGTGATGGCCCCGGAACCACGGGATCGCCCCGTCCTCCCGCTGCACGGCGAGGATGCCCGCGACGGTCGCGGCGGCCTGCTCCGCGGTGAGGACCCCGGGCAGGACGAGGTGCTCTGTCCGGGGAGTGGTCACTTGGCTTCCGCCAGGGGAAGGTGCGGCTTGGTCGCGTAGGCCACGAAGCTCTTGCCGATCAGCGGGTTCAGCGCCTGTTCGGCGACCCGGGTGGCGAGGGGTTTCTTCATGATGTCCCAGACCAGGAGCTTGTGGTACGCCTGCACCGGCAGCGCCTTGTCGTTGTCCACGCCGAACGCGCACTTCAGCCACCAGTACGGCGAGTGCAGCCCGTGCGCGTGGTGCGTGCCGTACGGCTTGAGGCCGGCCTCGCGGATCTTGGCGAGGAGTTCGTCCGCCTTGTAGATGCGGATGTGGCCGCCCTCGACCTCGTGGTAGGCGTCGGACAGGGCCCAGCAGATCTTCTCGGGGCCGTAGCGCGGGACGGTGATGGCGATCCGGCCGCCGGGCTTCAGCACCCGGACCATCTCGGCGAGCACGCCCTTGTCGTCGGGGATGTGCTCCATGACCTCGGAGATGATCACGACGTCGAACGACTCGTCGGGGAAGGGGAGTTGGAGCGCGTCACCCTCCATCGCGGTCGCCGTGGCTCCGGCGGGGGCCTCGCCGGCCTCCTTCATCGCCGCGAACCACTTGGCGACCTCTCGGATCTCCTCGGCGTTCTGGTCGAGGGCGACGACCTGTGCCCCTCGCCGATAACACTCGAACGCGTGCCGCCCGGCACCGCACCCGAGGTCCAGGACACGGTCGCCAGGGGCGAGCGGGAACCGGGAGAAGTCGACGGTCAGCACGTGGCCCTGCTTTCGGAAGAGACGCCGGTAACACTGGTCGGAGAGGGGGAGGGAGAAGTCGTACGGCCGGGGATCGCCTCGCGGTAGCGGGCCACCGTGCCCTCGGCCGCCTTCGCCCAGGTGAAGCGGGCCAGGACGCGTTCGCGGCCCGCCGCGCCGAGGCGGGCCCGGAGCGCCGGGTCGGCGAGGAGTCGGTTCAGGGCGGTCGCGAGCGCGCCCGGGTCCCCCGGCGGTACCGCCAGGCAGGTCTCGCCGTCGCGTCCGGCGACCTCCGGGATCGCCCCGCCGGTCGTGGCGACGAGGGGCGTGCCCGTGGCCATCGCCTCCGCCGCCGGGAGGGAGAAGCCCTCGTACAGCGAGGGCACGCAGGCGACCTCCGCCGAGCGGACCAGGTCGACCAACTCGGCGTCCGAGATGCCCTTCACGAAGTCGACGGCGCCTTCGAGGCCGTAGCGCTCGACGGACTGGGCGACCGGGCCCTCGGTGGGGCGCTTTCCTACGACGATCAGGTGCGCGTCGGGGTGTTCCGTGCGGACCTTCGCGAGGGCCTCGACCAGGAACACGAGGCCCTTGAGGGGGACGTCCGCGCTGGACGTCGTCACGATCCGGCCCGGCACCTGCCCGACCGCCGGGTCCGGGGAGAACAGGTCGGTGTCGGCGCCGATGTGGACGACGTGGATGCGATCGTCGCGGACGCCGAGGTGGTCGATGATCTCCTGGCGCGAGGTACCGGAGACGGTGAGCACGGTGGGCAGGCGGCGGGCGACGCGCTTCTGCATCTGCGTGAAGGAGTACCAGCGGCGCTTGGACATGCGCTGGCGCCAGTTCTCTGCCGCGTCCAGCTCCAACTGCCGGTCCACGGTGATGGGGTGGTGGATCGTGGTGACGAGCGGGGCGCCGACATCCCCCAACAACCCGTACCCCAGCGTCTGGTTGTCGTGCACGATGTCGAACTCGCCCTGCCTGGCGCGGAGATGGCGGCGGGCGCGGAGCGAGAACGTGAGGGGCTCGGGGAAGCCGCCGGTCCACATCGTCGCCACTTCGAGGGCGTCGATCCAGTCGCGGTACTCGTCGCGCTTCGGGGTGCGGAAGGGGTCCGGCGAGCGGTAGAGGTCGAGCGAGGGCAGCTCGGTCAGGGAGATGCCGTCGTAGCCCTCGTCGAGGACGGGGTAGGGCTGTGAGCCGATGACCTCGACGCGGTGGCCGAGGCGGGCCAGCTCGCGGGAGAGGTGGCGGACGTAGACGCCCTGGCCCCCGCAGAACGGGTTCCCCTTATAGGTGAGGAGTGCGATACGGAGCGGTCGCTCGCCGTCGGCTGCCAGGTCCTCCTGGGGACCCGCCTGACTGGCCTCAGCGGTCACTCTGAGCCCCCTTCTCCCTGCACTGTCCCGCGAGATTACGCCGGGACGCTAATCTAGAACAAGTTTCAGACTTGATCGTCCAGGAGGTTCTGAATCTACCGGCCGGTACGGGCGCTGTGAGAAGTGGATCAGGTGATTCACACCACGGCCGAGGCCCTGCCATGATCGGTGTGATCACCCGCCCTCACCGACAGTCACGGATCGGGAGCCATGCCAGCGCAAGCCAAGCCCGAAGCCACTGCGCGGACCTCGCCGCCCCTCACCGAGCGGCAGGAGGCCCGGCGCCGCCGCATCCTGCACGCGAGCGCGCAGCTGGCCAGCCGGGGCGGGTTCGACGCGGTGCAGATGCGGGAGGTCGCGGAGTCCTCGCAGGTCGCGCTCGGCACGCTGTACCGGTACTTCCCGTCCAAGGTGCATCTCCTGGTCGCCACGATGCAGGACCAGTTGGAGCACATGCACGGCACGCTGCGGAAGAAGCCGCCGGGCGGTGACACGGCGGCCGAGCGGGTCGCGGAGACCCTGATGCGGGCCTTCCGCGCACTCCAGCGCGAGCCGCATCTCGCCGACGCGATGGTCCGCGCGCTGACCTTCGCGGACCGCAGTGTCTCCCCCGAGGTCGATCAGGTGTCGCGGCAGACCACGGTGATCATCCTGGACGCGATGGGCCTCGAACACCCCACGCCCGAGCAGCTGTCGGCGGTCCGGGTCATCGAGCACACCTGGCACTCGGCGCTGATCACCTGGCTCTCGGGGCGGGCGTCGATCGCCCAGGTGAAGATCGACATCGAGACGGTGTGCCGGTTGATCGATCTCACGGAGCCGGGCGGGGACCGATGACTCCCCCCACCCGGGCTCCGGCCCGGTCAGCTCCGGTGGCTCATGCGGTGGCGGAGGCCAGCGCCGTGCGCCGGTCCGCCACGTAACGCGCCACGGTCTTCCGGTCGGCCGCCGTCAACAGCCGCTTCTCGACCGCCCGTTGGACGTCCCGGACGGCTTCGGACAGTCCCGTGTCCGTCTGGCACTCCGCGTCCGCGCGGGCGGTGCGGATCTCGTCGTTGCCGAGCGCGCGCAGCGCCGTCTCGTCCGAAGCGGCCTTCCGCAGGCGGGAGTTGACGGCCTCGCGGGGCGCCTGGAGGTCCTTCGCCGGGTGCCCCGCCTTGGTCATGCAGGAGGACCAACGGCGTACGGCGGAGCGGTAGTCGGGGTCCTTCTCCACGGCCCCGAGGACACGGTTCGCCAGGCCTACGGTGACGGGTTCCACCGTGTTCCAGTCCGCGCCGTAGAGCTCGGTGCGGGCCCGGGCGACGCAACCGTCGGTGGAGTAGGCGAGGTCGACGCCGTCGGGCAGGCGCAGGCTCACCCGGTGGGCCGGGGTGCCGGTCAACGCCCGTTGCCAGGCGGCCTGGTGGGGTTCGCTCGCGGGGACGGGGGTGGACCGCTGGTAGAGGTACTCGCCGACGATGCCGTAGCCGTCCTGGATCGCCTTGCGGACGGTGAGCAGGCCGTAGGGGTTGGTCTCCTCGCCGCGTGCGGAGGCGGTGCGGGGCTGTGCCGTGTAGGTCTGGCCGCGGGCGCTCATGCAGGCGGCGACGGCTTCTTCCTCGCGGTCGTGCAGGCGTACGGCGTCGGCGTACGTGGACGCGGTGGCGCCCGACAGGGGACGGACGTCGAGTGCCGCGGGCCCGCGGGCCGGCTGCTCACCCCCGTGGGAGCAGCCGGCCGCGGTCAGCACAAGGAGCACCGTGAGCAGTGTCCGCCGCGCCGTGGTTGTGCTCACACGCACCAGTCGTTGGAGGCGACGTTGTGCCAGTACACGGTGTTCGCCAGCGAGCCGTTGTAGTAGCCCTTGGCGAGGATGTAGCTGGACCCCGTGTAGCCCGTGCCCGAGTAGATCCGGACGTTGCAGCTGTTGCCGTTGTTGTACAGCGACTCGGCGTTGTTGAACTTGTTGTACTGGAGCAGGTTCGTGTTGTCGCCGTAGACCACGCCGGGGTCGCCCGAGCCGTTGACGCCGAGGTAGGCGCACAGTCCCCCGGAGGGGCAGTCCGACAGTGCCGCGTTCGCGGGTGCGGCGGTGATGAACGCGCCGGTGGTGGCCAGGGCCACGCTTCCCAGGGCGATGCCGGCCTTGGCCAGGATCCGCTTCATTCTCTGTGTTCCTCCATCACTCGGGGTGCCGCCCACGGGACCAGGTCGTCCGTGGTGCGGGCGAGTTGCCGTGCCCAAGGTGGCGGAGGGAGGTGGCTGTGGACCTTGCGAAAACCTTGTCCCGCAGGTGGGCAGGTGGTTGGGTGCGCGGTGGAGAACCTGTGAAGCGCGTGGGGTGGGGCTGTGGAGACGGGTGTGAGGGGATTTCGGCTGCTGGGGCCCGTGGAGTTATGGGTGGCGGGCCGTCCGGTCGACCTGGGCCCCGCGAAGCGGCGCACGGTCCTGGCGGCCCTGCTGGTGGACGCGGGCCGCTGGGTACCGGCCGAGACGCTCATCGACCGGGTGTGGGGCGAGGACCCGCCGGCGCAGGTGCGCGGCACGCTGTACGCCCATGTCGCGCGTATCCGCCGGGTGTTGGCGGAGACGGGGCCGGGGCTCCACGGCGATACGGGCATGCCGTCCACGGCCTCGGGGGGCGACGCCGAAGTCCCCTCCCCCGCCCCGGAGTTGGTGCGCGGCCCGGCGGGCTACCGGCTGGACCTCGCGCCCGACCTGGTCGACATCCACCGCTTCCGGAGCCTGATCACACGGGCCCGCCGGACCAAAGGGTCCGACGCGGCACGGGTGTTGACGCTGCGGGAGGCGATGGGGCTGTGGCAGGGGACGCCGTTGGCCGGGCTGCCCGGGGTGTGGGCGGCGCGGACCCGGGAGAGCTGGCTGCATCAGTACGTCGACGCGGTGCTGGCCTGGGCGGAGGCCGAACTCCGGGTCGGTGAGCACCTGGTGGTGGTCGATACGCTGTCCGTCCTCGTCGCCGAGCATCCGCTGATCGAGCCGCTCGCAGTGGCGCTGATCCGGGCACTGGACGCCGCCGGGCGCGCTCCGGAGGCGCTCGCCTGCTACGGCGCCCTGCGGAAGCGGCTGTCCGACGAACTCGGCACGACCCCGGGGGCGGAGGCCCAGCGGGCATACCAGGCGCTCCTGCGTGGGAAGTCCGCCCCGCGCCCGCCGTCCGGGACCAGAACCGGCACCGGCACCGGCACCGGGCGCGGCAAGGCCGTCGTACCCGCTCAACTTCCCCTGGATGTCTCGGGGTTCACCGGTCGCGAGGAGGAACTGGCCCGGCTGGAGAAGGTCCTGGGGGCGAGCGCGCAGCGGCCCACCGCCGTCGTGGTGTCGGCGGTGTCCGGGACCGCGGGCGTGGGCAAGACGGCCCTGGCGGTGCACTGGGCGCACCGGGCCCGGGACCGGTTCCCGGACGGCCAGTTGTATGTGAACCTGCGCGGCTACGACCCCGACCGTCCGATGACCGCACCCGACACGCTGATCCGGTTCCTGACCGCGCTCGGAGTGCCGGAACAGGACATCCCGCCGGAGCCGGACGACCGGGCGGCGCGCTACCGCACCGAGGTCGCGGACCGGCGGATGCTGATCGTGCTGGACAACGCGGCGACCGTGGAGCAGGTCCGGCCGCTGCTGCCCGGCACCGGTTCCTGCGCGGTGCTGGTGACCAGCCGGGACAGCCTGGCCGGGCTGGTCGCGCGGGAGGGCGCCCAGCGTCTCGACCTCGACCTGCTGCCCGCCGACGCGGCCCGCACGCTCCTGCGCCGCCTCATCGGTCCGCGCGCCGAGGCCGAACCCGAGGCGGTGGACACCCTGGCCGCCCAGTGCGCCCGTCTCCCGCTGGCCCTGCGGGTCGCCGCGGAACTCGCCGCCGCCCGCCCCGGCACCCCGCTGACCGACCTCGTCGCCGAACTGGCCGACCAGCAGCGCCGCTTGTACCTCCTGGACGCGGAGGGCGACCCCCGGGCCGCCGTCGTCACGGTCTTCTCCTGGTCCCTGCGCCAGCTGCCCAGGGAAGCGGCCCGTACCTTCCGCCTGCTCGGCCTCCACCCCGGCCCGGATCTCGACGCGTCCGCCGCCGCCGCGCTGACCGGTAGTTCCCCGGCGGACGCCCACCGTGCGCTCGACGTCCTCGCCCGCGCCCATCTCGTCCAGCGCGCGGACGCGGCAGCCGCAGCGACCGGCACGTCCCCGGGCCTGTCCCCTCGGGAAGCCGGGGACATTTCTAACCGGTCAAAGCCCAAGACGGTGGTGAGAAATACCCCCGGCTTCCAGCAAGCCCCCACCCGCACCCGGCTCACGCACACCTCTCGCTACGGCATGCACGACCTCCTCCGCGCCTACGCCGCCCAGCTCGCCTCCGCGCAGGACTCCCCGGAGGACCGCGACGCCGCGCTGGACCGGCTCTTCGACCACTACCTCGCCACCGCTGCCGCCGCGATGGACCAACTCCACCCGGCCGAGGCCCACTTGCGCCCCGCCGCGCCCGAAACCCCGGCCCCCGTCCCCGACTTGTCCGATCCGGACGCGGCACGCGCCTGGCTGGAGACCGAGCGCACCTGCCTGACAGCGATGGCCGCGCACACCGCCGCCCACGGCCGGCCCACGCACGCCATCCGGCTCTCCCTCACCCTGTACCGCCACCTCATCAGCGGCCACCACACCGACGGCCTCACGATCCACGGCCACGCCCGCGACGCCGCCCGCCTGCTCGACGACCCGGCGGCCGAAGCCCGCGCCCTGCTCGGCATCGGCACCGCCCACTACCAACTGGCCCACCACGAACCGGCCCGCCGCCACCTCCAGGAGGCGCTGACCCGGTTCCGCGAGGCCGACGACCCCACCGGCCAGGCCCGCGCGCTGACCAACCTCGGCCTCGTCGACGAACGCCTGGGCCGTTTCCGCTCGGCCGTCGAGTACCTGGAACAGGCGCTGCTGCTGTACCGGAGCGTCGAGGACACCTCGGGCGAGTCGATCGCGCTGAAGAACCTCGCCCACGTGGAGGGGCAGTTGGGCCGTTACGGCCCGGCCGCCGACCACCTCCAGCAGTCCCTGACGCTGCTGCGCCGCACCGGCAACCGCTACCTGGAGGCGCACGCCCTCATGGACCTCGGCACGGTCGAGACCCGGCTCGACCGGCTCGACGAGGCCGCCCGGCACCAGGAGCAGGCGCTCGCGCTGATGCGGGAGGTCGGCGACCGGTACGGCGAGGCCGGGGCGCTGCACGGCCTCGGCATCGTGCACTCGTTGCGCGACCGGCACGCGCAGGCCGCCGAGTACCACCGCCAGGCGCTCGCCCTCTACGCCCAGAACGGCGACCGCGACGGCGAGGCCAGAGCCCTCAACGGCCTGGGCGAGGCCGCCCGCGCCTCCGGCCGCCCCACCGACGCCCTCACCCACCACACCGACGCCCTCACCATCGCCGAGGACATCGGCAACCCGGGCCAACAGGCCCGCGCCCACGCCGGGTTGGCCGAGGCGCACGTCGCGCGTGACGACACCGACGCCGCCGTCCGGCACTACGAGCGCGCGCTCAGCCTGTACACCGAGCACGGCATGCCGGAGGCCGACACCGTGAAGGCGCGGCTGGCCACGGTCACCGGTCCCGGGGACTGAAGCGGAGCCGTCACTCCTCCGGCGGGAACACCGGCTCCCCGCTCCCCAGCAGCGTGATCATGATGGCCTCCACCGGGCACCCCTCCGCCGCCGCGAGGATCCTCTCGTTGGCGTCGGTCTCCGGTTCGGCCGGATGGGACTGCATCGCCGTGTCGAGGTGGAAGCGGTCGGGGGCCTGGTGGACGCACTGGGCCGAGCCGATGCAGATGGAGCGGTCGACCTCTACCTGCCAGCGGTCGCCCATCGCCTGCTCACCCCTCCCAGCCGGCCGGGAGGTGGATCATCTTGTGTTCGAGGAACTCGGAGAAGCCCTCCGGCCCGAACTCCCGCCCCAGGCCGCTGTTCTTGTAGCCGCCGAACGGGCCGAGCATGTCGAGGCTGAAGGTGTTGACGTTGTAGGTGCCGGTGCGGACCTGGCGGGCGATGTCGATGCCGTGCCCCACGTCTCCCGTCCAGACGCTGCCGCTGAGGCCGTAGTCGGAGTCGTTCGCGATCTTCACGGCCTCCGTCTCGTCGCCGTACGGGAGGAGGCAGATGACCGGGCCGAAGATCTCCTCGCGGGCTATGCGCATGGAGTTGTCGACGTCACCGAAGAGGGTCGGCTCGACGTACCAGCCGTGGTCCAGGCCCGGTGGACGGCCGCCGCCCGTAAGGATCTTGGCGCCCTCCTCCTGGCCGATGCGGATGTAGTCGAGGTTGCGCTGCTGCTGGCGCTTGGCCACCAACGGGCCCACCTGGGTGGCCGGGTCGAGCGGGTCGCCGACCACGAGAGCGCTCGCCGCCGTCGCGAACGCGTCCGCGAACTCGTCGTAGCGCGAGCGGGGTACGAGGATGCGGGTCTGGGCGACGCACGCCTGGCCGTTGTTCATCCAGGCGGCCGAGACGATGCCGGGGACGGCGGTCGCGAGGTCCGCGTCGGGCAGGACGATCGCGGCCGACTTGCCGCCCAACTCCAGTGTCACGCGCGTGAGATGGCGGGCCGCGACCTCCATCACGCGCTTGCCGGCCGGGACCGAACCGGTGAAGGAGACCTTGTCGATGCCGGGGTGTCCGACGAGGTACTCACTGACCTCGCGGTCGGCGGGGAGGATGGACAGGACGCCCTCCGGCAGGCCCGCCTCCTTCGTGATCTCGCCCAACAGGTAGGCGTCCAGGGGCGATTCGGGCGACGGCTTGAGGATCGCCGTGCAGCCGGTGAGCAGCGCGGGCGCGAGCTTGGCGGCGGCGACGAACTGCGGGACGTTCCATGGGACTACGGCCGCGACCACCCCAACTGGCTCCCGGCGTACGAGGATCGGCCCGAGCACTCCGTCCCGGCGCTCCTCGTACGTGAAGTCCTTCGCGACGGTGATCGCCGCGTCCCACACCATCATCGCGCCGAGCGCCTGCCCGAGGATGCTCCAGGAGTACGGCGACCCGTTCTCCGAGGAGATGACGCGGCCGATCTCCTCGTACCGGGCGGCGATCGCGTCCTTGATGCGGGTGACGACCGCGACCCGCTCGTCGAGAGTCATGCGCGGCCAGGGCCCCTCGTCGAAGGCGCGGCGGGCCACCGCCACCGCCCGGTCCACGTCGGCCGTGGACGCGTGCGGGACGCGGCCGATGACCTCCTCGGTGTGCGGGGAGATCACCTCGATGACGTCCGTGCCCAGCGGATCGGTCAACTCCCCGCCGATGAACAGCTGTCGGTGTTCCACGAGCTCGGTCATGGCCGATTGCCTCCCCGGTACCGCTGTCTGACGATCCATCAGATACGAAGACTGAATACCAGTTCCGGTCGATGGAGTCCACGTATAGTGGCCGGAAGGCGGCGATTGGGGAGTCCATGACGTCCATGGGGCAGGTCCACGACCACGGCGGCGGCGTCCGCTCCATCGAAGTCCCCATCCCCGACAACCCACTTGGGACCACGCTCGTCTACGTCGTCGACACCGACCGCGGACCGGTCCTGGTCGACACGGGCTGGGACGACCCGGCCTCCTGGGACACCCTGGTCCAGGGCCTGGCGGCCTGCGGGACGTCGGTCGGCGAGGTCCACGGCGTGGTCATCACCCACCACCACCCCGACCACCACGGCCTGTCCGGGCGGGTGCGCGAGGCGTCCGGGGCATGGCTCGCGATGCACGCGGCGGACACGGCGATCGTCCGGCGGGCCCGTTCGACCGAACCGGGCCGCTGGCTGGCGTACATGACCGCGAAGCTCACTGCGGCCGGTGCCCCCGAGGAGCACCTCGCGCCCCTGCGCGCCGCCCGCCCGCGCAACGTGCCGGGCCTGGCCCCCGCCCTGCCCGACCGCGAGATCGTCCCTGGCGAACTCCTCGACCTGGCGGGGCGCCGACTGCGCGCGATCTGGACCCCGGGCCACACCCCGGGCCACGTCTGCCTGCACCTGGAGGAGGACCACCCGGCCCAACTCCCCGGCCACGGACGCCTGTTCTCCGGCGACCACCTCCTCCCCGAGATCACCCCGCACATCGGCCTGTACGAGGACCCGGACGACGACACGCTCCCCGATCCCCTCGGCGACTACCTCGACTCGCTGGAGCGGATCGGCCGGCTGGGCGCGGCGGAGGTGCTCCCGGCCCACCAGCACACGTTCACCGACGCGGCAGGGCGCGTAAGGGAGTTGCTCACCCACCACGAGGACCGCCTGGCCGACCTCCTCTCCCTCCTCTCCGAACCCCTCACGCCCTGGCAGGTCGCCGAGCGGATGGAGTGGAACCGCCCCTGGTCCCAAATCCCGTACCAGTCACGGAACATCGCGGTCTCGGAGGCGGAGGCGCACCTGCGCCGACTGGTCAAACTGGGCCAGGCGGAGGAGCGGACGGGAACCGAGCCGGTGACGTACGTGGCCGTGTAATTCGGTCGTCGTGCGCGGGGTGCGGCTGATAGCAACGACCGCATGGACCTTGACCCCTTGCAACGACTTCTCGCCGAACGCGCCTGTGAGCGCGTGATCCTGGACTTCGTCCGCCGCCTCGATCTCGGTGAACCCTCCTCCGTCGCCGAGCTGTTCACCGAGGACGGCACCTGGGAGTGGCCGGACGACGAACGGCGGGTCGAGGGGCGGGGGGCGCTGCGGAAGTACTTCGGGTCCCGGCCCGCCGGACGGCTCTCGCGGCGGCTGATGTCGAACGTCCTCGTCACGCTCACCTCCCCCGGCACGGCGATCTCGACGGCGTACTTCACGACGTACCGCGTCGACGGCCACCACGGCGGCCTGGTCCCGGCCGGTCCCCCGGTCCAGGTCGGCCACTACGAGGACAATTTCCGCTTGGTGGACGGGAGTTGGCTGATCGCGAGCCGGACCCTGTTCCTGCCGTTCGGCGGCCCCACTCCGCGTCAGTGACCGCTTGAACGACTGCTCGCGTACGCGATTCCCTCGTCGTACGACATCGCCAGGCCCTCCCGGTACCCCGTCTCGTAGGCGTCGTCGCCGAGGCGTTCGCGGACGCGGAGTTCGCAGGTGCGGCGGGTGGCGATGAGGTCCGGGGAGTCCATCTGGGCGCGGCCGGTGAGTTCCCAGAGGCGGGTGCCGATGCCGAGCAGGCGGGCCGCGCGGTGGGCGTCGCCGGTGGTGACGATCGCGGCGGCCAGGAGGTCGAGGGACATGGCGGCGCCGACGGTGTTGTGCAGCAGGGCGTGGCCCGCGATGGAGGTGCGGGCGCCGCCGACCGCGGCCGGTATGTCGCCGTGGGCCAGGTCCACCTGGGCGATGAGGTAGTCGGCGAAGGCCCCGCACCAGTACTCGCCCTGTTTCCGGCTGGCCGTACGCACCTCGTCGGCGACCTCGCGGCCGCGCCCGTACTCGCCGCGCAGGACGTGCGCGAGGGACAGCGCGAGCCGGACCTGGAGCTGGGCGGCGCCGAACGCGTCGTCCTGGATGGGGAGTTGGGGTGCGGCGGCGAGGACGTCGATGGCCTCGGCCTGGCGGCCGGTGAGGGCGAGCTGGCCGCCCCTCACGTACACGGCGGCGACCAAGGCGACCGGGGAGCCCTGGTCGCGGGCCGCGTCGGCGCAGCGGATCGCCCAGTTGGCGGCCGCCTCCTGGTCGCCCTGGAGGATGGCGACGGCGCCGCGCGACCACAGGGCGAGGGTGCGGCCGTGGCCGGGGGGCGGGTCGGCGGCGAGGGCCTGGTCGAGGCAGGCCTGGGCCTCGCGGAGGTAGCCGCAGTGCCGCCACAGGAACCCGACATGGCCCGCCATCTCCACGGCCACCGTACGGTCCGGCTCGGCGAGCGCGCTCTCGACCGCCGCCCGGAAGTTGGCGTGTTCGCTCAGCACCCGCTCGCACCAGGCGACCTGCCGTCCGGTGTTCCACTCGGCGCAGCCCTGGTGGGCGAGGCGGGCGTAGTGCTCGCGGTGGCGGCGGCGTACGGCGCGTTCCTCACCGAGGGCGTGCAGCCAGTCGGTGCCGTACTCGCGGACGGTGTCGAGCATCCGGTAGCGGGCCGAGATGACGGGGTCGGGCAGCACGATGGACTGCGCGACGAGCCGGGCGAGGAGTCCGGCGATCCGCTCCGGGGCCAACGGGCCGCCCGCGCACACCTGTTGGACGGTCTCCGCGCAGAAGCCTCCGGTGAAGACGGAGAGCCGCGCCCACAGCAGGCGTTCCAGCGGGGCGCAGAGTTCGTGGCTCCAGCCGATGGCGGTGCGCAAGGTCTGGTGGCGGGGCGGGCGTTCACCGGGCTCGGAGCTCAACAGGTCCAGGGGCGAGGGCACATCGGGGAGTGAGGGCAGGCGTTCGCCGAGGCGGGCGTGGAGTTGGTCGAGGGTGAGGTCGGCGAGGCGGGCGGCGGCGAGTTCGAGGGCGAGCGGGATGCCGTCGAGGCGACGGCAGACGGCGGCGGCGATCGCGCGTCCGGCCACGTCGTCGTCGCCGAGCGGGCGCCCGGCGTCGGCGGCGCGCTCGGCGAACAGGGCCACGGCGTCACCGGCGGGGGCGCTCCCGTCGGCGCCGCCGTCCACGGGGAGCGGTTCGAGGTGGAGGACCTCCTCGCCGGGCAGGGCGAGCCGTTCCCGGCTGGTCACGAGGATGCGCAGCCCGGGCGCGTGGGACAGCAGCGCGGCGGCGACCCTGGAACAGTCGGCGAGGAGGTGCTCGCAGGAGTCGAGGACGATCAACAGCCGTTTGCCGCGGGCCCATTCGGCGATGACGTCGATCACCGGGCGGGTCGACCGGTCGGCGAGCCGGAGGGTCTCCATGACGGCGAGATCCACCAGCCCGGGCGTGTGCAAGGGCGACAACTCGGTCAGCCAGACGCCGTCGGGATACGCCTCCCGCACCTCCGCCGCCGCCCGCAGGGCCAGCCGTGTCTTGCCGACCCCACCGACCCCGACCACACTCACCAGCCGCCCCGCCGGACCGCCGCCCGGGTCCAACAGCGCCCGGAGCAGGGCGAGTTCGGCGCGCCGCCCGACGAAACTATGGGTCTCGGGCGGCAGATTCCCGAGGTTCCCGGGGTTCGGGTGAGTCGTGTCCGGCACGAGGCCCAGTGTGTCCGCACACCACCGACTCCACGCGCGTGTCCCGGAACGCGGTCCACGCCTGCCCGGAATAGTCGCGATACCCACGAAATGGCCGTCCATTACGACCACTTGCGGGCTGTTTTCGACGCCTCATGATCGAGAGCTGATCAACTCCCGGTTGGCGCGGGTGAGGAGCCGGAAATTCAGCGATGGTCATGGCGTGAACGCGATGGATGGGAGACGCCGGGTCCGCAGGGCGCCGACGGGAGTCCGCACGGTACGGGCGGGATTCCGCAAGGCACCGGCGGGGTTCCTCGCCGGCCCGATGGGCTTTCTCGTCGCCCCCGTCGGCTGTCTGCTCGCGGCCGCGCCCGGCCTGCTGATCGGGCGGGTGCAGCCGATCCTGCCGTTGCTGGCGATCGGGCCCTTGATGGCCGCGGCGTTCCTGGGTGCCCGGCGTACGTTTCTCGTCAGCTGCTGGACGGTGCTGCTCGCGCTCGCGGCGGGGCTCGGCGCCGGGACGCAGCTGAGTGCCGGGTTCGCCGTCCGGTGGGGCGGGCTGCTGCTGGGGTGTGCGTGCAGTGTGTACGCGGCGTGGCAGCGGGGGCGGTTGCGGGAGCGGCTCGCGGAGGCGCGGGAGGTGGCCCGGATCACCCAGGAGGCGATCCTGCGGCCCCTCTCCCGCACCCTGTCCGGCACGCACGTCTCCACCCGGTACCACTGCGCGAGCCGTGAGTCGTCCGTCGGCGGCGATCTGTACGACCTCGCGGTGACGCCGTACGGCCTGCGGGTGCTGGTCGGGGACGCGCGCGGGCATGGGCTGGACGCGCTGCGTACGGCGTCCGACACGGTCACCGCGTTCCGCGAACTCGCTTACACCACCCCGCATTTGACCACCCTTGCGAGGGGGCTCGACGCCCGGCTCTCTCCTCATCTCGCCCCGGAGGACTTCGTCACGGCGGTGCTGGTGGAGTTCGGGCCGGGTGAGGTGCGGCTGGTCAACTGCGGCCATCCGGCGCCTCTTCGCTCCGGGCAGCGGCTGGAACTGCTCGAACCCCGGGTGCCCGCCCTGCCGTTGGGCCTGCACCCGGAGCCGCGGCAGTACCGGGTCCGCCTCCAGCCCGGTGACCGCCTCCTCCTCTACACGGACGGCCTCACCGAGTCCCGCGCCCCGGACGGCACCCCGTTCGCCCTCCTCACCGAGTCCGCCACGGCCCTGAGCGAGCCGACGCCGGACGCGGCCCTGCACGCGCTGTACGAGCGGCTGCTCGCGCACACCGGCGGGCCGCCGACCGACGACCTGGCGCTCGTGCTGTGCCAGCCGACGGGCGTGCCCGCGCCGGTGCGGGTCTGAGGCCCGGCGGGTTCAGCCCAACTTGAGGAGCAGGTCGGTGAGTTCGGCCGGCTTGGTGATCATGCAGTCGTGGCCGGTCTCCAGTTCCCACACCTGCGCCGGGGTGCCGTTGGGCTGGATCGCGGGGACGGGCCTGCGCTCGAAGCCCTCCGGTTCGCTGCCCACGCAGTGGATGTGCGTGCGGGGGATCGCGTTCGCGGCGGGGTTGTCCAGGTGGACGGGCTGCTGGAGGCAGAGCGCCGACTGGTCGGAGACCATCGTGCGCAGCCAGGCGATGTCCGCCGGGTCGGTGACCCCGAACAGGCCCCCGGGCGGCGGGAGTTCGGGCAGCGGCGGAATCCGCCAGGGGGTGTCGGACTGGGCGGCCAGGTCGATCAGGACCTGGGTCACGGGCAGGATGTCGGTCGCGCGCTCGCCGTCCACCGGGACCATCGCGTCCAGGTAGACGAGCTGGGCGATCCGGTCCGGGACCCGGTTGGCGACGGACGAGACGACCAGCCCCGCGTAGCTGTGCCCGACCAGGACGACATCGGTGAGGTCCTCCTCGGTGATCAGTCCGACGACGTCGTCGACGTGCGTGTCGAGACCCACCCCGGGGCCGAGCAGCCCCGCCTTGTCGCCGTAGCCGGTGAGGGACGGCGCGAACACCCGGTGCCCGGCCGCCGTCAGCAGCGGGACCACCCGGTCCCAGGCCCGCCCGCTGTGCCAGGCTCCGTGTACCAGCAGATACGTGGACATGACTGTCGCTCCTTGGTGTGGTGGCCGGCGTCACTGATCAGCGCGCCTCAGGTCGGCTCTCGACCGGCCACCGCCGACGCTGCCGCCCGCCCCGCACCCCAGCCAGGGCCCCGCCGACCCTGGGGGTGACAGGACCAGGCAGGCCCCCGCCCGCCCGACCTACAGTGGCGAGATGGCCGACGAACCGAACCTGCTGGGCGAGTACGTGCGCGCCCGCCGCGAACTCGTCACGCCCGAACAGGCCGGTATCCCGGTCTTCGGGGTACGGCGGGTGCCGGGCCTGCGCCGCGAGGAGGTCGCGATGCTGGCCGGTATCAGCGCCGACTACTACCTGCGCCTTGAGCAGGGCCGCGACCGCAACCCCTCCGCGCAGGTCCTCGAAGCCATCGCCCGCGTGCTGCGCCTCGACGCCACCGCGACGGCCCACCTGCTGCGCCTGGGCGCCGACAGCCCCCACCGGCGCCGCGCCCGGCCCCGGCGCCGTACGGAGACCGTCCCGCCGAGCACCGTCAAGCTGCTCGCGGCGCTCCCGCTCCCCGCGCTGGTCGAGGGTCGCTACTTCGACGTCCTCGCGGCCAACGCCCTCGCGACCGCCCTGTCACCACGCTTCACGGCGGGCGCCAACCGCCTGCGGTCCCTGTTCCTCGACCCCGCCGAGCAGGCGCTCCACCCGCAGTGGGAGAACTCCAGCGGAGGCATCGTCGCCGCCTTCCGCGAGGCGGTCGGCACCGATACCGACGACCCCCGGTTCATCGAGCTGGTCGGCGAACTCTCCCTCGCCAGCCCCCTGTTCAGCAGGCTCTGGGCCCGCCACGACGTCCAGTCCTGCGAGGCCGCGCCCAAGTACCTCGACCACCCCCAGGTCGGCGCCCTCCACCTGAACCGCGAGCGCCTGAGCATCGACGGCGCCCCGGGCCGGACCCTCGTCATCTACCACCCGGACCCGGGCACCGACGCGGCGGACAAGCTCGCGCTCCTGGCCTCCTCCGCCGCTACGGCAGAAGCGCGACCGACCGCACCAACTCCTCCGCGACACCGAGCAGTTCGACCTCACGAGCGCTCATCGTCGGATTGACCGCCCGCCTCCGCCGCGCCTCGGCCAGCCCCTCCCCCGTGAGCCCGGAAGGATCCGCGAGCAGCGAGCCGAGCATCGCGCGCGCCGGTCCGGCGATCGGCTGATCCTCGTCCACGGCGACCTGGGCGAGGATGATCGCGGAGAGCCCCCAGTCCAGCCCGGGGTCACCGTCCTCCGCCGTACCCCAGTCGATGACGCGGGGCCCGTCCGGGGTGAGCAGCACGTTCTCCGGGTGCAGGTCGAGATGCAGCACCCGGGTTCCGGGCCGCCGACCCGGGACGGCGTGCAACCGCCGTAGCAGAGAAGCGAGTACGGTCCCCGCCTCGACCGCGTCGAGCGCACCCGCGACGCACGCCTCCACCATGGTGGGCCCGGTCAGCCGCTCCATCACGAGATCGGTGCGCGAGGGGGCCGTCCGCACCCGGGGCACGGGATAACCGTAGGCCCGCACATGCTCCATCACCGCGCCCTCGGCCGCCGCGTCCCCCCAGTCCTCGCGATTGCGGCGCAGCACCCACGCCTCGTCGATCTCGTAGACGTCGGCGGTACGGCCGGAGCCGATCAGCTTCCCCATGGCTGGCATGGCCAGAAATCTAACCCCTGCGTGAGGCGGCGCGCACCGGCCGTCACAGAGGTGGTGAAGCGGCCCACATGACCCATGTCACGAACTACTGGGATTAGTAGTGTTTAGGCGTGTCATGTACGCGTCCCAAACACCCCCTGACCTGGGGTTTGAGAGCCACGTCACACAGTTCATCTTTCACCCACATGCGACCACAACTAGTAAAAGGGGTCTTTGCGGACACGGATCGAGAGTGCTTCTCTGGAGCAGTCGCACGGCGCCGACGAGTCCTCACGGGCCTCGGCGCCGACGCATTGCCCCCGCCGCGCACCGCGGTGACACCGGCAGGCGTACGACGCCTCTGTCCCCGAAGAAACAGGTTCTCCGTGTCCGTCTCCCGCATCGTCGCTCGCATCGCCTCCCCGAAGAAGGCCCTGACCGCCGCCGCTCTGGCCGCCGCCACCACCGGTCTCGTGCTGACCTCGGCTCCCGCCCAGGCCGCGACGACCTCCGCCTCCTCCGCTCAGTCGATCGCGCACAAGATGATCCCGAGCGCCGCGCAGTACAACGCGTTCAGCAAGATCGTCGAGCACGAGAGCGGCTGGAACGTCACCGCCACGAACTCCTCCTCCGGCGCCTACGGCCTGGTCCAGGCCCTCCCGGGCTCGAAGATGGCCTCGGCCGGCTCCGACTGGAAGACCAACGCCGCCACCCAGATCAAGTGGGGCCTGGACTACATGAACTCCCGCTACGGCAGCCCCGCCGCCGCCTGGAACTTCTGGCAGTCCAACGGCTGGTACTGATCACCGGCTCGCACTGATCACAGCCGGTATTGATCACCGGCTCCACACACGCACCACACAGCGGCGGTCCCCGGCACACCGGGGGCCGCCGCTACATTGCGTTCATGGCCGAGAACACACCATCCCCGTCCTACGACCGTGAAGCGCGCGGAGTGCGGCTGGTGGCCGTGCTGCTCGGCCTGACCGTGGTCAGCGGGCTCATCGACGCCGTCAGTTATCTGGGCCTCGGCCATGTCTTCGTCGCGAACATGACCGGCAACGTGGTGGTGCTGGGCTTCGCCGCCGCCGGGGCGCCCGGGTTCACGGTGCTCCACAACCTCACCTCGCTCGGCGCCTTCCTCGTGGGCGTGGCGGCCGGGGGCCGGATCGCGGTACGCATGGACACCGGTTCGCGGCGTACCTGGGCCCGGGTGAGTCTCGGCGCGGAGGCGGTGCTGGTGGGCGTGGCGGCCGTCATCGCCTTCGCCGCACCGGGGGAGCACGCCACCACCTACCCCCTCATCGCCCTCACCGCCTTCGCGATGGGGCTGCGCAACGCGGCGGTCCGCAAGCTCAAGGTCGCCGACATCTCGACCACCACGGTCCTGACCTCGACCCTGACCGCGCTGGTCGCCGACTCCGTCACGGGTGACGGCTGGGGCGCCGGTTCGCTCCGTCGCGGCCTGGCGGTGGTCGGCATGATCGCGGGCGCGGTGCTCGGCGCGTGGCTCACTCTGCACCACGGTCTGCGCTACCCGCTCCTGCTCGCGGCTCTGGCCGCCGGGGTGTTCGCATTGACCGCATCTGGCCGGGAGTAGCCCAAAGCCCGGTAAAGAAGGCAGAATTCAGCCGTCTGTGTCCCACGATCAAAAGGATCGATCACGCATGATCACGCTCACGAAGGAAGACGGTCCGGCGGATCTGGACGGAGTGACCCATCTGGAGATCGGAGCGTCCTGGGACCCGACCGTCGGCAGCAGCGGCGGCTTCGTCGGGAAGCTGCGCCAGAAGGCCGGTACGGACCTCGACCTGATCGCCATCGCGATGCAGGGCCAGGACCCGGTACGGCTCGCGGGCCTCGACTCCGTGGACCCGCTGGGCAACGGCTCGCTGGTGCACAGCGGTGACAACCAGACCGGCAAGGGCGAGGGCGACGACGAGACGGTGACCGTCGACCTCGCGCGGATACCCGGCAACATCTCGTCGATCGTCTTCGTCGCCGCCGCCTACAAGAAGGGCAGTTCCTTCCGGAAGGCCCGCAACATCGCCTTCAAGGTCTACGACGCGACGGGCGGCAGCACCCAGCAGGTCGCCGAGATCTGGCCCAACCTGCTCAGCGACCACAACGGCTGCGCGGTCGCCAAGGCGATCCGCGAGGGCGGGAGTTGGAAGCTCCAGGTCATCAACGAGACCGGGAACATCAAGCAGGGCGACGAGCGGGAGCTCATGAAGTTCGCCGTACGGAAGTAAGCGGCAGCCTTGCGGAATTGAGCAGGGGACGGGCCGGCGGCGCCGGGATGCCGCCGGCCCGAGCTGTGAGGCAGACCGGGTCACCTCAACCGGCGTTCACCTGAAGCTCTTTGACCCCGTTGATCCATGCCGACCGCAGCCGGCGCGGGTCGCCCGTCAGCGTCAGGTTGGGCATCGCGTCCGCGATCGCGTTGAAGATCAGGTCGATTTCGAGGACGGCCAGGGACTTGCCGAGGCAGTAGTGCGGGCCCCCGCCGCCGAAGCCCAGGTGCGGGTTCGGATCGCGCATCACGTCGAAGACATCCGGGTTCTCGAAGACTTCGGGGTCGTGGTTGGCGGAGGCGTAGAAGATGCCGACCCGGTCGCCCTTCCGGATCAACTTGCCGCCCAGCTCGGTGTCTTGGGTCGCGGTCCGCTGGAAGGCGTTGACCGGGGTGGCCCAGCGGACGATCTCCTCGGCGGCGGTCGACGGACGTTCCCGCTTGTACAGCTCCCACTGCTCGGGGTGGGTGAGGAACGCGTGCATGCCGTGGGTGATGGCGTTGCGGGTCGTCTCGTTCCCGGCCACCGAGAGCATCAGCACGAAGAAGCCGAACTCGTCGGAGTTCAGGTTGCCCTCGTCCTCGGCGGCGACCAGGGTGCTGACGATGTCGTGGGCCGGGCACTGCTTGCGCTCGGCGGCCATCCCCATGGCGTAGGCGATGAGTTCGGCGGCGGACTCGGCGCCGACCTGCTCGGTGATGGCGTACTCGGGATCGTCGTACGCGATCATCTTGTTGGACCACTCGAAGATCTTGACGCGGTCGTCCTGCGGGATGCCGATGAGTTCGGCGATGGCCTGGAGGGGCAGTTCGCAGGCGACCTCGGTGACGAAGTCGAAGGGGCCGGGGTGGGCGCGGGCGCCCGCCACGATCGAGTGGGCGCGGTCGCGCAGGCGGTCCTCCAGCGCGCGGATCGCCCTCGGTGTGAAGCCGCGTTGGACGATCTGGCGGACGCGGGTGTGCTCGGGCGGGTCCATGTTGAGCAGGATCAGCCGCTGGACGTCGATCGACTCGCGCGTCATGTGCTCGCCGAAGCGGATGATCGCCGTGTTGAGGGTCGAGGAGAAGATCTCCGGGTGCGTGGAGACGTACCGGACGTCGGCGTGCCGGGTCACGGCCCAGTAGCCCTCGTCCTGGAACCCCGCGATGTTCAGGGGCTGTTGGATCCAGCGCACCGGTTCGGCCGCGCGCAGTTCGGCGAACTCCGGGAGCGGGACGCGGTGGTGGAGCAGGTCCGGGTCGGTGAGGTCGAACCCGTCGGGGAGAGCTGGACAGGGCATGGGCACTCCAGCCGTTTTCTGACGGTCCATCAGGAACATGGGAATGCCCGTGAAGGTAATAACGGGTTCTACAAGTCGCAAGAGGCACGGCAACCCGAATTCCCTGCACGACCCTTGCGGTTGTGGACGGCCTGTCAGCAGACTGCACACAGAACTAGAACGCGTACTAGTTTGCGTGGCGGGTGGCCGGGACGCCCGCGCCGCGCGGTGTACGAGGAGAGGACGTGTCCCATGGTCGCGGAACCCGTCATCGTGGAAGCCGTACGCACCCCCATCGGCAGGCGCGGCGGAGCGCTCGCCAACCTCCATCCCGCCTATCTCCTGGGCGAGACCTACCGTGAACTGCTGGGCCGCACCGGCATCCACGCCGACTGCGTCGAGCAGGTCGTCGGCGGCACGGTGACCCACGCCGGCGAACAGTCCATGAACCCCGCGCGCAACGCCTGGCTGGCCATGGGCCTGCCGTATGAGACAGCGGCGACCACGGTCGACTGTCAGTGCGGCTCCTCGCAGCAGGCCTCGCACATGACCGCCAACATGATCGCGGCGGGCGTCATCGACGTCGGGATCAGCTGTGGCGTCGAGGCGATGTCACGGGTGCCGCTCGGGTCGGGCTCGAAACACGGACCCGGGAAGCCGTTCCCGGACGAGTGGAACGTCGATCTGCCCAACCAGTTCGAGGCCGCCGAACGCATCGCCCGCAACCGGCAGTTGACCCGTGAGAACGTCGACTCGCTCGGCCTGATCTCGCAGGAGCGGGCGGCCATCGCCTGGTCCGAGGAACGCTTCAAGAAGGAGACGTTCGCCGTCCAGGTACCGACGACGGAGGACGAACAGCGCGCGGGCCACGGCATGTGGCGGCTCGTCGACCGCGACGAGGGCCTGCGCGACACGTCGATGGAGGCACTGGCGCGCCTGAAGCCGGTCATGCCAACTGCCGTGCACACGGCGGGCAATTCCTCACAGATCAGCGACGGCGCGTCCGCCATCATGTGGGCGTCGAAGCGGATGGCGCGGGCGCTGAAGCTGCGGCCCCGGGCGCGGATAGTGGCTCAGGCGCTGGTTGGATCGGACCCGCACTTCCACCTGGACGGGCCGATCGACGCGACCCGTGCCGTGCTCGGCAAGGCGGGCATGACGCTCAAGGACATCGACATCGTCGAGATCAACGAGGCTTTCGCGTCCGTGGTGTTGAGCTGGGCGCAGGTCTTCGAACAGGACCTGGAGAAGGTCAACGTGAACGGCGGTGCGATCGCGCTCGGCCATCCGGTCGGGGCGACGGGCGCACGGCTGATCACCACGGCCCTCCATGAACTGGAGCGCTCCGACAAGGAGTTCGCGCTGATCACGATGTGCGCGGGCGGGGCGCTGGCGACAGGCACGATCATTCAGCGTCTGTAGCAAGCCAGTTGTCGGGGTGCAGGTGCTCCTCGGCGCAGGCGCGGAAGGCCGCGAGCAGGGGGCGGCGTTCCTCGCCTGCGCGGGTGGCCAGCACGATCGGGACCGGGGCCACGCCCTCGATCGGGACCGTCGTCAGATCGAGCCGCAGCCCCTTCCTGACGGCGCCCGCCGGAACGATCGCCACCGCCTCGCCCGCCGCGATGACTTCGAGCTTGTCCTCCAGCTCCCGGACGAACGGACCGTCCGGCGCGGGGCGGCCGTCCGGGCGGGGGTCTACGCGCCAGAACGCGTTGAACTCCGGGTCGGGGAACCGGGGTACGGGCTCGTCGGCGATGTCGTCGATGCTGACGCGCTCCTTGCCGGCGAGCCGGTGGCCGACCGGCATCAGCAGCATCCGGGGCTCCTCGCAGAGGACGCTGACACTCAACCCCTCGGTGGCGAACGGAAGTCGGCCCACCACCACATCCACCCGGTGCTCCAGCAAGGCAGACGGCAACTCACCCCAGCCCAGAAACCGGCTGTGCACGTCGGCCTCCGGATGCCCGGCACGCAGGGCACGCACCGCCGGGGTGATGATGAGCCCGGTCATGAACCCGACGACGACCCGACTCGGCTGCGCGACCTCCCGCACCACGGCCGCCGCCTCCGCCGCCGACCGCAACAGCTCCTGCGCCCGGGGCAGGAACGCCCGCCCAGCTTCGGTGAGTTGAGTGCCCTGCGTGGCCCGGTCGAAGAGCCGCACCCCCAACTCCCCCTCCAACCGCCGCACATGACGACTGAGCGACGGCTGCGCGAGATGCAGGACAGCCGCAGCCCGCCCGAAGTGCAGTTCCTCGGCGACGACGGTGAAGTAGCGGACGAGGCGCAGGTCCAGGTCACTCATACCTCGACTGTACGACGGTACGAGCTGCACTGATACCGGAAATGAATCACGTGTTCCGAAGTCGGTCTTGGACGGGCGGGGTGCGGCGGCCGCAGGCTGAAGGCACACCGATTCTTCCGACCCGCCGACTTAGATCAGGGTGATTTCGTCATGCGTGTTTTCGTCACCGGAGCGACCGGATTCGTGGGCAGTGCGGTCGTCCGCGAACTGCTCGACAACGGCCACCAGGTGCTGGGCCTGGCGCGTTCCGACGCGTCGGCCGAACGGCTCGCGGCGACCGGGGCGGAGGTGCACCGGGGTTCGCTGGAGGACCTGGACGCCCTCCGCGAGGGTGCGTCAGCGTCCGACGGCGTGATCCACACCGGTTTCATCCACGACTTCTCGAACTACGCGGCCTGCGTGGCGATCGACCTGAGCGCGGTGAAGGCCCTCACGGAGACCCTCGCGGGCTCCGACCGCCCCCTCGTCATCAGCTCCGTGATGAGCCACGGCCGCACCGAGAACGACGTGCCCGACCCCACCGCCCGCCCCGACCTCCTCCGCCTCCCGGCCGAGGTGACGGCCCTGACGGCGGCGGCACGGGGCGTCCGTTCGTCGGTCATCCGGCTCCCCCAGGTGCACGGCGAGGGCGATCACGCCTTCGTCCCAGGCGTGATCGGCATCGCCCGAGCCAAGGGCGTCTCCGCGTACCCCGGCGAGGGCACGAACGCCTGGGCCGCCGTCCATCGCGATGACGCGGCAGTCCTCTTCCGGCTGGCCCTGGAGAACGCCCCCGCGGGCACGGTCCTGCACGCCGTCGACGACGAGGGCGTACCCGTACGGGAGATCGCCGAGGTCATCGGCAAGCGGCTGGACCTACCGGTGAAGAGCGTGCCGGTAGAGGAGGCCGGGGCCCACTTCGGCTGGCTGGGCCACTTCTACGCGTCCGACCTGGTCGGCACGAGCACGGTGACCCGGGAGCGGTTCGGTTGGACCCCGACCCGGATCGGCCTGCTCGCGGACCTCGACAACGACTACTACTTCGAGGTCAACCAGCCGTCGTAGCGGACCAGTTGACGAAGGTCGTGAACGCGGCGGGGCCGAGGGTGAGGATCGGCCCCGCCGGGGTCTTGGAGTCGCGGATGGCGAGGGAGGAGGTGGGGCAGGGGGTTTCGGCGATCTCTATGCACTCGCCGCCCTGGTCACTGCTGTACGAGGACTTCCGCCAGGCGAGCGGGCCGAGCGGCGCGCACTCGACGCAATTGCCGCCCTGGTCACTGCTGTAGCTGGACTTCCGCCACTGAGTCCCTGTCATCGGCATCGCGTTGTTCCCCATAACGTTCCTCCATCACGCGCCGGATCAGCTCCGCCGAGTCCCTGAGGGAAAGGGCGGCGGCTTGCAGATGATCGTAACGGAGCGAACAGTCCCTGACAGTGTCTGGGTTCGCCGTGGGATGCGCGCTTCCATAGCCCTCGGTGTAGACGATGGGCGGATCGCTCGGGAAGCGGTAGAGGTCGTACGAGCCTGTCAGCCCCGCGTGCGCTCCGGCCGAATGCGGCAGGATCTGGATGTTGACCCGAGGATCGTCCTCATAGGTCAACAGGCGGGCCAGTTGGTTCCTCATGGTCTTCCGGCCGCCGATCTCCAGATACAGCGCGGCCTCGCTCAGGATCGCCCAGAAGACCGGCGGCTCGTTCTTCTCGAAGATGCGCTGCCGAGCCATGCGTACGGCGGTCCGGTCGTCCAGGTTGGTCTTGTCCAGCGTGCCGAGCACGGCGCGGGCGTACTCCTCGGTCTGGAGGAGACCGTGGATCATCTGCGCCTCGAAGGAACAGATGTCGACGGCCCGTGCCTGTAGTTCGGCAACTTGCTGGAACCAAGCGGGTAGTTGACTGCGCAGCACCAGATCAAGCAACCGGGTCAGCAACCCACCCGTGTTGAGGGCCGCGTCGACCGCCCTGCTGAACTCCAGTGAGGGCAACTTCTTCGCGGTCTCGATCTGGCCGATCATCGACCCGGTGTAGTTGATGATGACGCCGAGCTGCCGCTGCGTCAGACCGGCCGCTTCTCGATAGCGGCGCAACTCGTAGCCGTAGTAGTCCAGTGCCGAAGCTCCCGGATCAAGCGTGGCGATGTGCACGCGAAGCCCCCTGTCTCCGTCTCCCGACAATGTCGACCCGTAAACGGGTTGTATTCATGCCATTGCCGAGGGTAGCGACGGGGCGTCAGTCTCGTAGTGTGAACGAACCAATTCCCCCCGCCATGCTGGCCGTTCCCCACCGCCAGCAGTACGTCATGCACCTCACCGTGGGTGAACACTCGGCCCGGCACATCCGCCGTATCGTCCGCTCCTTCCTCCTGGAGTGGGACCTGCGGGAGCTGTCCGACACCGTCGAACTCGCCGTGACGGAGCTGGTCGCCAATGTCGTACGGCATGTTCCGGACCGGCGCTGCGGACTGCTGTTGCTGCGCCAGACGGCCGGCGTACGGGTCGAGGTGAGCGACGGATCCTCCCAACTCCCGGATCTGCACACCGACTTCGACGCCGAGTCGGAGAACGGGCGCGGGCTCGTGATCCTGGACGCGGTGACGGACAAGTGGGGGGTGACACGGGCGGCCGGGGGCGGGAAGACGGTGTGGTTCGAGTGTTCCTGAACTCGGGCCGTCAGCCGGAGAGTTCGGCGGTGTCCGTGGTGTCCTCGGCGGGCGGGGTCCTGACGCTCACGGACGGATTGAGGTCGAGGAAGGTGACGGTCAGGTCGAGCGTCCCGCCGTCGGTGTCGTTCCGCGTGGGGATGGTCTTGCCCCGCACCCGGAACCGCTTGGCGTGGTCGTCGCCGTCGACCCACAGGTCCATGGTGAGGGCGCCGTCGACGCCCTGGTTCACGAACTGGTCGACCCGCTCCATACGGAGGTCCCGGGTCGCCTTGTCCTTGGTGGCGCTCTGGGCCGCGCGCAGGTCGCGGCTGGTGACCGTTCCCCGGTAGTGCATGGCCCTGGTGCCGTCGACCGTCTCGGCACCGATCCTGCGCACGTCCTTGGAACCGGCCAGGAACGTGGACTGCACGAGCGGGCTCACCTCCAGCGAACGGGGCAGCGCGCCATAGGAGTTGTTGTTCGACGCGCCCCGCCCCCACACGGCGGGCGCGGCCTTGACCCAGCCCTTTCCGCGCCACTTCGCCGGGTGGGGGCCGCTGCCGCCGAGATAGATCGCCTCGTCGACGAACCGGATGCCCAGCCCGCCCTCCGCACGCGCCCCGGCCGCGGTCATCACCATGGTCATGGCCGTCGGCTCCGTCTTCATGGACGCCTCGGCCGCGATCCGCCCCCGCTCGGGCACGGTCCCGGTGACCCGGTAGCGGAGCGAGGTGATGTCCTCGGAGTTCTCCGCGACCTGCGCCACGGCCGCCGAGGGCGTCAGCTCGGCCGAGTCCTCCTTCGCGGAGTCATCGCCACAGCCGATCGCTCCCCCACCGAGCAGTACGGCGGCGAACGCCACGCCCGTAGCTCTGCGCGGCACGGAGTCACGCATCAGAATCCCCACAATTCCCCCCGGAATCAGGTGTGTTGGCCTCGCTCAAGAGTGCGATCTTATGCGCGGAGTCACTCGTCCCGGTGACTCCGCCGCCCCCGATGAACGTTTCCCGCACGTTTCGCGTCTCCGTTCACATGCTCCCCGCCGAACACCACACCCTGGTCCGGCCGGTGAACACGGCCCCACAGCGGAACCAACTCCTCCGTAACTTCCGCTCCCGCCACCGCTTACCCCTCCTCGCGACTCTCCCCACGCTCCCCCTGTACGCCCTCTGGTGGGCGTTCCTCGCCACCGGCGGAGGCGATCTCGCCGCGCAGGACGCGTGGGCCGACTTCGCGTCGCAGCACGGGGGATCGGCGTACAACCTGTTCTGGTACGGCGGGATGCACACCGCCAACTACAGCCTGATCTCCCCGTACTTGATGGCCGCGGTGGGCGTGCGGACCGTGACCGTCCTCTCGGGGCTCGCCGCCTCCTGGCTGGCGGCGGTCCTCGTCACGCGCACCGGTATCCGCCGGCCCCTCGGTCCCGCCCTGCTCTGTTCCCTCGCCCTGTGGTGCAACGTCGCCTCCGGCCGCACCACCTTCGCGCTCGGCATCGCCCTCGCGCTGGCCTCGTGCGTACAGCTCACCCGGGAGCGGCGGCTTGTCCTTTCGGCGGCCTACGCCGCCCTCGCCACCATGGCCAGCCCGGTGGCGGGGCTGTTCCTGGCGGTCGTAGGGGCCGCGTTCCTTGTCGTGCGGGACGGGTGGCGGGCGGCGGGGTTGATGGTGCCGCCCGCGCTCGTCGTCGGCGTGACGTCCGTCTTCTTTCCGTTCACCGGTGAGCAGTTGATGCCGCCGAGTCATATCTGGCCGCCGGTCGTGCTGGGTCTGGCGGTGGCGACGCTCGCTCCGCGGGCTTGGCGGGTCGCTCGGTGGAGCGGGGCGGTGTACGCGGCCGGGACGGTGGTGACGTATCTCGTGCCGTCGCCGGTGGGGACGAATGTGGAGCGGTTCGCGGAACTGTTCGCGCCGGCGGTGTTGCTGGCGGTGCTTCTGGGTGCGCCGCGTATGCGTTCCGCTGGAGAGGTCGTTTGTTCACTGCGGGCGCGTGGGGGCTGGTCGCGCCCCGCGGCGGAGCCGCATATCGATACAGCCCCGCGCCCCTTTGGGGCGCGCCACCTGAACGGGGTTCATCAGTCCCGGCTCGGGCGCAACCTGCTCATCCTCGCCCTCATCTTCTCCGTCTCCTGGGTCGGGAAGAAGACCGTCGACGACCTCCAGGTCTCCACCGTCGTGCCGGCCTGGGCGCACGACACGCAACCCGTCGTCCACACGCTGGAAGCGCTCGGCTCCGGCCGGACCCGCGTCGAGGCCGTCCCGGCCCGCGATCACCGCGAGGCCTCCGAACTCGCCCCGCACATCAACCTCGCCCGGGGCTGGAACCGGCAGCTCGACATGGAACGCGCCCGGCTCTTCTACGACGGCACGTTCTCCGCGGCCACCTATCGCGCCTGGCTCGACCACTGGGCCGTCGGCTTCGTCGTGCTGCCGGAGGCGACCCCGGACGGCTATGCGAAGGACGAGGCGACTCTGGTCCGCTACCGGCGCCCCGCCTGGCTGGAGCCGGTGTGGCGGGACGCCCACTGGCGTGTGTACCGGGTGCGGGACGCCATACCCCTGGTGTCGGAGCCGGGGACGGTCGTACGGACGACCAGTGCCGATCTCGTCGTGCGCGTCTCCCGGCCGGGGCCGGTCACCGTCCGGGTCGCCTACTCGCCGTGGCTGCGTGCCGACGGGGCCTGCCTCGCCAAAGCCGGCGACCTCACCCGGCTGACGGTCCCCGCGGCGGGCGAGTACCGCATCAGCTCCGAATACGGTCGCCCGTCGCCGGCTCCGACTCGGTGTTGATCTGGGCCGGTTGGGGCATCGCACAGGGAGTGCTCGGCGCTCGGCTCAGCAAGCGATCGCGGGTGGGGGCAGCGGAGCGATTTCCCTGTCGAAGAAATCGTGGAAGTCGTCACCGCGCTCGTACAGCGCGTCGAACCCGGCCGACGTCTCCCGGATCAGTGATCGATCGGAGAAGCGATTGGCTCCGCTCGCGTTCCCGTCATCGTCGTAGAGCACCTCGTACATCGCGACGTCCCCGAGAATCACCACCTCCGGAACAGGGCGGTATTTTTCAACGTCCGAGATCTTGCGGGCATCGAGTACCTTGATGTTGTCGCCCAGTTCCACGCGCAGACGCAGAACGAACAGTTCCCATTGCACGTACGGAGTCACAGGCAACTCCACCACGCGAAGACGGCGCCTCAGAATATTCCGCTGTGCCGCCTCACGGAACTGCCGTGCATAGGCATCTCGTTTCTCCTCGATGAGGGACAGGGCACGGTCCCATTCTCCGGCCGCAAAAGCCTCCCAGCTGGAAAATCCGCGTTCCTTGAAGTCCTGGCCTCGTTCGAGCTTGTTCAGGTGCCGGATTCCGCTCTCCTGAACCCGCCGGAAGTCCGCATGATAGGTGGAGCGATCCATGCGCTCGGAAACCCCGCCCGGGAAGGAATCAAACATTCGGGATATCCGGTTTCGCCGCGACCAACATGTTCCTCGGGATGACCACGAGCCGTTCGTCGGATCCGATGGAGACCCCGGTCGGGAGTTTACCGCCCAGTGAGGCCGTGAGATCCCGGCCGATGACGGCGATGTCCCCGTTGTCGAGTTCCCAAATGTCGGGACAGTCGGGGTCGTCGGTCGTATTCCCTAACTCCTGCGGTGATTTCCCCAGGCGACGCTTGAATGTCGTGGCCGGATCGGCTTCCCATGGTCTAGTCATGGCCATACCCCCTCGATTGGGCCAGAGTTTCCCTAGTCTAACGCTCGGCAAACCCCTTGTTGCCCCGTCCTGCCCAGGAGTGCGACGATAAACAGCCACGAAACGATCCGGCACCAAAACCCGGCAGACGTATACCGTTCGGCACATATTCCGACTATCCGTAATTTCCAATCAGGGGGAACTGTGGACCCGGAGGCAGCCTTACTCGCACAGAGCGCGGGGGTCACACTGGTCACGTTGATGGCCACTGACGCGTGGCAGCGGACCCAGGACGGAATCACGCACCTGTGGCGCAGAATGCAGCCCCACCGTGCCGAGGCTGTCGCCGCCGAATTGGCAGCCACCCGCGAAGACGCCCTGGCGGCCGGTGACGCCGACGACCAGGAGACGCTCGGCGAACTGCGCCTGGAGTGGCAGGGACGGCTTCGGCGGTTGCTCGCCACCCAGCCGGGCGCGGCTGCGGAACTACGCGGACTCCTTGACGAACTTCAGCCGCCGGACGCGACCGGCCCCGCGATCACGCAGCACGCCAGCGCATCCGGCCAGGCCCGGATATATCAGGCCGGGCGAGACCAGCACAACGCGGAGCGATGACAGGCGCGATGGACGGCCACGCCGAGGACCGTGGCCGTGTCTTCCAGGCCTCGGGTGACCAGCACATCAGCGAACACCACCACTACGGCGATGCAGCGGCCCCGCCCAGCGGCCCCGACTCGGTTCGCCGTCCGGCCGTCGGCCGACCTCCTGTCGTTCTGCGCGACCGCGCCGAGGTACTGGAACGTCTGCGGGACGGTATGCGGGCGGGGCGGGGCGGAGAGGTCTACGTGCTGTACGGCATGGGCGGCTGCGGCAAGACCGCGGTCGCCTGCACGCTCTTCCAGCTGGCTACCGCCGAATACGGCAGGGTGGGTCTGTGGGTCAGCGCTTCCGACCGCGCGAGTCTGCGCGCCGGAATGCTCGCCGTCGCCGCCGACCGGGGTGCCGGCGACGGTGAACTGCTGGCCGCCCGCAACGGACTCCGTCCCGCCGCCGATCTCGTCTGGCAGTATCTCGACCGCTCCGCGGAACCCTGGTTGCTGGTACTCGACAACGCCGACCAGCCGGAGATCCTCCGTGACGGCAGCTGGCTGCGCACGAGCCCACGCGGCACGGTCGTGGTGACCACACGTCGCTCGGCCGCCCACTGGTGGCCGGGGGCAGAGCTGCAGCACATCGGCGTACTGCCGCGCGAGGACGCCGCGCGGGTACTGCGCGACCTCGCCCCGCACAGCGGCACGCAGGAGGAGGCCGCGGCGATCGCGGAACGGCTCGGCCGGTTACCGCTCGCTCTCACACTGGCAGGCGGCTTCCTCTCCCAACAGGTCCTCGATCCCTGGACGTTGGAGACCTACGGACGCCATCTGGACGAAGAGGAGCGGGTCGAGCTCATCGACCGGGGAGCCGATGCCTTGTCGGAGCGGGATCCACGGCACCTGGTCGGCCTGACCTGGCAATTGACGCTCGACGCATTCGAGGCCCGCGGACTGCCGGAAGCGACCGCGCTGCTGAGACTGCTGGCCCGCTTCGCCCCCGAGCCATTGCCGCTGTCCCTGCTCGACCGGGCCGGGATCAGCGGTGTCCTTCCCCGCGCCCGTTGCGAGACCGCGCTGAGAGCGCTGCTCGACCAATCGCTGACCGAACTGGTCGACGTCGGCGTGCGGTGCGCGCAGAGCCACGGGGTACTGCTCGACAGTGTCGCGGCGGCGACCCCCGCGGAACAGGTACCGGTTCTGAACACCACAGCCGTCCTCCTGCTCGACACGGCCGTCCCCGACGTCCCCGACGCGGGTCCCCACGACCCGCTGCTCCGGCTGCTGGTGCCTCATGGGCTCGCCCTGCTGCGACGCATCGGCGACCCGTCGACGTCCACTGACGCACTGGCCGTGGTGACCCGGCTGTCCATCGCACTGCACCGCACGGGGGACTACCTGTCCGCCTGGGAGACCGCCCGGGCCGCGGCGGACCTCGGCGAGCGGCTGCTCGGCGCGGAGCACCGTCTCGTACTGGCCGCCCGCTCCCGGGCCGGCCGAGCGCTCTTCCGGCTGGGCCGGTACGCCGAGGCCGAGGCTCTGCTCGGGCGCGTCCGCGCCACTCAGGAGCGGCTGTTCGGGGCCGACGATCCCGACACCTTGGACAGCGGCCACGGCCTTCAGTTGGTGCTCGGAAATCTGGGGAGACGGGACGAGGCCATCCGCCTTGTCCGGAGCACGGTCGCCGGTCGGCGAAGGGTGCTGGGCCCCGCCCACCCCCTGACACTGCGTTCCCGCTCCAGCATGCTGGTGCTGCTGCCCGCCTCCGAGATCGTCGCGGAGGACGGCGGCACGCTGCTCTCCCTGCCCTCGAAATGCGTCCGGTTCCTCGGTGCCGACCACACGGTGACCTTGGGCGCCCACCACAATCGGGCCTGGGCGCTCTACCTGCTGGGTCGCTTCGACGAGGCCGGCCAGGAGATACGACTGGTAACCGAGGCATACCGGCGACGCTTCGGTCCCGACTACCCGATCGCGCTCTCGGCCCAGCAGCTTCTCTCCCGGACCCAGGCCGCGCGTGGCCACATGGACGCCGCGATCGAGCTGATGGCGGACGTCGTGGCCAGGCGGGAACGGGGCCTGGGTCCCGACCATCCGTTCACCGTCGCCGGCCGGCGACTGCTCGGCGATCTCTCGTCGGGACGATGGCGGCCGCCCGAGACGTGACCGGCACGCGGCCGTACCGCATCAGCTCCGGATACGGTCGCCCGTCGCCGGCTCCAACTCGGTGTTGATCTGGGCCGGTTGGGGTCGTAGGGAGCGTGCCCTCGGGCCCTGGAAGAGGTACGCCAGGCCGAAGCCCGCGGCGACGACCGCCGCACCCCCCACCGCGTCCAGCACCCAGTGGTTACCGGTCGCGACGATCGCCGAGACGGTGAAGAAGGGATGCAGCAGACCCAGCGCCTTCATCCACCACTTGGGGGCGAGGGCGAAGATGACGACACCGCACCACAGGGACCAGCCGAAGTGCAGGGACGGCATCGCCGCGTACTGGTTGGTGAGGGCGGTGAGGGTGCCGTAGTCCGGCTTGGAGAAGTCCTGGACGCCGTGGACCGTGTCGATGATGCCGAGGCCGGGGAGCAGGCGGGGCGGGGCCAGCGGGTAGAGCCAGAAGCCGACCAGGGCCAGCAACGTGGCGAAGCCCAGGGCCGAGCGGGCCCAGCGGTAGTCGACCGGGCGGCGCCAGTAGAGGACCGCCATGACCGTGAGCGGGACCACGAAGTGGAAGGACTCGTAGTAGAAGTTGAAGAAGTCCTTGAGGAACTCGACCTTCACGACCCAGTGGTTGACCGCGTGCTCGATGTCGATATGCAGGAAGCGCTCGATCGAGAGGATCTCGTGGCCGTGGTGTTCCGCCGTGGCCCGGCCGCCCGAGTTCGTGCCGCCGGTCGCCGCGAGGCGGACCTTCTGGTAGGCGGCGTAGGTGACGCGGATCAGGAGGAGTTCGAGGAGGAGGTTCGGGCGGGACAGGACGCGGCGCAGGAACGGCAGCAGCGGAACGTGCTTCCAGCGGGTCGGGACCGGCTCGGCGTACTCCGTGGGGATCGGGCGGCGGTAGTACTCGGAGGTGCGGGACAGGAACGGGATCGCGGTCGCGGCGGCGAGCGCCATGAGCAGGACGACGTTGTCACGCAGCGAGTAGAGGGCCGCCATGTTCGGCAGCATCATCTTCGCGGGCAGCGTGACCACGAGGATCACCGCGACCGGCCACACGAAACGGTCCGAGGCCCGCTTGCCGACCCGGCCGACCACCGCGAGCAGCACCCACAGCAGCTGGTGCTGCCAGGTCGTCGGCGACACCGCGATCGCCGCGCAGCCCGTGATCGCGACCGCGAGCAGCAACTGCCCGTCGCGCGCGTACCGCACGGCCCGGCGCAGACCCAGGTACGTGACGGCCGCGCCGAGGGCCAGGAACAGGCCGATCTCCAGCGGGCCGGTGAGGCCGAGGCGCAGCAGCGCGCCGTGCAGCGACTGGTTGCCGAGGCCGTCGGCCGCGCCGCCGAGGCCGGCACCGGCCATGTGGTGCACCCAGTAGGTGTACGAGTCGTGCGGCATCGCCGCCCAGGCGATCACCACACTCGCGGCGAAGGTCAGCGCGGAGGTGACCGCGGCCCGGCGGCGGCCGGTGAACCACAGCAGCGGCGCGAAGAGCAGCACCGTCGGCTGGAGCGCGGCGGCGAGGCCGATCAGCACGCCGCTGGAGCGCTCGCCGCGCACGGTGAAGCAGCCGAGCAGCACGAGCAGGACCGGGATGATGCTGGTCTGGCCGAGCCAGAGCGTGTTGCGCACCGGCAGCGACAGCATGAGCAGGCTGATCGCGACGGGCGCGGCGAGCAGCGAGGCCCGGCGGGTGACGGGCTGCGGCAGGGCCCGCGAGACGACGAGACCGAGGGCCACGACGAGCAGCAACGTGCCGAAGGTCCAGCCCCAGCCGAGGGCCTGTTCGGCGGCCCGGGTGAGCGGTTTGAGGACGAGCCCGCCGAAGGGGGTGCCGGTGAACTGCGTCGAGTCGTACAGCGAGCCCTTCACATGCAGCACGCCGTTCGGACCGACCCACGTCTCCAGGTCCGTCAGCCGGTCCCCCTGCGGGGTCCTGAGGACCACGGCCACCTGCCGTACGGCGAGGACCGCGGCGACCAGCCACAGACCCAGGCGCGCCACGCGCAGCCGTGCCCTGGCCGTCTGGGCGGCACTCGACCCGAATGCTCCCGCGGCTCCCGCCGGTCGCCCGCTGTGCTCCACGTTCGCCACGCCTCGTAGGCCTCCGCCCCGCTCGTCCCACGCGTCGCGCGCGTGGTTGTTCCCTCTGGGAACCCTATGAGGTTCGCACCCCCTGCGGGAGAGACGCAGGCAACCCCCCCTTCACCTGACGGCCGCCCCCTTTTGTCCGGACGACGATAGTCGGCCCCGGGTTGCCTGGGCACAGCAAATACCCGCGCGCTTCCGACCGGCCCGGTGGCCCGATAACTTGTGGACATGATCGGTTTACTGATCGTTTCGTTGCGGGGGTCGTTCCTGAGGACGATGCGGGGGCGGGCACGCGCGCGTGTGACGGCCGTCGTACTGGCCCTGTTCGCCCTGCAGCTCGGATCGCTGGTGTCCCCGGCCTGGGCATGCGGCTGCGGCGCGCTGGTGCCGGGCGGTGCGCAGCAGGTGGCGGTGGGGCGCGAGGCGTCCGTGGTGCGCTGGGACGGGCGCCAGGAGCAGATCGTGATGCGGCTCACTGTCTCCGGGGACGCGCGCCGGGCCGCGTGGATCATGCCGGTGCCGCACCGGGCGACGGCCACGCTCGCCGACCCCGCGCTCTTCGACACGCTGGACGCGCTCACCGCGCCTGTGCACCGCGCCCGCTCGCACTTCTGGCCCCAGGACGGCGACTGGCCGCTCGTCTCCGGCGACCCCGGCGGCGGCCCCCGCCCGGCGCCGCGACGGCACCCGGAGTGGGCGTGGTCGGCCGTGAGCGGCTCGGCCCCTTCGACGTGGCCCGGCTGACGGCCACCGACCCGGACGCGCTCGGCGACTGGCTGCACACGAACGGGTTCGTTCTGCCGTCCCGCCTTGACCAGGCCCTTCAGCCGTACGTCGACCAGCGCTGGGAGTACGTCGCGATCCGCCTCGCCCCCGCTGCCGTCGGCACCCCGCTCCAGGGCGCCCTCGACCCGCTGCACCTCGCCTTCGCCGCCGAGTCCCCCGTCTACCCGATGCGGCTCTCCCGGCTGGCCCGCACCCCGCAGTCGCTCGGCCTGTACATCCTCGCCGCCCACCGCATGGAACCCAGCAGCACACTCGGCGGCTCACCGCCGCAGGTCGCCTACGCGGGCCGCGTCACCACCACCTCGGGCCCGCTGGCCGCGCTCGCCAAGGGCACCCCGTTCCTGACCGCCGTGAACCAGGAGTTCCCCGACCCGTCCCGCATCACCGGCGACCACCTGCTCCGCCGCACGGCGACGGACGCCACGTTCCAGCAGGTGATCTACGAGGACCGTCTGAGCAAGGTCGCGGGCGTCCCGGCGTGGCTGCTGACGATCGGCGGGGGCCTGGCCGTGCTCACGACGACCGCCGTCCTGCTGGCCGTACGGCGGTCCCGGCGGACGCGTCGGCCGGTGATCCCGCCGCCACCGGCGTTTCCACCGCCGCCGACGCGCGCGCCGCCGGGCCATTGACCATGCTCACCGGGGTAAGCACATCTCACCGGACACACGAAAGGCACGAGCACATGAGCGAGTCGCAGGTGTGGGACGACGTGGACGACTACTTCATCGGCCAACTCGCCCCGGACGACGAGGTGTTGGCGGCGGCCCTGCGGGACAGCGAGGCCGCCGGGCTCCCGGAGATCGCCGTGAGCGCGGCCGAGGGCAAGCTGCTGCATCTGCTGGCACAGATCCAGGGTGCCTCGCGCGTCCTGGAGATCGGCACGCTCGGCGGTTACAGCACGATCTGGCTGGCCCGCGCGCTGCCCGCCGACGGCCGGCTGATCTCCCTGGAGTTCAGCCCGAAACACGCGGAGGTCGCCACCCGCAACCTCGCCCGCGCGGGCCTCGACAAGGTCGTCGAGGTGCGGGTGGGCCCGGCCCTGGAGTCCCTGGCCGAACTCGCCGAGGAGACCGCCGAGAACCCAGCCCCCTTCGACCTGGTCTTCATCGACGCCGACAAGTCCAACAACCCGCACTACGTGGAGTGGGCCCTCAAGCTCACCCGCCCCGGCAGCCTGATCATCGTCGACAACGTGGTCCGCGGCGGCCGGGTGGCCGACCCGGACAACGCGTCGCCGGACGTCCAAGGCACGCGCACCGCGATCGAGTTGATCGGCTCGCACGCGCGCCTGTCGGGGACGGCGATCCAGACGGTGGGCAGGAAGGGCTACGACGGTTTCGCGCTGGCGCGGGTACTGGCCTAACGCTCCCGGCCCTCCCGGCTCTCCTGCCCCTCCCTCAGCCCTCCTGACCCTCCCGGGGTCTCAACCCTCGTGATAGAAGCCGACGTTGACGCTGCGCGGCCCGGTGCGGTCCTGGATGACGATCTCGCCGCTCCCGCCGCGCGGCAACGGCACGCTGCCGCCGTAGCCGACGGTCTGGGCGTACTCGCCGACGATCAGGCGTACTTCGGAGGACGGGTCGGGCTGGGAGCCTCTCAGCCAGCTCACCTGCCAGACGCCCTCGGGTCCGCACAGGAACTCCAGATGGACCCGCGAGATGAACAGCCAGTCGTCCGGTGTCACCAGCCGGCACACCGTCTCGTCCCGGCCCACCCGCAGCACCGCGCCCGGGTCACTGGGCGCCTCGGCCATCAGCATGCCGGCGGTGGCGCCCTCGTCCGTCCCGGAGACCGAGGCCATGGTGAGTTCGAGCACGTGCGCTCCCCTGTGAAGTGTCCTTACAGCAGCGGGCGCATGATAAATCGCCCGGCGCCACCGCGTCCGGCACAATTGAAGTCATGACCGAGCGAAAGCCACCGGGTGTGTCCTTCGAGTCCTGGGTCGACAAGCAGATCCGGGATGCCGAGCAGGCCGGAGAGTTCGCCCAACTCCCGGGCGCGGGAAAGCCGTTGCCGTCCGGCGCCGACACGACGTACGACGAACTGTGGTGGATCAAGCAGAAGATGGCCCGCGAGGGCATCTCCGTGCTGCCGCCGACGCTGGCGCTGCGCAAAGAGGCCGAGGACGCCCTTGCTGCGGCGTACTCGGCCCCTTCGGAGCGGATCGCACGGCAGATCATCACCGAAGTCAACGTGAAGATCCGCGACATGATGTTCAAGCCGCCGCCCGGCCCCCCGCTGGGAATGAAGCCGTACGACGTCGAAGAGGTCGCGCGGGAGTGGCGGGAGCGCCGGGCGGTCGACGGACAAGGCTGAACCGGCGGCCTCGGCCGGTCACATGTGGAGAAGCCGCTCCGTCAGTTCGCGGTAGTCCCGCAGGGCCAGGCGGAGTTGCTCGGTGTCGTCCGAGCCGTCGGTGCCCTTGGACTCCCAGGAGCCGTGCAGGGTGGCGCGACGCTTGGTGACGGCCTCCGTGAAGCGGTTGGCGACCTCTTCGAGTACGTGGTCGGCCTCCTCCACGGCGGACCGGGGCTCGTCGACGAACCCGGTGACCGCGTGCTGCAGCCGCAGGCTGAACTTGTCGCTCTCGTCGTGCGGCAGCAGGCTGCCGTTCTCGGCGTCCTGCGGGACGCGCCGTCCGTTGCCGGAGGCGGCACCGGTGCTGACGGCGGGGGCGGGCTCGGGGGCGTGGACGGGGCGGTCCGACTGCTCGGTGCGGTCGGCGCGGTCCGAGCGGTCCGAGCGGTCTGTGCCGGTCGTGTCGCCGGTGCGCGGGCTCGGGATCGCCCGGTCGGTGTCGCGCGGCGAGGTCGTCGACGACGTGGATGACGTGGATGACGTCGACGGAGTGACCGCCGGGGTCGATGCCGTCGGCGTCCTCTCGGACGACCCGAGCGGAGTCACCTTCTCGGACCCTCGCGGCGCCGACTTGTCGTCGGTGGTCCTGCTGCCGAACGGCTTGGCGCCGGACCCGGTCCCGGACTCACGCGACGCCTTCTCGGCGTCCCGCTGCTCGGCGGTCTTGTCCACGGTCCTGTCGGTCCTGTCGGTCTCCTTGCGGTCGGCGCGCTCCGCGTTCGTGCTCGCGTTCGCGTCCGTGTTGTCGCCGGTCGGCCGTATCGCGTCGCTCATATAGCTCAACTCCCCTTCAGTGCCTGCTTGTTGAATGCGCCGATCGAGTGCCGGCCGCCACGCCCGTGGCCGTTGCCGTTGCGGCTGTCGTCGCTCACCAGGTCGTCGAAGAGGGCACGGGCCTCAAGCATGGCCTCACGCATCTCCTCGGTGCCGGCCTGGCTCTCCGGTGTGCCGTTCGTCCGCGCGGTGACGACGCGGTGCACGCGCCGGTAGCCGTGGACGTGGTCCGCGTGGTGCACGGACAGCGCGTCGAGCTGCTTCTCGTACTCCTGGACGTCGGGGAAGCCCCGGGCTCCGGCGACCTCGCCGAGCAGCTGGTCGACGTCGGAGACGGCCTGACGGGGCGAGTCGACGAAGAGCTCCTGGGCGGAGGCCCAACGGGCCTGGTACTGCTCACGGGCCGCGGGCTCCAGCGGCTGCTCCCGCAGCGAACCGTGCTCCTGGACGCGCGCCCCGAGCTCCTGCTCGGCGGCCTTCGCGTCGCCGTCGTGCCGGGCCACGGTCCGGTCGTACTCCGGCCCGAAGCGGCGCTTCAGGCCCGAGCCGCCGGTCGCGCCTCGGGCACGCAGCGCCAGGGCGGCCGCGGCAGCGACCACGCCGACCACGATCACGATCAAAACGATGATCACGCCTGTGGACATGAGTGCCTTCCGGGTTCTGGGCCAACCGGCTCTCGTAGTCGGTCGGTTCCTCTACCGGGTTGCCTCAAAGGCCCTCTTCAAACGACGGCCACACCTCGGCGGAATTCATGGTGCCGGTGTGTCGATTGCGCCCCGCCCCGTTCGACGCACGGGTAAGGACCGATCGAGGAGGTTGTCATGGGTGAGGTCGTCGCACGGCTGGCCGTGTCGCTGGACGGGTACATCGCGGGACCGGAGTCGGGGCGGGAGCATCCGCTGGGCATCGGCGGGGAGCGGCTGCACACGTGGGTGTTCGGGCTGCGGAGTTTCCGCAGGATGCAGGGGATGGCGGGCGGGGCGGGCGGCCCGGACGACGAGTTGCTCGCCGAGTGGATCGAGCGGCTGGGTCCGGTGGTCATGGGGCACGGGATGTTCGTCAGCGGGGAGACCCCGTGGGGTGACGAACCGCCGTTCCACGCACCGGTGTTCGTGGTCACCCACCAGCCGCGCGAGTCGGTGGTGAAGAAGGGCGGTACGACCTACCACTTCGTCACCGAGGGTCCCGGCCGAGCGCTGGAGCTGGCCCGCGAGGCCGCGGGTGACAAGGACGTCTCCCTGGCCGGGGGCGCCGATCTGATCCAGCAGTTCATCCGTGCCGGGTGGCTGGACGAACTCCTCCTGCATGTCGTGCCGGTGCTCGTGTGCGGCGGGCGGCGGCTGTTCGACAACGTGGGCGACGCGCAGATCGAGTGGCAGAAGACCCAGGTCCTGGACTCCCCCGAGGTGACCCATATCCGGTTGCGCCGCTCCCCCACCGGCTCCTGACAATGGCGGCATGACCTGGACGATCACCCCGGAACCCTACGACTCCCCCGTCGCCGCCGCGCTCTGGCGGGCGTACTACACCGAGGTCAGCGACCGCTGGTACCTGCTGCACGAGAACCGCCGGACGGACCCCGCCGAGCTGGAGCGGGAGATCGCCGCCCGCACCGGCTCCGAACTGGCCCCGCCCGGCGGCCAGTTGCTGGTGGGGTGGTACGAGGGTGCGGCAGCCGGATCGGCGGGCGTACGGCTCCTCGACGCGACGACCGCCGAGCTGACGAGGGTCTTCGTCCACGAGGGCATGCGCGGCCGGGGCGGCGCCCCGAGGCTCGTGACGGCCGCCGAGGACGCCGCCCGCGAGCTGGGCGCCAAGGTGATGATCCTCGACACCCGCGACGACCTGGTGGAGGCACGCGCCCTGTACGCGCGGCTCGGCTACGAGGAGACCGGGCGGCACAACGAGGACCCGTACGCGGAACACTGGTTCCGCAAGAACCTCGACTGACCTCAACTGAGCTTCGCGGCCGTCCCGTTGTGCGGCTGCTCGCTGTCCGAGCCGCACAACTCCCCGTTCAGCTCCTTCACCAGCTGGATCAGGTCGGTGGGCCGGTCCGGACCCCACCAGTCGCCCAGCGTCTCCGCGAGGGACTCCTCGCGGGCCTGGGAGAGCTTCTCGGCCATCTCCCGCCCCTGGTCGGTCAGTTGGAGGTCGAGGCCCTCCCGTACGGCCAGCCGCCGCTCCTCGACCTGACGGACGGCGGCGAGGATGACGGGCAGCGGCACGGTGCTGCGCTCGGCGAGCACACCCGGCTCGGCCCAGCCGTCCCGCCTGATCCGCAGCAGCAGCCAACTCGCCGCCGGCTGAAGGTCGTAGCCCGCCTTCGCGGTGATCGTCTTGTAGATCTCGCGGCGCCCCTCCCGCGTGCCGAGCACGGACAGCGCGCGGCACACCTCGTCGTACGACGACCGTTGGACGGGGTTGCTGGCGAGGGTCTCGGTGACGTCCGGCGCCGTGACCGAGCCGCGCAGCTTGTCCTCCTTGAGGAACCAGGCCAGGACGAAGCCGACGAGGGCGACGGGGGCGGCGTAGAGGAAGACGTCGGTGATGGAGGAGGCGTAGGCGTGCAGGGCCTCCGGGCGTACGGCGGACGGGAGTTGGGAGATTCCGCGCGGGTCCGACTCCAGGCCGTCCGGGGTGACGCCCGGCGGCAGAGAGGTGCCCCGGAGGGCATCCGTGAGCTTGTCGCCGAGCCGGCTCGCGAAGATCGTGCCGAAGATGGCGACGCCGAACGAGGCCCCGATGGACCGGAAGAAGGTCGCGCCGGACGTGGCGACGCCGAGGTCCTCGTACGAGACGGCGTTCTGCACGATGAGCACCAACACCTGCATGACCAGGCCGAGTCCGAGTCCGAAGACGAAGAAGTACGCGCTCATCTCGGCGGTGGAACTGCCCTCGTCGAGGCGGTGGAGCAGGAGCAGGCCGAGGGCGGTGATGCCGGTGCCCGCGATGGGGAACACCTTCCAGCGGCCGGTGCGGCTGACGATCTGGCCGGAGGCGGTGGACGAGATCAGCATGCCGAACACCATCGGCAGCATGTGGACGCCTGACATGGTCGGGGTGATGCCCTGCACGACCTGGAGGAAGGTCGGCAGATAGGTCATCGCGCCGAACATCGCGAAGCCGACGATGAAGCTGATGACGGCGGCGAGCGTGAAGGTGCGGACGCGGAACAGCTTGAGCGGGAGGACGGGTTCGGCGGCCCGCCGCTCCACGGCGACGAACGCCCCGATCAGCACCACACCCAGCACCGCGAGCCCGATGATCTGCGGCGATCCCCAGCCCCAGGTGGTGCCGCCGAGGGAGGCGACGAGGACCAGGCAGGTGGCGACCGCGGCGATGAGGAAGGTGCCGAGGTAGTCGATGACGTGCCGGGTCGACCTGCGCGGGATGTGCAGGGCGGTCGCGATGACGGCGAGGGCGACGACTCCGACGGGGAGGTTGATGTAGAAGACCCAGCGCCAGCTCAGATGCTCGGTGAACAGCCCGCCGAGCAGCGGCCCGAGGACACTCGTAGCGCCGAAGACGGCCCCGAACAGCCCCTGGTAGCGCCCGCGTTCGCGCGGCGAGACCACATCCCCGACGATCGCCATCGACAGCACGATCAGCCCGCCGCCGCCGAGCCCCTGCAACGCCCGGAACCCGATCAGCTGGGGCATGTTCTGCGCGGCCCCGCACAGCGCGGACCCGACGAGAAAGATCACGATCGCGATCTGGAAGAGCCGTTTCCGCCCGTACTGGTCGCCGAGCTTGCCCCAGAGCGGGGTCGCGGCGGTCGACGCGAGCAGATACGCGGTGACGACCCACGACAGGTGTTCCAGCCCACCGAGATCGCTGACGATGGTCGGCAGCGCGGTCGACACGATGGTCTGGTCGAGGGCGGCGAGCAGCAGCCCGAGGAGCAGCGCCCCGATCGAGACGAGGACGTTGCCCGACACGTGTTCCTGGGCGGAACCGCCCCGCTGCGGGGGCCTCTCCGGTGGCTGCGCGTCCTGCACATTCCCCGTCATACCGTGCGCATCGTCGGCCATGAAGACCTCCTGCGGCTCTCGTTACACATCCATGGTGATCGGTATGGCGGGTTACGGCCTGTTGAGTCCGTTTGGAAGCTGTCATTCCGGGGGTCGGAGGAGACGACGTGAAGGAGATCCGCATAACCTCTGGAGTTCGACGGGGAGGGACGAACACGTGAACGAGGCGAAGGGCCACATATGCCCGCAGTGCGGGGCACCCCGGGCAGCCGACGGCTCCCCGTCCTGCGCCTGCACCCAGCGGGCGTCCGACGCGCTGCGCGACGCGCGCACGGCGGAGGCGGCAGCGGCGGAGGACTTCGACCCGCTGCGGATCAGACCGTATGTGGAACTGGACAGCCCCGCGCAGGAGCGGCCGCCCGCACCGGCGACACCGACGACTCCCGAGGGTGAGACCCAGCAGCTCCCGGCGGTCGAGGAGACGATGCTGCTGCGAGCGGTGCCGCCGAACCCGGCCGCACCGGTTTCTCAGGCGGAGACATCGGTCCTCCCCACTCTGCGATCACCGTCGGACACGGCCCCCGTCCCGACGGACCTGAGCCTGTTCGCGGACGGCGGGAGCGGCGAGGGCGCCGGGGCCGCCCCGGAACCCCCGACGGACGACGAGGACCGCCCGCGCCGCCGCCGCACCGTCCTCCTCGCCGTCACGGGAGCCGTCGTGGCGGTGGCCGCGGTGGCGGGTTTCGCGAGCGGCATGTTCTCGTACGAGCCCCCGTCACGGGACGAGGCGGCCCCCCAGGACGTACGGGGAAGCGTCCCGACGGCGTCGAAGAGCACGGCACGGGCCACACCGTCCACAACCAGCTCCACGTCCGTCCGGCCGACGTCGGCGTCCCCGACCCCGTCACCCAGCGAGACCCCGTCACCGACGGCGTCATCGACCCCGTCGGCTACGGCATCGCAGTCCGCGAACGCCAGCAAGACCCCGGCCCCCACCACCACCGCGTCAACGGCCTCCGCCACGAACCGCCAGAGCAGCACCACCCCCGCCCCGGTCCTCCAACGCGGCGACGAAGGCCCCGAGGTGACCGAACTCCAGCTCCGCCTGACCCAGTTGAGGCTCTACACCGGCCCCGACAACGGCATCTTCGACAAACAGGTCCAGACATCGGTACGCACCTACCAACTGGCCCGCGGCATCACATCCGACACGCTGGGGGTGTACGGGGCGGCTACGCGGGCGCGGCTGGAATCGGAGACCACTGAGCCGTGACGCGGCGCTGGCTGGGGGCGGCTGAGAGGCGCCGGGGTTGTGGCTGGGTGGTTTGGGCTGTGTGCGGGGTGCGGGTGGGTGGGGGCTGGGCGCGCAGTTCCTCGCGCCCCTGGGGGGGTGGGGTGCGGGGAGCTGAGAGGCGCCGGGGCTCGCGGCTGGGTGGTTTGGGCTGTGTGCGGGGTGCGGGTGGGTGGGGGCTGGGCGCGCAGTTCCTCGCGCCCCTAGGGGATTTGGGTGCGGGGAGCTGAGAGGCGTCGGGGCTCGCGGCTGGGTGGTTTGGGCTGTGTGCGGGGTGCGGGTGAGTGGGGGCTGAGCGCGCAGTTCCCCGCGCCCCTAGGGGATTTGGGTGCGGGGAACTGAAAGGCGCCGGGCCGTGCAGGGAGTGCCAGGGTCACGCACGGCACGTAGGGCACCCCCGAGGAGCAGCCCCCCAAAGGGGCGCGGGGAACTGCGCGACCAGCCCCCACGGCGCAGTACCCGCGAACCAACCCAAGGCGGCACAACCGGACGCGCACCCCTCACCTCACGTGACCTCCTAGCCCACGTGCAGCCGAATCTCCCCGCCCCCCGCGTCCTCGACCCGCACCGCACGCAGATCCCGCACCACCACATCCGCCCGATGGAACCCGGCCTGCGGCCCAACCCCCACCACCCGCATCCCCGCGGAGCGCCCCGCCGCAATACCCGCCCCGGAGTCCTCGAAGACAATGCAGTCCGCGGGCGCAACGCCCAACTCGGCGGCCCCCTTCAGAAACCCCTCGGGATCAGGCTTGCTCGCGCCGACGGATTCGGCGGTGATACGGACCTCGGGCAACTCCAACCCCGCCGCCCCCATCCGCGCCGTGGACAACGCGACATCCGCCGACGTGACAAGCGCGTGCGGCAGCCCCCGTAGCGACGCCAGAAACTCCGGCGCCCCAGGGATCGGGACGACACCCTCGACGTCAGCGGTCTCCTCGGCCAGCATGCGGGCGTTCTCCGCATGGTTCTGCTCCATCGGCCGCCCCGGCAGCAGCAGCGCCATCGACGCATACCCCTGCCGCCCATGCACGACCTTCATGACCTCGTCCGCGTTCAACCCATGCCGCTCGGACCAACGCCGCCAGATCCGCTCCACGACGGCATGCGAGTCGACAAGGGTGCCGTCCATGTCCAGCAGAAGGGCACGGGCGGTGAGCACGGTGGTGGCCGTCATCGGCAGGCTCCAAGGAACGGGAGAGTAGAACGCGGGTCAACCCCCGGAGGGACAAGGTGGCCCCGTCCGCCGGTCAGGGAAAACGGACGGGAACCACTTTGTTTCCCTACGGTACAAAACAGGACCGGCATCGCGCCACCGCCCCCCGGAACAGTTCACCCACCGTTCAGCTCACCCCGCCGAACCAGAGCCGTCCCGGAACCGACCAGAGCCCCGTCACCCGGCGACGGCCTCCCACAAGCTCCACGCCCCCAGCGCCAGCATCAGCACCGCCGCGATCCGCGTGATCAACTCCAACGGCACCCGCTTCATCAGCGCCTTCCCGCCCACGATGCCCAGCCCGGCCACCGCCCACAGCGCCAGCACCGCACCGAGCCCGACGGAGAACGGATCGTCGTAACGCGCCGCGAGGTTCGCCGTCATGATCTGGGTCAGGTCACCGAACTCGGCGACCAGGATGAGCATGAACCCGGCACCGGACACCCGCCAGAAGGACTGGTCCTTCGGCGCGCGGACCTCCTCGTCGTCGTCACCCTTCTTGAAGAGGAGCACCGCCGCCCCACCCAGGAAGAGCACACCGGTGACCGCGGCCACCAACTGCTGCGGCAGCAAGGTCAGTACGCTGCCCGCCGCCACCGCGAGCACGACGTGCAGCAGGAACGCGGCGGCCACACCGGCGAAGACGTACGAGGCACGGTAACGGGTGCCGAGGACGAGTCCGGCGAGCGCGGTCTTGTCGGGGAGTTCGGCGAGAAAGACGACGCCGAAGACGAGCGCCGTCACGCTGATGCTGATCAAAATTCCTCAATCGGTCGGGGCCGCCCCACCGAGAGTGTGATTGCTGTCCGCGGACACCTCGGCACGGCAGCGCACACGAAAAACGACTAGTGCACTGCTTTACCGAAGGTCTCGCTGGCCGATCCCCGCGTATCCACGCGATGGACCTGCCTCCGGGCGCCGGCTCAGACGAGCTGAGCAGTATGTCGACGGTCCGGCGAAGAGCTACTCCCCTTCTGCGCCATCCACTGTACGCGAGGACCGGCCCCGCCCACCCGTGAGGAAAGTCTCGTCGCGCCCCTTGTTGTGTCATGAGCACGTCACTAGCTTCTTACCGGACGCACACCTCCCCGCAACACGGCACCGCGAGCATTTCCCCGCTCGCACTCCAACACCCCCACACCACAAGGGAGTTCGTATGCCGAAGTTCTACGCGCGTCGACGACGGCTCAGCATACTCGCGACACTGACCGGCCTCATAGCCTTCGCCGGACTCTTCAACGGCCCGACCGCCTCCGCCGCCCTCCCCACCCCGGTCAGCGCCGCCACCGCCCGCACCTACCTCGCCTCCCTCACCGTGGCCACCGAGGTCAGGACCGGCTACGAGCGCGACCTGTTCCCGACCTGGGACACCATCAGCGGCACCTGCAACACCCGTGAGTGGATCCTCAAGCGCGACGGTACGAACGTCGTCACCACCTCCGCCTGCGTCGCCACCAGCGGCAGCTGGTACTCCCCCTACGACGGTGCCACCTGGACCGCCGCCTCCGACGTCGACATCGACCACCTCGTCCCGCTGGCCGAGGCCTGGGACTCCGGTGCCCGCAACTGGACCACCGCCCAGCGCGAGTCCTTCGCCAACGACGTGACCCGCCCGCAGCTCCTCGCGGTCACCGACAACGTCAACCAGTCCAAGGGCGACAAGGACCCGGCCGAGTGGATGCCCTCGCTCACCTCGTACGCCTGCACCTACGTGCGTGCCTGGGTCCAGGTGAAGTACTACTACGACCTCTCGGTCGACACCGCCGAGAAGGCCAAGCTCACCTCGGTCCTCAGCGGCTGCTGAGCCCCGCAGGCAAGTGGTCATCCGCGGAACCTAGTCGCTGACCTCCGTCGTTCCGTACCGTACGGGGCGACGGAGGAAGGTGATCACCGTGGCCGGACTGAGTCTTGGACCACTGCTTCGCTACGCCGACGGCTCGTCCGCGACCGTATGGGTCGAGGCGAGCCGTCCGTGCACCGCCGAGGTGCGCTGCGCGGACGGCGCCGGCGGCACCGCCCGGACCTTCCAAGTGGCGGGCCACCACTACGCGTTGGTGCCGGTGGAGGGCCTCACACCGGGGACCTCGACGCCGTACGACGTGTTCCTGGACGGCACACGTGTGTGGCCGCTGCCCGACTCCCCCTTCCCGCCGTCGGTGATCCACACCCCGGACGCGGACGGTACGGTCCGTGTCGCATTCGGCTCCTGCCGCTGGGCCGCGCCGGCCGCCGACGCCCACGACCCGGTGGGCCCGGACGCCCTGGACTCGCTGGCCTCGCGCATCGCCCGCGACCCGCAGGCCGAACGCCCGGACGTACTCGTCCTGTTGGGCGACCAGGTCTACGCCGACGAGGTCTCCGACGCGACCCGCCGCTGGCTCTCCGCCCGCCGCGACCTGCGCGAGCCGCCGGGCAGCGAGGTCGCGGACTACGAGGAGTACACGCGCCTCTACTACGAGTCCTGGCTGGACCCGGAGATCCGCTGGCTCCTGTCCACCGTGCCGAGTTGCATGATCTTCGACGACCACGACGTGATCGACGACTGGAACACGTCCGCCTCCTGGCTGGCGGACATGCGGGAGACCCCGTGGTGGCGCGAACGACTGCTCAGCGGCCTCATGTCGTACTGGGTCCACCAGCACCTCGGGAACCTCTCCCCCGCCGAACTCGCCGCGGATCCTCTCTACTTGGCGGTCCGCGAGATCCCCGACGGCACCGACGAACTCCGCGCCTTCGCCTGCCGCGCCGACGCCGACCCGGCCACCGTCCGCTGGAGCTACCGGCGCGACTTCGGCCGCGTCCGCCTGCTGATGGTGGACAGCAGGGCGGCCCGCGTCCTCGACGAGCAGAACCGCGCGATGCTCGACCCCGGCGAGGCCGACTGGCTGCGCACCGAGGCACTGAAGGACCCCGGTTCCTACGACCACCTCCTCATCGGCACCTCCCTCCCCTGGCTGCTGCCCCACCTCGTCCACGACGCCGAGTCCTGGGACGCTGCCCTGTGCCGGGGTGAACGGGGCACCCGCTGGGCCGAGTTCGGCGAGAAGCTGCGCCGCGCGGCCGACCTGGAGCACTGGGCGGCGTTCCCGGAGTCGTTCGAGAACCTGGCCGACCTGATCGCCGAGGTGGGGACGGGAGAGGGGGCACCGGCGTCGGTGCTCGTACTGTCGGGGGACGTACATCACGCGTACGTCGCGGAGCCCAAGTGGCAGACGAGGCCCGCCGGTTCAGAGCCGACCGGGCCCGTGGTCTCCCGCGTCCTCCAGCTCACCTGCTCCCCCGTCCACAACTCCATCCCCTCCTACATACGCGTCGGCTTCCGCTTCGGCTGGAGCGCGGTCGCCCGCGGCCTGGGCCGCCGCCTCGCCCGGCACGGCCGGTGCGCGGACCCGTCGGTCAAGTGGCGCAAGACGGGCGGCCCTTGGTTCGGCAACCAGCTCATGACCCTTACCCTGCGCGGCCGTTCGGCCCGGCTGCGGCTGGAGCAGGCGCGGGCGGACGGGACGCTGAAGACCGTGGAGGAGTCCCCGCTGACACCCCCCTGACCTCGGTCGGGGCATGATGAGGCGGGCCGTCCGCTTTCCCAGTGGGCGGTCTGCTCCATTGCGCCCCCACACGCCCGGGAGTCCCCCTTTTGTCTACAGCGAACGCGCCCGACAGCGACCCGGCCCCCGCCCTTCCCCCCGCCCCGGCCGCCGTGTCGGTCGCCGTGGTCGGCGCCGGTCCGCGCGGCACCAGCGTCCTGGAACGCCTCTGCGCCTCCGCGCCGGACCTCCTCCCGCCCGGCACCCGGCTCACCGTCCACGTCGTCGACCCGGCACCCCCGGGCCCCGGCCGCGTCTGGCGCTCCGCGCAGTCCCCCGAGCTGCTGATGAACACCGTGGCCTCCCAGGTGACCCTCTTCACCGACGCCAGCGTCGACTGCTCGGGGCCCGTCCGCCCCGGCCCGAGCCTGCACGAGTGGGCACCCGCCGAACTGGGCCCGGACGACTACCCCACCCGCGCGCACTACGGCCGCTACCTGGAGTGGGTGTTCGCCCGCACGGTCCGCGAGGCCCCCGAGTCCGTCCAGGTCGCGACGCACAGGGCACGCGCGATACGCCTCGACGACACGGCGGACGGCCACCAGTCCCTCACCCTCGACAACGGCCGTACCCTGTCCGCCCTTTCGGCCGTGGTCCTGGCCCAGGGCCACCTCCCGACGACCTCGGACACGCCCCAGCGGCGCACGGCGGCCTACGCCGACCGCCACGGCCTGTGCCACATCCCGCCCGCCAACCCGGCCGACGTCGACCTGTCCGTCGTACGGCCCGGCGAACCAGTCTTGTTGCGCGGCCTGGGCCTCAACTTCTTCGACCACACAGCCCTGTTGACGACGGGCAGGGGCGGCCGTTTCACCCGCACGGAGAACGGCGGCCTGCGCTACGTCCCCTCGGGCAACGAGCCCCGCCTGTACGCCGGTTCACGCCGAGGCATCCCCTACCAGGCCCGCGGCGACAACGCGAAGGGCCCCTACGGCCGCCACACCCCCCAAGTCCTCACCCCCGAGGCGATATCCGCCTTCCGCAAACGCGCCGACTCGGCCGAGCCGCCCGAATTCCGCACGGAGATATGGCCGTTGGTGGCGAAGGAGGTCGAGACGGTCTACTACACGGCGCTGCTACGACCCTCCCGCCACCCCGAGTCGACGGACATGGACTTCACCGAGCGCTTCCTCGCCGTCCCGCACCGGGACCCCCAAGAGGCCCTGCTGCTCGACGAGTTCGGGATAGCGGCCGCCGACCGCTGGAACTGGGACCGGCTGTCCCGCCCGTACACGGAAGCCGATCTCGCGCATCCCACCGCCTGGCGGGACTGGCTGCTGGCGTATCTGCGCGAGGACGCCGAGCACGCGGCGCTCGGCAATGTGGACGGCCCGCTCAAGGCGGCGCTGGACGTGCTGCGCGATCTGCGCAACGAACTCCGGCTGGTCGTCGACCACGGCGGTCTGGCCGGCACCTCCCGCCGTGACCACCTGGACCGCTGGTACACGCCGCTCAACGCGTTCCTGTCCATCGGCCCGCCCCGGCGCCGTATCGAGGAGCTGGCCGCGCTGGTGGAGGCGGGCGTGGTGGAGGTGCTCGGGCCGCGGCTGGAGGTGCGGGAGGCGGACGGCGCCTGGGTGGCGCGCTCACCGGTGGTACCGGACTCGGCGGTGCGTGTGACAACCCTCATAGAGGCGCGACTGCCCGAACCGGACCTGCGCCGCACCGCCGACGACCTGCTCGGTCGCCTGCTGCGGACGGGCCGGTGCCGGCCGCACACGGTGGACGGTTACGAAACGGGAGGACTCGACGTAACACCACGCCCGTACCGTCTGATCGACCGTCAAGGAGCCGTCCACACACGGCGGTTCGCGTTCGGGGTGCCCACGGAGGGCGTGCACTGGGTGACCGCGGCGGGTGCTCGTCCAGGGGTGGATTCGGTCACGCTTTCGGATGCCGACGCGGTGGCGAGAGCGGTTCTACGTGCGGCGACGGACGAACCGGAACCGCAAACGGAAGCTGAACGGTGGCCAAATGTTGAACTTGCAAGCATTGATTAGGTTCACCTAACGTTGATCGCTCACTCGGCTCGTCCCCAGACCGGTCCGCGACCCGGACCGGCCCGACCGAAGGAGCACCCCCCACGTGACCCCTCACATCAACGGACACCTCAACAAGGCCCAGCCGTACGCCGTCGGCCTGTTCCGGATCGTCGTCGGCCTGCTCTTCGCCTGCCACGGAGCGGCCTCGCTCTTCGGCGTCCTCGGCGGCGCGGCCGGCACCGACGGCGGCACCCTGGACGCGGGCACCTGGCCCGGCTGGTACGCGGCCGTGATCCAGCTCGTCGGCGGCACGTTCGTCCTGCTCGGCCTCGGCACCCGGGTGGCCGCGCTGATCACCTCGGGCTCGATGGCGTACGCGTACTTCGACGTCCACCAGCAGGCGGCCCTGTGGCCGATCCAGAACGGCGGCGAGGCCTCGGCGATGTTCTGCTGGGCGTTCCTGCTGCTGGTGTTCACGGGCTCCGGCGCGCTGGGCGTGGACCGGCTGTTCGCGAGGCGGTCCGCCACGGCGGCCCCGGGGCGGACGTCGGCGGACCAGACACCGGTAGCCGCCTGACCCACTGAGGACCCACTGAGCGGCTGCCCGGTGCCCCCTCCCAGGGACACCGGGCAGCCGCGTCAGGGAGCCCAGCCGAACGGCACGGTGAAACAGGCCGCGCGGACGCGGCTGCCCGGCATGTCATGGATGACGACGGAGGACGCCTCGCCCTGCCGGAAGCCCCAGTCGTGCTGGGCACTGGCCTCGGCGGCACCGTGCTCGTCGGCGGTGAAGTCGAGCCAGACCTCGTTGTCGGCGTTGGTGGCGGCCGGGTCCGTGGACGGCTTGTGCTGGAAGTGCCCGCCCGCGGCGGCCGGGTCGGCACCGCAGGGCTTCTGGTGCACGTGGACGCCGTACGCGTGCCCCGGCACCATCCCGTCCACCTTCAGCCGCACGGTCGTAGCACCACTGACTGCGATGTGCTGACTGACCTGGATCCAGGCAGCAGCCGGGACCAGCTTCCCGTCATACGTAACCGCCGCCGACGGCACGAGGGCGCCGACCGGAGCGAACCGGGCGTCCGTCCGCATCCAGTACCCGTCAGGGGCGCCGGTGCCGACGCCGGAGCCGCCTCCGCCGCTCGCCAGAAGGGCCGCGACGACGGCGCCCGCACATATGCCTGCCACCATGATGTGTACCGTTCCTAACGTTCAGATGCCTTTGGGTGCGTTTGGATCCCCTTTAAGTTGCTACGGGACGCGGGCCCGCCCCGCCCCTCGGGACAGGGCAGCCGGGTGAACGCGCTGTGCGGATCACACGCGCCCCCCGTGAATCTCCTGTACCCACCCAGGCGTACGCTGTATGGCTGTCACTGGCCGTCTTTGCCGCGGCCCACGGGGGAGTTCACGGGGAGACGCGTTGTTCGAGAGTGTGGGGTCGCTGACCGGCAGCCCATGGATCTACGCCATGGTCGCCCTGTCCGTACTCCTTGATGTGTTCCTGCCGGTTCTGCCGAGCGGTGTCCTGGTCATCGCGGCCGCGACGGCGGCGGCAGCGGGCACCGGTGCGGCGGCGGACGCGGTTCCCGTCCCGCACGAGGTCCCCAGCATCCTGGCGCTGATCGCGTGCGCGGCCACCGCGTCCGTCCTGGGCGACCTGGTCGCCTACCGGCTCGCCTGGCGCGGCGGCGCCCGCCTGGACCGCGCGATCTCCCGCTCCCGCCGCCTCACCACCGCGCAGGAACGTCTCGGCCTCGCCCTCGCCCGAGGCGGCGGAGCCCTGGTCATCCTGGCCCGCTTCGCCCCCGCAGGCCGCTCGGTAGTCTCCCTCGGCGCAGGCGCCGCCCACCGCCGAGCCCGGGACTTCCTCCCCTGGTCAGCCCTGGCGGGCCTGTCCTGGGCGGCATACAGCGTGGCGCTGGGCTACTACGGGGCACAGTGGCTCGGCACGACCTGGCTGGCGACGGGGGTTTCGTTGCTGGCGTTGTTCGGGGCGGGCGCGGGCGCGGCGTTCGTAATGCGGAGGCAGCCGGGGGTTGCGGCGGAGGTTAGCGCGCCTTAGGGGCGGGTTCGTTACGGCAGGGGGGCGCGGGTTCGTTACGGCGCGGGAGCGCGGGTTCGTTGCGGCGCGGGAGCGCGGGTTCGTTGCGGCTCGGGGCGCGGTTCGCTACCGCGCGGGAGCGCGGGTTCGTTTTGGATCGGGGGCGCGCGTTCGCTTCTAGGCACACGGCTTCGCGACGAATCAGGGGCCCGCGTCCGTCTTTCAGGGGCGCGAGGAACTGCGCGACCAGCCCCCACCCACCCGCGGATTCACCACGGACCTGAGGCGCGCGTCCGTTTTGAATCAGGGGCGCGCATCCGTCTTTCAGGGGCGCGGGGAACTGCGCGACCAGCCCCCACCGACCCGCGGATTCACCACGACCCAGAGGCGCGCATCCGTTTCCAGGGACACGGCTTCGCTACAGATCAGGGGCGCGCATCCGCTTTTCAGGGGCGCGAGGAACTGCGCGACCAGCCCCCACCGACCCGCGCTTTGATCACTACGCTCCCCGCGAAGCGCCCGCCCCCCTCACCTCAAGCCCCGCCAGCAACTCAGCCGTAGCCTCCGCAATCACATCAACCGCACGGTCGAAGACCTCACGATTGTGCGCGGCAGGCGCCCGGAACCCGGAGACCTTCCGCACGTACTGCAACGCGGCAGCGCGAATCTCCTCCTCCGTGGCCTCGTCGGGCAGAACAGGCGGTCGAAGCGTCTTGATACTGCGGCACATACCCCCAGTCTCCCGCGCCGCAAGCGATACCGCCGCCCCTCTCCCGAACACACCTGCGATGATCCTTTCCGAGGCGGCCACCGTCACCACGCACGGGGCCGACCGACGAAAGGACGCACAACATGGCGAACAACGAACTCACCGTGGCGGTACTGGGCCCCGGCGGCGTAGGCGGCCTGCTCGCGGCGCTGCTGTCCCGCGCCGGCCACCGAGTGATCTGCCTGGCCGGAGCAGAAACGGCCGACACCCTCCGTACGAACGGAATCCAGGTCCACAGCGCCCGCTTCGGCGACTTCACCGCCCCGGTGGAGGCGGACACGGAACTACGCGAACCGGTGGACGCCTGCCTGATCACGGTCAAGGCGACAACCCTGGACGCGGCCCTCACCCGAGTCCCGGCGAAGACCCTGGGCGACGGCCTCCTCGTCCCGTTCCTGAACGGCGTAGAACACCCGACACACCTGCGCGCCCGCCACACCCCCGCCCGGGTGGCCCCCGCGATCATCCGGGTCGAGTCAACTCGCACCGCTCCAGGGGTGATTGACCATGGCAGCCCGTTCGCGGAGATCGACCTGACAGGCGACCCGGTCCCCCGCGCCCGCCTGGACACCCTGGCGGAGGCACTGCGCGAAGCCGGCCCCGCGACCCAGGTCCTGCCCGACGAGACGGCCGCGCTCTGGGCCAAGATGACCTTCCTGGCCCCCTCGCCCTCCTCACCACCCGCTACGCCCTCCCCCTGGGCGACGTACGCACGCGCCACCGCGAGGAGTTGACGGCCCTGCTGGAGGAGACGGCGGCGGTGAGCCGCTCGTACGGCGGCCCGTCGGACGCGGCGGGCGCACTGGCCCGCTACGACACCTTCCCTCCGCAGACCAAGTCGTCGATGCAGCGCGACGCGGAGGCGGGCCGCCCGCTCGAACTGGACGCGATCGGCGGGGCGTTGCTGCGGGCGGCGGAACGACAGGACATCGCGGTACCGGTAACGGCAAGGCTGGTAAGGGAGTTGGAGACCCAAACCGCCAACTGACCGACAGGGCCGCTCCAACGACCGACGGGGTCACCCGTGAAGGTCGACCCGCCAGTCGTTGGAGGTCATCCAGCACCCCTTGGGGTACTCGAACTCCACCTCACCGAGCAGGGTGAACCCAGCCTTCCGGCACACCGAGTTCGACGCGGGATGGCCGACGCCCGGAAAGGCATGCAGATACCGGTTCCACCCGGCGGCCCGCGCCTCCGCGACCACGGCACGGGCCGCCCGGGCGGCAAGCCCACGCCCCTGGAACTCGGGCAGGACACCCCACCCGGTCTCCCACACCGACTCCCCCCGCCACTCCCGCTCCCAGAACCCGATCGAGCCGACGGTCTCCCCGCTCCCCGCCAACTCGACCCGGTACATGCGCCCCCGCTCCAACCCGAGATACCGCCGATGCCGGGCATCGAGCTGCGCCGCACTCTCGGGACCCCCCAAGTGGGCGGTCATCTCAAGGCTGTTGTTCCGCTCCAGCAACCAGAAGTCACCCTCACCCCAGGGCTGGAGCCGTACGAGTTCCACGTCCATGCCGAGCACACTAGGCGGACCCACTGACACCCGGCTCCGTCAACTCCGGCCCACCGGGCGCCGCAGCCACTCGGCGTACCAGGTACGGAAATCCGGGCTCACCGGCACGAAGCCGCCCCAGTCCGGGTCGAGCCGCCAGAGCTCACCCCTTCGCGGACCGTTCAGGATCAGCCTGACGTAGCTGCCGCAGCCCTCGTCGGCCAGCATGAGCGTGCCCGGGGTCAGCTCGCGGGCCGACGGGCCGATGCGGCCGGGAAGGGGTTCGGTGAGGGGGAACGGCCCGGCGAGCCGGCCCGGCTGTCGGTCCTCTTCCCATTCGTCGTCCACGGCCCACTCCCACTCCTCGCCGACCCCGAGGCGGCGGGGTGCGGCCAACGGCATCAGCCCGTGGCCGGGACCGGCAGGTCCGTCACCCACCTCCGTGACGAAAGACCGGTACTCCGCCGGCAGGTCGATGCCGTGGACCACCTCGAATGCCCTGACCTCCGCCTCCGGCAGCGCGGGCGACAGCTCGTACCGGTGCGTGTCCGCCCCGAAGCGCGACCGGTCCGGGTCCCGTGCCGCCAGCTCCCGTATCCGAGCCCGCACGCCGCCCTCGTCCCACCGCTCCATCCGGCGACCGTAGCAACACCGCCCCCAACCCGATCGTGTGAAGTCCCCCAAGGAACTCGCGACCCAAATTCGAACAGGCGTAGCATTAGCGCGTGGCTACGACCTATGACTTCCCGAGTGACCTCCTCGCCGGTCAGGAGGAGCTGCATCAGGTCCGGAACGAGCTGTCGGCCCTGCTGAAGCGGCTGCCCTGGTCGGTCGAGCCCCTGGACGGGTTCAGCGACGTGGGCGGCTGGCGCAAGGTGGAGCGCCCCGCGTCCCCCGGCTGGACGCCCGACGAACAGGCCGAGGTGGAGAAGCTCCGGCAGCGCGAGCACGAACTCGCGGTCTTCGTCAGCGGCCACCGTTTCTGGACGGAGGTCGCGGCGACGGAGCGCGTGGAGGGCCGGATGCGGCTGAAGCACGCCCACGAGACGCCTCCGACGGACGGCAAGGACGGCAAGGACGGCAAGGACGGCAAGGACGACTGAGGGGACCGGGACGACCGGGGCGACCAGGACGACCGGGGCGACCCAAGTCGACTTAAGCCTTGGCGAGTTGACGTAAAGCTTTGGATCGCCGGAGCAACCGCCGGGCGGCGATCACAGATGCGGGCAGTCCCGCCTCAACTACGGCTTCCGCAGCGCCCGTTGGGCCACCAAAAGGACCGTCACGGCCCCCACCGCCCCCACGGCACCGACACCGACCGCCCGGAACCCGCGCGTGGACCGCCACGACAGCACCGACCACCGCGACTGCGCGGACAGTACTGACCCCGTGCTCAGCCACGACCCGGCCGAGACCAGCGACAGGGCCGAGCCGATCGAACCGACCGACAGCGCGCTCCCGATCGACCCCACGGACAGGCTCGACCCGACGGACCCGATGGACAGCACCGACCCCACCGAGCCGATCGACAGCACCGAGTCCTTGGACCAGAGGGACAACACGGAGCCGGTCGCGGCCGCGCCGGATCCGGTGCGAGGTCTGCTCATGTGACCATCCTGCCCAGCATCCCCGGAAACCGCGACAGGGCCGGACCAGAATGACCGATACGGTCACCCGCCACGACCCCAACTCCCCACCACGGCACGCCGAGACCGTCGAGCGGAAGTACGCCACGTCACAACAGCCGGGAATGCCACACCGGTTGGCGGTCACCGGGCAGTCGCCGGCCCAGTCGGGGTACTCGATCACCGCGGTGGGGGACACGGTGCAAGGGCTGGGGATGAACTCCTCGTCATACTCGCCCTGTTGCGGGGCGGGGATGTCCCGGAGCACGCCGGTGGCGAGGACCTCCGCCTCGTCGCGCCAGCGGAGCTTCGGCAGTGCCGCGTACGCCTGGTCGGCAGGGTGGATCAGCGGGCACCGGAGCAGCTGGAGCACGTCCGTCCCTTCCGGGAACGGGAGTTCAGGGACCTCACGGGCGAAGAGCTGGACGACCGGCACCATGGGGACCGTCCGGCCGGGTTCCTGTCGTGGGGCGGGACGTGGTGTCCCCGTTGTGCGCAGGAGGGCCAGGGCTCGTCCGCCGGGCGTGGACCGCGAGTTCGGGTATCAGGTCGTCCAGGTCGAACGGCGGGCCGGTGACGCTCTGTTCCACGGGTGGGGTCTCCTTGTCCGCGCCCGGTGGCACGCTCCGTAGGATGCCTTACGTGACCGGAAGCGTCGTGCTGTGGGACTTCGACGGGACCCTGGCGTTCCGGGGCGGCAGGTGGCGTGGGTGCCTGGTGGAGGCGCTGGACGAGGTCGCGCCCGGGCATGGCGTGGTCGGGGCCGATGTGGCGCCCGGGTTGCGTGACGGTTTTCCCTGGCATCGCGCGGAGACCGGGCATCCCGGCCTGAACAGCCCCGACGCGTGGTGGGACGCTCTGCGGCCGCTCTTCGTGAAGGCGTATGCCGGGGCGGGTGTCGAGGACCGGTTGGCCGCCCTCGCCGCGAGCAGGGTGCGGGACCACTACATCGACGCGAGCCGTTGGACCGTCTTCCCCGACAGCCCCGCCGCGCTCGAAGAACTCGCCGGCGCCGGGTGGCTCCACGTCATCGTCAGCAATCATGTGCCGGAACTGGATGGTCTGCTTCGGGATCTCGGGCTCGGCCGGCACTTCGCGGCCGTGGTCAACTCCTCGCTCGTCGGGTGGGAGAAGCCGCACCGCCGGATCTTCGAGGCCGCGTTGGAACGGGCCGGGTCTCCCGAGCGGGTCTGGATGGTCGGTGACAACCCGGTGGCCGATGTCGGCGGCGCCGAGGCCCTCGGAATCCCGGCGATCCTCGTCAGCCCGGCGGAGAGCGGGCTGCGACCCGCCGTGCGGCGCATCCTCGACGGGGATGTGGACTCCCAGTGGACTCCGGCCACGGAAAGAGGCCTCCCGGGGAACTCCCCGAAAGGCCTCTGACCTGCTGCTTATCCTGGTGGGCGCGGACGGTTTCGAACCGCCGACATTCGCCTTGTAAGGGCGACGCTCTACCCCTGAGCTACGCGCCCAGGACGAGTCGACAGCCTACATTGCCGGGGGGCCTGTCCTGCAAACCCGTATCGCCACGGAGATGTACCGGGGGATCCCCGAGGGCTCCCGAGGGCTCGGCTCCCGGGGGTTTTCCCCACCCCGGGTCCGGGAGCGCGCCGGATGCCCCCGCCGGGCGCCGCTCTCTACGGTCGAAGGGAGCCGTAGGAGTCATCGGGACTCCGCGACCGTCCCAGGGGGAAACCATCGTGACCCGCACCCGCAGCACCCGCCGTGTCCTCGCCGCGACCGGCGGCCTCGCCCTGCTCCTCGTCGGTGTCACCGCGTGCGCCGGTGCTTCCGCCGGTGACGACAAGCACCCCGATCAGCGGACCTTCGCGCTGCCCGGCCGTACCCTCACCATCGACTCGGACGACTCCGCGCTGGAGGTCGTCGCCGCGGACTCCAATCCGGCGGGGAAGATCGAGGTCACCCGGTGGTGGCAGGGCAGCGTGGCGATCGGCTCGGATCCCAAGGTGACCTGGGCCATGAAGGGTGACCGGCTGGTGCTGCGGCTGAAGTGTTCCGGGGTGGTCGCCGACTGTTCGGCCAAGCACCGGATCGAGGTGCCGCGCGGGGTCACCGTGAAGGTGGAGGACGGGGACGGGAGTGTGCGGGCGCGTGGGTTCAAGGACGCGCTGAATGTGCGGACGGGCGACGGTTCCGTGCATGTGACCGACTCCACCGGGCCGCTGACCCTGCACACCGGGGACGGGTCCGTGCACGCGGAGGTGTCGTCCCGGGAGGTGCGCACGACCACCAGTGACGGGTCGGTGCACCTGGAACTCGGGGTCGTACCGGACCTGGTGGAGTCCCGCAGCGGTGACGGGTCGGTGACGATCGCGTTGCCCAAGGGGGCCGCCGAGTACCGGGTGACGACCAGGACCGGGGACGGTGGAGTGGATGTGTCGGTGCCCCGGGACTCGTCAAGTTCTCATGTGGTGACCGCCCACACCGGCGATGGGAAAGTCACGGTGCGGAACGCGAACTGACCGGCCCGTGTGTTCGTCCTCTACCGGTGGGAGAATGACAGCGGTCAGGATGGAAGACACGGGAGAGGGATGTGACGGCGACACCAGCGCAGCCGTATTCGCCGCTCACACGGCCCCGGCGCGGTTCCGCCGCCGCCCGTGCCGCGCTCGACACCCTTACGGTCATGAGCCTGCCGCTGCTGGTCGGTGTGCTCGCGCTCCCCGCCACCTTCGCCGGCGGCGGCACCCGGCGCTGGTTCGGCGGGCGGGCCGAGAGTCAGCGGGCCGAGGCACAGGCGGCGAAGGACGCCGCGGCGGCCGCGTTCTACGAGCTGGACACCGCCCAGCGGGATCTGCGGATCTCGATAGACACCATCACCGCGGTCGACGACTCGCCGGCCGCCCGCCGCGCGGTCACCGACTTCGAGGCGCTGGGCCGCCGTATCGACGAGGCCAGCGGCCGGTACATCAACGCCGTCGACGCGCACGACCTCGACCGCGACGACCTGGAGGCCGCGGCGGCGAACCGCGCCCGCACCGAACTGACCGCCGCCAAGGACCAGTTGGGGCAGGTCAAGCAGGAACTGGACCGGTTCGAGAGCGGGCTCGGGCCGCTGCTCGGCAAGGCCGAGACGCAGCTCGCCCGGCTCGCCCCCGCCGTCGAGCGCGCCCGGCAGGCACTGCTCGCCGCCTCCAACGCCCTGGACGCCGTGCGGGCGTCGGGGCTGCGCGCCGACGATCTCGCCGCCCGGCTCGCCGCGCTCGGGCCGGAGCTGACGAAGCTGAACCAGGGCGCGGGACAGCACGGCGTACCGCAGACGCTGGAGCGGGCCACGCAGGTCGCCCGGGAGGCGGAGGCCATCCGGGCCGAGGCCGACGGGCTGCCCGAGCGGGCCGCCGAGATCGACCACCGGCTCGTCTCCCTCCGCACCCGCGCCCAGGCGCTCACCACCCGTGCCGGTCAGGTCGACCCGGTGCTCAGCGAGCTGCGGCGCCGCTTCTCCGCCGCCTGCTGGCAGGACCTCCAGCACGTCCCCGACCAGGCCGGGGAGAACGTACGGCAGGCCGAGCTGAAGCTGAAGGAGGCGCAGGCCGCCCGGGACGCGCAGCGCTGGCCGGACGCCACGTCCCTGCTGTCGACCGTCCGGGCGCTGCTGAACACCACCGACGAGGCCGTGTCGGCCGCCGGTGACCGGCTGCGCCGGCTGAACGCCGTACAGAAGGACCCCCAGCAGGAGATCGACCGCACCCGCTTCGCCATCCGCGACGCCCAGCGCCTCGCGATGTCCGGCCGCACCACACCCGAACCACGCCACGCCCGCCCGCTCGACGACGCCGTGGCACGCCTCGACCGCGCGATCACCACGCTGGAGGGCCGCCACCCCGACTACTGGCACTTCCTGACGGAGACCGAGTCCGTACGGCAGACGGTCGCGCGGGTGGTCGGCCAGATCCGCGAGGAGCGCGGGACCGCCGGGCACTGAGCACGCGTCGGCCCCCGGTCGCGTACCGGAGGAAGCGACGGGGGGCCGACGGGAAAGCGGTGCGGATCAGGTGCGGTACGCGTAGTAGTACGCGTTCGGGTACGACGCGATGAGGCTCGCCACCGACCTGCGCAGGGTGTTGTTCGAGTGGTACGTGACGTACGGGACGCCGTTGCTCTTGGCCGTCACGATCATCGTGTGGTCCTTGGCGCCGTCGCGGTCGAAGTCCATCTGGAGGACGTCGCCGACCTCCAGCTGGTAGACGTTGGCGAGCGGGGTGGTGCGCTTGGAGTTCTGCGCGAACCAGGACCACTCGTTGACGCCGACGAAGGAGTCCGACTGGATGTCGGCGGTGCCGAACCACTTCGTGTAGTCGTAGACGTAGCCCGGGACGTGCTTCCAGCCGCCGGCCTTCAGGGACTGGCTGACGAAGTTGGTGCAGTCGCCGCCGTCCGCGTGGCCGTTGAAGTCCGGGTAGGCCGTGTTGTAGACGTTCCAGTACTTCTCGGCGTACGCCGCCATCGCCTTGTAGTCGTACGTCGTGCTCGTCTTCGGGACCGCCACCGGGTTGCGGGTGGTGGCCGCGCGCGGCGCGTCCGGCGTGGTGTTGCCGTCGTCGGCCGGGGCGGGCGACGCCTTGACCGCGGGCTTGGCCACCGTGTTGACCGCGAGGCCGCCGGTGTCCGTGTCCTGGATGTTCGAGAGCTGCCAGGTGCCCTGCTGGTCGGCCTTGAAGGTCAGTTCGTGGTGGGCCTGGAAGCCGGTGGTCTTCGGCTCGTTCCCCGTGGCCTTCGCGTACGTCAGCGTCGTCGTCTCGGTGACGTCGGCCTTCGCCGTCCGGCCGGTCACCCGGGTCGCGTCCAGCGTGACCTTGGTGGCGCCCGTGCTGTACGTCTCGCCGAGCTTCGCGATGCTGCTCTGGCGGCCGCGCAGCTGGCTCAGCGCCGACTTCTCGTCGCGCGACTGGGTGCTGGAGAGGCGGACGTCGCCGGAGAAGCGCGAGGTGCTCTGCTTCGTCGTGGCCCCGTGGACGAGCGCCTGGGTGCGGTCGGTGAAGACCGCGTCGGCCAGCTTCTGGAAGGTCGCCTTGGTCGCGGCGTTCACGGTCGGGTCGTCGACGACGGCAGCGCCCGCGCTCCAGTTGGGCACGAGGGCGACGCCGGCGACGACCGAGGCGGCGGCCGCCGAGATTATGGCCGTACGGCTCCGCTTACGGCTCAGTTTTCTGGATTTCAATGGTGTTCCCCTCTACGCCGGTACGCCTACCGGGCGAGGGCATCTTCGCACGCCATGTGTGGCTCCTGTGAAGGGGGTTGCACTTGGTTAGTTCACCAGTCCCGGGAGGTCACTTGACCACCGTGGACCAGTCGGGCGACTGAGCCGGGTCCAGGCTGCGCAACTGCTGCAAAGTCTGGGGCGACTGAACGTCCATCCAGTCCGAAAGCTCCCTGAAGGACACGCACTTGACGCCCTTCTTGGTGCAGATCTTCGGGATGATCTGGTCGATCGCCTTCATGTAGATGCTGCCGTTCCAGTTCTCGAAGTGGTTCCCGATGAACAGGGGCGCCCGGCTGCCGTAGTAGACGCGGTTGAAGCCGGCCATGTACGAGTCGACGGTCTTCTTCTCCCAGTCGGCGAACTTCGCGGGGTCTCCCTGGGTGGCGCCGCCCGACTGGTTGTAGAGGAAGTTGAAGTCCATCGACAGGGCCTGGATGTTGTCCCCGTAGGGGAGCAGTTCGAGCGGGAAGTCCCAGAGGCCGTCCTTCTTGGTGGGCCATATCTGGAAGTCGCCCGGGGAGCTGGCGTCGTACTTCCAGCCGTAACCCTTCAGCGCCTTCAGGAGGTTGGGCTGGCCCTCCAGGCACGGAGCGCGGCCGCCGACGACCTCCTTCTTGAAGTCGAAGGGCAGGGCCGGGATGTCGGTGTAGCCGGTGTTGGTCTTCCAGTTCTCGACGAAGGAGAAGAACTGGTCGATCTCGCTCTTCCACTGCGCGACGCTCCAGTCGCCGCCGCCCTTGGCCTCGCAGAAGTGGCCGTTGAAGTGGGTGCCGATGTCGTTGCCCTGCTCGTAGGCCAGGCGGAGCTGCTCCAGCGTGTCCCGGATGTGCTGGTCGGTGGGGAAGTCGATCGCGGCCGAGCCCACCGGGTGCATCGGCGGGTGGTAGAGGTCCCTCTTGCTCTTGGGCAGCAGATAGATGCCCGTGAGGAAGAAGGTCATATGGGCGTTGTACTCCTTCGCCATCTCCCGGTAGTGCGAGAAGAGTTTGTCGTCCCCCTGCAGCGCGCCGTCCCAGGAGAAGACCACGAACTGGGGCGGTTTCTCACCGGGCTTGAGCGGCACGGCCTTCAACTGGTCCTTCTGCGGCCCCGTGTACGAGGTCGAGCCGTCCCCCAGCACCTGCGTCTTGCCGTCCCAGACGGGTTCCTTGGTCGACTTGGGCTCGGCGTTCTTGCCGGCCGACGCGGTGGGCGCCGTGTTGTCCCGGTTCAGCGCCAGGTACCCGGTCACCAGCGAGGCGACGACGAGGAACACGGCCAGGGTGAGGAACCCCGGCTTCGGGGTACGCCGAGGACGCGGTTCAGGGACTCTGCGGCGGCGGCCGGACGGCGCCTTCGTCGGGGGCTTCATGGGCGGCTCATTCTGCGAGGAGGTGGCGGTTGCGCTGCGGTGGTCAGCCGAGCTCAGCCGAGCGGGGTCATGGCTCTCGACCAGATGCCGTAGGGGACGTCGGTTGCTGGGGTGCCGGAAACTCCCTTCAGCGGCATGGGTTCCAGGCTCTTGGTCAGATCGATGCGGTAGACGACGACGGCCGTCGACACGGACTTGGCCGTCCCGACGTACCAGGCCGCGGTGTCGTCCTGCGTGGTGCCGGTCTTGCCCGCCACCTCGGTCCCGGCGGTCTTGGCGGCGGTGGGATGCGCGAGGCCGAAGGAGTCCGTGAGCGCCTCCGTCACCTCACTCGCGGTCTCCTTGCTCATCGCCCGGCTCGGCTCCGGCCGCTCCAGGGCGACCGCGGCGCCGTTACGGGTGATACGGCGGACCGAGTACGGCTCCGTGTGGACGCCCCCGGCGTCGAACGTGCCGTACGCGCTCGCCATGCGCAAGGCACTGGGCGTGGCATTGCCCAGCGACAGCGCGGGTACCTGGGCCCCGAAACTGGAGGAGAGCAGGCCGGCGTCCTCGGCCGTCTTCCGTACGGTCGCCAGGCCGGTGTCCATGCCGAGCTGCATGAACGGGGTGTTCACGGACTGGGCCAGCGCCTGGCGCAGACTGATCTGCCCGTAGGACTTCTTGCCGTCGTTGTGCGCGGCGACCTTCTTGCCGCTGCGGTCCCAGTACGGCCCCTCCGGTGTGGTGACCGGCACGCCGTCGTCCCCGTCGTACAGCGTGTCCGGGGTGACCGAAGTCGGCGGTCTGCCACGGGTCTTGGTGACCCCGTGCTCCAGGGCGGCCGCGTAGACGAACGGCTCGAAGGCCGAACCGGCGGGCACAGTGGTCGAGTTGGAGTCGTTGTAGCCCTGCGTACGGTGGTCAGGGCCGCCGTAGACGGCGAGGATCCGGCCGTCCGAGGCGACCGAAGAGGCGCCGTAGTGCGCGGTCTTCGCCGTGCCGGGATGCTTGTCCAGCGCGTCCTTGCGGGCCTTGGTGACGGCGTCCGTCAGCTCGGTCTCACGGTTGCGGTCGAAGGTCGTGTAGATCTGGTAGCCGCCGAGGTCGAAGTCCTTGTCCGAGATGTGCGCGGTCTTCTTCACGTACTGCGTGGCGAGTTCGACCAGGTAGTCGCTCTGCTTGCCGGTGTCGTAGGTCTTCGACTGCTTGAGCGGCTCGGGGAAGGTCTTGTACGTGGCGCGCTCGGCCGGCGACAGCTTGCCGATCTTCACCATCCGGTCGAGGATCCACGACCAACGGGCCACCGCCCGGGCGTGGTTGGCCTTGCTGAGCGTCGGGTCGTAGAGGCCCGCGCCCTTCAACAGCGAGGCCAGGAAGGCGCCTTGGCTCGCGTTGAGCTGGCTGACGTCCTTGCCGTAGTACGCCTGCGAGGCACGCTGCAGGCCATAAGTCCCGCGCCCGAACCAGCTGGTGTTGAGATACCCCTCAAGGATCTTGTCCTTGCTCATCTTGTTGTCGAGCTTGAGGGAGATCATCGCCTCGGTGAACTTGCGGCTCACCGTCTGGTTCTGGGTCAGATAGACGTTCTTCACGTACTGCTGGGTGATCGTCGAGCCGCCCTCGGTGTCCCCCTCACCGACCGTGCGGTAGAGGGCGCGGGCGATGCCCTTCACGGAGATGCCGGGGTCGGTGTAGAAGCTCTGGTTCTCCGCGGCGAGCACCGCCCAGCGGACGTCGGTCGGGATGTCCTTCAGCGGCATCGCCTGCCGCTGCACCCAGCCGGTCCGGGCCATGGGCGTCCCGTCGGACCAGAAGTACACGTTGTCCTGCTGGGTCGCGTACGAGTTGAGGTTCGAGGGGATGTCGGTGGTCGCATAGGCGACGACGAGGAAGAGTCCGCTGAGTCCTACGGCGGCCAGCACGCCCCCGACCGACTGCCGCCAGGAAGGTATCCAGCGGCGCCAATCCGTACGACCCGCGCGCGGGTAGATCGGGCGCAGCTTGCGGACGTACGGCGTGAGGAAGATCACGGCCGGGGCGAGGCGGGCGGCGACAGGAGCGAGGCGGGTGCGGAGGATCGCGGCGAGGCGGGAGAGACGGCTGCGGAGGGACGCGCGGTGGGCCTTGCGGCCCCGGCGGCGCACCGGTTTCGACTCCCCCTCGGGTATCTCCGGCGCCTTGGGTATCTCCAGATCGGACAACCGCAGCTGCATGGTCTCGTCCGGCCTGAACCCGGCGGGGAGCTTCAACTGCATGGTCTCGTCCGGTGCCTGGCGCTCCTCCCCGTCCCCCTCGTGGGTCACGACGCGACTCCCCTCCGCACTCCTATTGCTCGCACAGGCAGACGCATTGACGTACGAGGGTCTGAAATGGTTGCCGTGAACACGACTGCAAATCCCGGTTCCCCCCGGCCTCACAGATCACGCGGCGCCCTCAAATTACCAGTGGTCTTCGCAAGTTCTCCATATAAGAAAACGACAGAATAGGACACAGCCGAAACCTTCATGAAAAAACAAGGTGCCGTACTCATGTGAGGTGGGGGTTAGCCTGAGGCCATGCCTCGCTACGAGTACCGCTGCCGCACGTGCGGATCTACGTTCGAAGTCAGTCGGCCCATGGCGGAGTCGTCCGCTCCGGCGGACTGTCCCTCCGGGCATGACGACACGGTGAAGCTTCTGTCTGCTGTGGCTGTGGGGGGTACGTCCTCTGCCCCCGCGGCCGGCGGCGGCGGGGCGGCGGTTGTTGTGGTGGGGGCTGCTGCGGCTAGGCAGGGCCCTGTGCGTTGTCGGGTGCGGGCCGGTGGGGGCTGGTCGCGCAGTTCCCCGCGCCCCTAGGAGGTGGGGGTTGCCGTCGCTCGAAGAAACTCACGGAGGATCCGTTCTCCCGCCAGGACGCCGCGCTCGGGTAGGGCCGTGACGTTGGGGGCCGTCCATGCCTCGTCGGCCAGTTCGCCGTGGCCTGGGCGCCAGGCCTTGTCCGCTGCCAGCAGGAGGTCGGCGTCCAGTAGGGAATCGCCGGCCGCGAGGGTCAGGGTGGCGCCGGTGCGGTGGGCCAGTTCTCGCATGGCCGCGCTCTTGGTGAGGGGCTTGGGGACGGCGTAGATCTTGCGGCCCTGCAACGACACCGTCCAGCCGCGGTCCTCCGCCCAGACCGCCAGCTCCTTCACCCACTCCTCCGGGAGGAGTTCGCGCTCTACGACGAGGTAGGCGAAGAGGTCCTCGGCGATGCGGTGTTTGCGGACCCAGGCGGGGTCGGCGGAGGTCGCGAGGTGGTCCCGTACCTCCTCCAGGGGCGCGCACTCGGCGGCCAGCTTCGCCTGTACCCCTGCGTGCCAGTCCTCGTCGGTGACGCCGTCGACGAGGAGGTGGCCGCCGTTGGCGCAGATCGCGAACTTCGGTTCCGGGCCCGGCAGGTTGATGCGCTGGTACTGCTTGCGGCTGCGGGTGGTGGTCGGTACGAAGACGGCCGCGTCACCGAGTCCGCCGAGTTCGGTGAGCAGTTCGGCCGACGTCTCCGTCATGAAGGACAACGGCTTGCTCTCGTGCACCTCGACGCAGAGCAGCCGGGGCGCCCGCGCGTCCGGCATCGTGAGGGCGAGGGCGGCCGCGGAGTAGATGAGCGTACGGTCGAGGTCGCTCGCGACGAGTACCGTCATCAGACCGCCACCGCCTTGCCGTCGGCGCCGGTCGCACCGCGCGTGTACTTGGGGTGGATCAACCCCACGCAGGTGTACGGCAGTTCGGCGACCTCCTCGACGGGTACGCCCCGCTGCTCGGCGAGCAGCCTGACGTGGTCGAGGTCCGCGCCCGCGCCGGCCCGCGCGAGGATCTTCCAGGGCACCCGGCGCAGCAGCACCCGGGTGGTCTCGCCGACGCCGGGCTTGACGAGGTTCACGTCGTGGATGCCGTACTCCTCGCTGATCCGCTCAACTGCCGCCCAGCCCTCCCAGGTTGGGGTGCGGTCGGCGGCCAGCAGTTCCTTGGCGAGGACGGTCACGGCGTCCGTGACCTCCGGGAAGCGGGCGGCCACGGCGTCCAGGAAGTCCACGGAGACATCGGCTCCGGCGAGTTCGCGGTAGAACTTCGCGCCGTGGAAGTCGTGCGGGCCGACCAGGTCCGAGCGGAGCACCGTACGTGAAATCAGGCCCGACACGGTCGAGTTGAGGCAGGCGGAGGGGATGAGGAAGTCCTCGCGGGTGCCGTACGTCTTGACGCAGGAACCGGGGTCGGCGAGCACCGCGATCTCCGGGTCGAAGCCGGTGATTCCGTCGGACTCCTCGAACTCCCTGACCGCGTCGGTGAGTTCGCGGGTGATGGCGCCCTTGCCGGTCCAGCCGTCGACGAACACGACGTCGGCGGGGTCGTGGTGGGCGGCGAGCCAGCGGAGCGCGTTGGCGTCGATGCCTCGGCCGCGCACGATCGACACGGCGTAGTGCGGGAGGTCGAGACCGTGGCGGTACTGGGCCCAGCGGCGCATCAGGACGCCTACGGGGGTGCCGGCGCGGGCGAGCGAGACGAGTACGGGGTGCGGGGAGCGCTCGGCGAGGACGAGTTCGGTGACGGCGCCCACGGCGAGCGCGAGTCGGCCGGCGGCCTCGTCCAGGGCGGTGTGGAACAGCTGTTGATACTGCTCGCTCGGCTGGTACTCCACCGGGAGCGACTCCGCGTAGTGCGCGCCGCCGCTCTGGATGGCCTCCTCGCGCTCCTCGGTCGGCGCCTCCAGGGTCACGTCCGAGAGGTCCTGGAGCAGCCAGCCGACCTCTTCCGGCGCGTACGAGGAGAAGGCGGGGCCGCGGAGGGGGTCGGGGAGCATGGGGGGCCTTTCGGGGACGTACGAGGGCACTACCGCGAGGACGACGTGCGGGGTGTGTTCGGCGAGCCTCGCCAACAGGCCGTCCGGGGCGTGGAGTTCGGGGGTGTCGGCGGTGTCGTCGATCACGGCGACGACCGCGTCGAAACCGGCGCCGGCGATGTTGTAGGCGTAGCGGTCGCCCGGGCCGTCGGCCGGGGTGTCGTGGGCCGGGAAGGTGAGACGGGTGCGGATCGCGTAGCCAGGGTCGTCCACCGCGAGGACGGGTGAGCGGGTGGTGGTGGAGTACGTGACGCCGGCGTCCACGACCTGTTCCAGTTCGCGGGCGAGGCGGAGGGGGGCGTACATCAGCTCTTCGAACCCGAGGATGTGCACGCGGTGGGCGTCCTGTGGGAGTGCCTCGGCCAGGCGGGCGGCCATTGCGGGGAGGGCGCGTTCGAGGCGTATTCGGTGCTGGGGGGTGAAGCCGTGTCTTCCGCCGTCGGGGAGGTTTCTGGGCCAGCGGAGATCTACTTGGGTGATTCGGTTGTGGGTCGGGTGCGGGCCGGTGGGGGCCGGTCGCGCAGTTCCCCGCGCCCCTAGGGGGGTGGGGGCGGGGGGTTTCAAGGCTCGGGGCGGGCTCGGTGTTCGGGGTAATGGCATCGCCCTCGTCTTTCAGGGGCGCGGGGAACTGCGCGACCGGCCCCGACGGCGCCGCAGACGACTGACTACCCGCTTCGTACCTCGCCACCAGCTCCTGGCCCTTTTCCAGCACGCCCGCCGGCAGGCGAACCGTGCCGGACGCCGCCGCCACCAAGTCCACCCTCGCGCCGATCTCCGCCGCGAACTCGTCCAGCCGCCCCGCGTCCGCCGCCGAGCGCATGTCCACCAGGGCGACGACCACGTACCGGCCCCGGGGGTACCGCTGGTGCAGATCGCGGATCGTGTTCAGGACCGTGTTGCCCGTCGAGAACTCGTCGTCCACCAGGACCAACGGGCCGTCGCCCGAAAGGAGTTCGGGGTTCTCGGGGAGGAGCAGGTGGGACGTCGCGTGGGAGTGGGACTCCTCGAAGCCGCCTGCCGTGGCCACGCCGGGGACCGGGCGGCGGGTCGAGTGGAGGTAGGGCGCGACCGCGATGCCGTCGGCGACCGCGTGGCCCAGGCCCGTCGCCGTCTCCGCGTAGCCGAGGACCACCGCACGGGCGGATTCCTCCGCGCCGAGGAGCTCGCGGACCCGGCGGCCCAGGGTGAAGCCGTAGCCGTAGACGATCGACGGGGACTGGGGGACGTGCTTGCCCAGGACGTTCGACACTAGGAGGTGGGCCCGCTTGGGGTTGCGGCGGAGGGCCAGGCCCAGGAGGTTGGTCAGCTCGGGGTCGCCGAGCAGTTCGACACCGAGCCGCTCCGCGACCCAACTGCCCGACCAGACCCCGTCGTTCACTGCCTTGTTCATACGTCCCTTGCGATTCAGCCGGGGATTCCGGCGGCGAGCAGCTCCACGAAGCCGACGTCCTCGCGTGCGACCCCGAAGATCTCGGCGCGCAGCATCGTCCGCTCGGCCCAGGCGCGGTGCGGCTTCACCTCGTTCATCTTGTTCGTGTACGCCGAGCGCAGCACACCCCCGCCGCCCCGCTCGGGCCGCAGGATGTCCTGCGCGTCGCAGAACTCCTCGTGGCTGACCACGGACAGCGCGTGCACGGGCAGCACGTGGGTGGGGTGGATGCAGGTCTTGCCCAGCAGCCCGTTGGCCTGGTCTAGGGCGATCTCGCGCAGCAGGCCGTCCATCGCGTGCTCGATCAGCGCCTCGCGCAGCTCCTCCGCCTGGCCCTCCAGGAAGGGGCTGCGGCGCAGCTGCGGCTTGAACATGCGCTCCTGGACCCGGAAGTACTCCCACACCGGGCCGGTCACCGTGAAGCCGGTGCCGTCGGCGCGGCCCAGCATGTTCACCACGTCACCGATCACGTTGGCGACGATCTGGACGTCGTAGGCCGTCATGTCGGAGGCCCGGCGCAGGCCGTAGGAGGAGCAGAAGTCCGTCACGCCGAGGCGCAGGGCGAGGACGCGGTCGCGGTACTTGTCGACCGCCCGGGAGATGCCCTCCAGGGTCTCGACGCGTGACTCCCGGTACAGCAGCTCGGGCGATTCCAGGACCGGCATCCCGAACAGCCGGTGCCCGCTCGCCGCCTCCGCCGCGGCCAGCGCCTCCAGGAACGGCGTGCCGCTCTCCTCGGTGAACTTCGGCATCACGAAGCCGGAGAGCAGTTCTACGGCCGGGCCCATGCGGCGGACCAGATCGGGGATCTGCTCGGGCACGCGGACCCTGATGAAGAGCAGGGGAAGCTCGGTGTCCGGGCGGGCGGCCAGCTCGGTGAACTGCCGGACCAGGTTCTCCTCGGCGGCCGGTACGTCCTCGTCGCCGATCGAGTCCTCCAGGCACAGCACCATCGACACGACGCCGCGGCCCGCCAGCTTGACGATGTCGTCGGCGAGGTGGGGGCGGGTGGCCGGGCTGTAGAGCGTGGCGCCCAGGGCCGCGGCGAGCAGCCGGGCCGGGGAGTCCGCGTCGAACTCGCACGGCTCCTGGAAGAAGAGACGCTGCCGTACCTCAGGGGCAATGTGCCCGAAATGACGCATAAAGCTCCCCCGTGGTGACGTTGTGGTTCGTGATTGTTTTCGATAGGTGGCCGGTAATAGTACGTACAAACCCATGTCAGGGGTTCCCGCCGGGCATGAACTTCAGGTAACTCGGCCATGTCGGTGTCCGAACCCCCACGTTGTCGTGACCAGGACCGAGAGGGCAGGATGACCGCATGACGCACGCGATGCTGAAGGGGTCGAACGTCCCGCTGGAAGCCACCACGGTACGTGCCGTGCTGCGCTGGACCCCCGGGCAGGGGGTCCCGGACGTGGATGCCTCCGCGCTGCTCCTCGGCCCCGCCGGTCAGGTGCGTTCCGACGAGGACTTCGTCTTCTACAACCAGCCCCGGCACCCCTCCGGGAAGGTCTGGTGGCTCGGCAAGAAGCGTGTCGCGGAGGGTCCCACCGACACGATCCAGACAGATCTCGCCGGTGTCGAGCCCGAGGTCAGCCGGATTCTGGTGGTCGCTTCGGCGGAGGACAACACCTTCGACCGCGTAAAGGGGCTGCGCATCCTGCTGTACGACGCGGGTGTCGCCGAGGGTGAGCCGCTGCTGTATTTCGACATCAAGCCGGAGACCGGTGAGGAGACCGCGCTGATCTGTGGGGAGCTGTACCGGCGGGGTGACGGGTGGAAGTTCCGGGCGCTGGGTGAGGGGTACGCCAACGGGTTGCGCGGGCTGGCGATGGACTTCGGGATCACGGTGGACGAGTCGGAGGGGGTGGGTGCGGGGGCCGTTCCCGAGGTCTCGCAGCCGTTGCCTCCGGCGGTTCCGGTGCAGTTGCCTCCGGCGGTTCCCGTGCAGTCCGGGTACGGGTACCCCCCGTCCGAGGAGCCCGTGACTCAGCCGGCGTACGGGTATCCGCAGCCGGCGCCGGCGGGGACGTACGGGTATCCGCAGCCGGTGCCTTCGGCGATGGCGCCGGATCCTGACTTTCGTATGCCGCCGCAGGGGCCGCAGTTCATCTGACGTGGGGTCGGTAGTTCGTTTGGTGCGCGCCGGTGGGGGCTGGTCGCGCAGTTCCCCGCGCCCCTTAAAAGCAGGGCGCTAGCGCTCGACCTTTGTTTTGTAGCCCCGTCCCCACTGCAAGCCCCACCCGTACAGCCTGTCCAGTTCTGCCTGGAAGCCGTAGACGAACTTGACCTCGCGGCGGACGACCAGCTCGCCCTTGACGTTCTCGATCATGACGACCGCGCAGGAGCGGGCTTGCGGGTGGCGTTCGTCGAGGCCTATTTCGATGCGGGGGCCGTTGCTGGGGTAGAGGGTGACGATCGCGTGGGTGCGGTCGAAGGCGGGGGTCTGGTCGTAGATGTAGACGAAGACCAGGAGACGCTTGATCTGGTCGCGGTGGTCGAGGTTGACGTACATCGTCTCGCCGGACGCGGAGCCGAAGCGGTCGTCGCCGCTGAGCTTCACGTACGGGGGTGAGTTGACGTCTCCCAGGAGGCCGCCGAGGGGCTGGACGACGCCCTTGGTGCCGTCCATCAGTTCGTAGAGGCAGCCGAGGTCGAGGTCCACGTTGACCATGCTCTGGCTGTGGCCCATGACCTCCGGGGGCTTGAGCGCCTTGAAGGGGTGGCGCAGGAGGCTGTCGCGCTGGAGGCCGCCGATGTCGGAGGTCCGCATCCGCCAGGTGAGGTTGACGCGGAGGTTGCCGGTGGCCGCGCCCTGCTTGGTGAGCGAGACCTGGTGGTGCCGTTTGGTCAGTTCGATCGCGTTGCTGGCCGCGCTGCCCGAGTCGAAGTCGGCCTCGCGCCGCCAGATTCCGTCGAAGAAGCCCATTCCCGCCCCCACGTTCGCGTCCACACTGCGTATGACAAAGCCGTCGGGGCGGCCTGACAGAGGACATGTCCTCGACGGCCGCCCCGAACAGAAGCGTTCCCTCACCAGGGAGCTTGTCACACCCCGGACGGGACCTCAGTCTTCTCGTCCGAGCCTGCTTTTCCCTCGGCTTCCGCGAGGGCCTTGTTCCTGCGGACCGAGGACCAGAAGGACCAGCCGATCAGGATGACGCCGACCAGGCCGGTGATGACCTCGTTGATCTGGTACTGGATGGTGACCATAAGGATCACGGCCAGGGCGCCGATCGCGTAGTGCGCGCCGTGCTCCAGGTAGACGTAGTCGTCCAGCGTGCCCTGGCGGACCAGGTACACCGTCAGCGAGCGGACGTACATCGCGCCGATGCCGAGGCCGAGGGCCATGAGGACGATGTCGTTGGTGATGGCGAACGCGCCGATCACGCCGTCGAAGGAGAAGGACGCGTCCAGGACTTCGAGGTACAGGAACATGAAGAAGGCCGCCTGGCCGGCGAGGACGACCGCCGAGCGCTGCTTGCCGGTGCGCGCGGCCTCTTCCTCCTCCTCGTGCTCCCGCTCCTCCTCTTCTTCGAGCTTGTCCTCGAAGTAGCCGGAGAGCCCGCCGACGATCATGTACGTGATCAGGCCGGAGATACCGGCGATCAGGACCGTCTGCGCCTTGTCCGCGTGGGCGCCGCCGTGCTGGTGGGCGTGGGCCGCGAAGGTGAACGAGGTGATCAGCAGGACGATCAGGGCGATGCAGACCGACAGCATGTCGACCTTGCCGAGCTTGGCCAGCGGGCGCTCGATCCAGCGCAGCCACTGGATGTCCCGGTCCTCGAAGATGAAGTCGAGGAAGATCATCAGCAGGAACATGCCGCCGAAGGCCGCGATCGCCGGGTGGGCGTCGGTGACCAGCTGCTGGTAGTGGTCCTTGTTGTTGAGCGCGAGGTCGACCGCGTCGATCGGGCCGATCTTGGCGGTGACCGCGACGATGACGACGGGGAACACCAGCCGCATGCCGAAGACGGCGATCAGGACACCGATGGTGAGGAAGATCTTCTGCCAGAAGGCGGACATCTTCTTCAGGATCCCGGCGTTGACCACCGCGTTGTCGAAGGACAGCGAGATCTCCAGGACGGCCAGGATCGCCACGATGCCGAAGGCTTCCCACCCCCCGTAGAACGCCGCTGCGACAAGGCCGAGCGCGGTGACCGCGAACGACCAGCCGAAGGTTTTCAGAAGCACTGGCTACCCAATCGTGTGTTGGGGGTTCCCCCAGACGGAGTCTGGGGAGGGTCTTCCCCCCGCGCCGCACTCGGCTTTACTTAAAATTTGACGTCGAGCACTGAGTCTAGAGGGAGACTCCGCCGACCGGGACAGCCGGTGTGGATAACGCCTTTACGAGACGTTGACCCCGAAGTCCAGGGCGATGCCCCGCAGCCCGGACGCGTACCCCTGGCCGACCGCCCTGAACTTCCACTCGCCCTGGTAGCGGTAGAGCTCGCCGAAGATCATGGCCGTTTCGGTCGAGGCGTCCTCGGAGAGGTCGTAGCGGGCCAGCTCCTGGCCGTCGGCCTGGTTGACCACGCGGATGAAGGCGTTGCTGACCTGGCCGAAGGTCTGGCCCCTGTTGTCTGCGTCGTGGATGGAGACCGGGAAGACGATCTTGTCGACGTTGGCCGGCACCTTGGCGAGGTCGACCAGGATCGACTCGTCGTCACCCTCGCCCTCACCGGTGAGGTTGTCGCCGGTGTGCTCCACCGAACCGTCCGGGCTCGTGAGCTGGTTGTAGAAGATGAACCACTCGTCGCCCAGCACCCGGCCGCCGTTGCACAGCAGCGCGCTGGCGTCGAGGTCGAAGTCGGCTCCGGTGGTGGAGCGTGCGTCCCAGCCGAGGCCGATCAGAACGTTCGTGAGGTTCGGTGCGGCCTTGGACAGGGAGACATTGCCCCCCTTGGCGAGCGTGACGCCCATAGTGCTGGTCCTCCCCGAGGTGATGCTTCTCTGGTTGTCCTGCGCTCCCCCGGAGGGGAGACCCCCCGGGCGCCACGCGAACCGCGCGGCGCCCGGGCGGTGAAGCCTCCGTACGTCAGGCGTCCGTACCCCGGACGCCCGTACCGCAGACGCCCGGACGTCAGACGTTGACGCCGAAGTCCTGGGCGATGCCGCGCAGGCCCGAGGCGTAGCCCTGGCCGATGGCGCGGAACTTCCACTCCGCGCCGTTGCGGTACAGCTCGCCGAAGACCATGGCCGTCTCGGTCGAGGCGTCCTCGGAGAGGTCGTAGCGGGCGATCTCGGCGCCGCCGGCCTGGTTCACCACGCGGATGAACGCGTTGCGGACCTGGCCGAAGGACTGCTGGCGGTTCTCGGCGTCGTAGATCGAGACCGGGAAGGTGATCTTGTCGACGTCCGCCGGGACCGCCGCGAGGTTCACCTTGATCGCCTCGTCGTCGCCCTCGCCCTCACCGGTGGTGTTGTCACCGGTGTGCTCGACGGAGCCGTCGGGGCTCTTGAGGTTGTTGAAGAAGACGAAGTTCGCGTCACTGGCGACCTTGCCCGCGCTGTTCAGCAGGAGTGCGCTGGCGTCGAGGTCGAAGTCGGTGCCGGTGGTGGTGCGGACGTCCCACCCCAGACCGACGATGACCGCGGTCAGGCCCGGGGCCTCCTTGGTCAGTGATACGTTGCCGCCCTTGCTGAGGCTGACTCCCACGAGTCCTCCATTGGTGTCCAGGGGCGGGGATGCCCCGTAGTGCGTCGGTATCGGATCAACGTCTCGATCCTAGTGACGGGTTCCCGACCCTCGCAGGCTCTGGAACCTAACAATCACAGGCTGTCGAGCGCCTTCACGTACTCGTTGAGGTCCCGCGCGTCCGGCAGGCCGTTGACGACCGTCCAGCGCACGACGCCCTCCTTGTCGATGACGAAGGTCCCGCGCACGGCGCAGCCCTTGTCCTCGTCGAAGACGCCGTAGGCGCGCGAAGTGTTGCCGTGCGGCCAGAAGTCGGAGAGCAGCGGGTACTCCAGGCCCTCCTGCTCGGCGAAGACGCGCAGGGTGTGGATGGAGTCGTTCGAGACCGCGAGGAGCTGGGTGTCGCGGTCGGTGAACTGCGGCAGGTTGTCCCGCAGGGAGCACAGCTCGCCGGTGCAGACGCCGGTGAAGGCGAAGGGGTAGAAGAGCAGCACCACATTCTTCTCGCCCCGGAAGTCGGACAGCTTCACGGTGGCGCCGTGGTTGTCCTTGAGCTCGAAATCGGGGGCCTTGTCGCCGACCTGGATCGCCATCTCGTCCTGCATCCCTTCGGTGGGGCTGTTCGGGTGAGACCACCCGTGCGTCCACCCTACGCAGCGATCACCGCATGCGGACGGACGGGCTGGCGTGGCCAGCCCGTCCGGGATTCAACGATCGAGGTACCTCCGGCGACTACCTCTTGGACTTGGCTGCCTTGGGCGTCACCAGCCGGCTGCCACTCCAGTCCTTGCCCACGCTGACGCTCTTGGCCGCGGAAAGGCCCGCGGTCGTGGCGGCTTCCGAGATGTCGCTGGGCTCGACGTAGCCGTCACGGCCGGTCTTCGGCGTCAGCAGCAGGATCGAGCCGCCCTCCTCGACGTACGAGATGGCGTCCACCAGCACGTCGGTCAGGTCGCCGTCCTCGTCGCGGAACCACAGCACCACGGCATCGGCGACGTCGTCGTAGTCCTCGTCCACCAGGTCGCTGCCGATGACTTCTTCAATGGCCTCGCGGAGTTCCTGGTCTACGTCGTCGTCGTAGCCGATCTCCTGGACCACCTGCTCGGGCTGGAACCCCAGCCTTGCGGCAGGGTTCGTCCGCTCCTCCGCGTGGTCCGCGGTCGCGCTCACGGGTTGCCTCCTGATCATGTCTTGATGAATGTCCAGCATCGCGCGTGCGCGAAGCATTGGCCGTAGTCCACACGGACGGGCCGGATCGCGCAAGTACCCGGCGATTCGGAACGCCGAAACGGTGACGATCCTGGCCGTGTCGCCGCAACTCCAGGCACGCTATCGCGGCCGCCGGTGACGTACACCACAGCGTTCTGCCCGGTTTGCACGTTTGAGAACCCTCCGAGGGTACGCGACTCGAATGACTTTGCTAAACGAGTCACGGTTACCTCACGGTAGAGATGACGATTGCCGCCCTGCGGTAGACCATGGGGAACGGTGCAACTCCCCCCTATGACACGTTTTCCCCTCTGACACGTTTTCCCCTCGACACGTAAGGAACAGCGTGGCTTCCGGATCCGATCGCAATCCGATCATCATTGGCGGCCTTCCGAGTCAGGTTCCTGACTTCGATCCCGAAGAGACCCAGGAGTGGCTCGACTCGCTCGACGCCGCCGTGGACCAGCGCGGCCGTGAGCGGGCCCGCTATCTGATGCTCCGGCTGATCGAGCGGGCCCGCGAGAAGCGCGTGGCCGTGCCCGAGATGCGCAGCACGGACTACGTCAACACGATCGCCACCAAGGACGAGCCGTTCTTCCCCGGCAACGAGGAGATCGAGCGCAAGATCCTGAACGCGACCCGCTGGAACGCCGCGGTGATGGTGTCCCGGGCCCAGCGTCCCGGCATCGGCGTCGGCGGCCACATCGCCACGTTCGCGTCCTCCGCCTCGCTCTACGACGTGGGCTTCAACCACTTCTTCCGGGGCAAGGACCAGGGCGACGGCGGCGACCAGATCTTCTTCCAGGGGCACGCCTCGCCGGGCATCTACGCCCGCGCGTTCCTCCTGGACCGGCTCAGCGAGCAGCAGCTGGACGCGTTCCGCCAGGAGAAGTCGAAGGCGCCGTACGGGCTGTCCTCGTACCCGCACCCGCGGTCGATGCCGGACTTCTGGGAGTTCCCGACCGTGTCGATGGGCCTGGGCCCGCTCGGCGCGATCTTCCAGGCGCGGATGAACCGCTACATGGAGGCGCGCGGGATCGCGGACACGTCGCGGTCGCACGTGTGGGCCTTCCTCGGCGACGGCGAGATGGACGAGCCGGAGTCGCTCGGCCAGCTGTCGATCGCGGCGCGCGAGGGCCTGGACAACCTGACCTTCGTCGTCAACTGCAACCTCCAGCGGCTCGACGGCCCGGTGCGCGGCAACGGCAAGATCATCCAGGAGCTGGAGTCGCAGTTCCGGGGCGCCGGCTGGAACGTCATCAAGCTGGTCTGGGACCGCACCTGGGACCCGCTGCTCGCCCAGGACCGCGACGGCGTGCTGGTCAACCAGCTCAACACCACGCCGGACGGCCAGTTCCAGACGTACGCCACGGAGACCGGCGCGTACATCCGCGAGCACTTCTTCGGGCACGACCACCGGCTGCGCGCGATGGTCGAGAACATGACCGACGACCAGATCCTGCACCTGGGGCGCGGCGGACACGACCACCAGAAGGTCTACGCGGCCTTCGCGGCGGCCAAGCAGCACCAGGGCCAGCCGACCGTCGTCCTCGCGCAGACGGTCAAGGGCTGGACGCTGGGCCCCAACTTCGAGGGCCGCAACGCCACGCACCAGATGAAGAAGCTGACGGTCGCCGACCTCAAGGGCTTCCGCGACCGCCTCCACCTCCCGATCACCGACCAGGAGTTGGAGTCCGGCGCGCCGCCGTACTTCCACCCGGGCCGGAACTCGGAGGAGATCCAGTACATGCACGACCGGCGCAACGCGCTGGGCGGCTACGTCCCAACGCGTGTCGTCCGCTCCAAGCCGCTGGCCCTCCCCGAGGACAAGACGTACGCGAGTGTGAAGAAGGGTTCGGGCCAGCAGTCGATCGCCACCACCATGGCGTTCGTACGACTGCTCAAGGACCTCATGCGGGACAAGGAGATCGGCCGTCGGTTCGTGCTGATCGCGCCGGACGAGTACCGCACGTTCGGCATGGACTCCTTCTTCCCGAGCGCGAAGATCTACAACCCGCTGGGCCAGCAGTACGAGTCGGTCGACCGTGAACTCCTGCTCGCCTACAAGGAGTCGCCGACCGGGCAGATGCTGCACGACGGCATCTCGGAGGCGGGCTGTACGGCCTCGCTGATCGCGGCGGGTTCGGCGTACGCGACACACGGCGAGCCGCTCATCCCGGTCTACGTCTTCTACTCGATGTTCGGTTTCCAGCGCACCGGTGACCAGTTCTGGCAGATGGCCGACCAGTTGGCGCGCGGTTTCGTGCTGGGTGCGACCGCGGGTCGTACGACTCTGACCGGCGAGGGACTCCAACACGCGGACGGCCACTCGCAGTTGCTGGCGTCCACCAACCCGGGGTGTGTCGCCTACGACCCGGCGTACTCGTACGAGATCGCGTACATCGTGCAGGACGGGCTGCGGCGGATGTACGGCTCGGACGCGGAACACCCGCACGGCGAGGACGTCTTCTACTACCTCACCGTCTACAACGAGCCGATCCAGCACCCGGCCGAGCCGTCCGATGTCGACGTGGAGGGCATCCTCAAGGGCGTCCACCGGATCAGTCGGGGCGCCTCGGGGACGGTTCCGGCGCAGATCATGGCGTCCGGGGTCGCGGTCCCGTGGGCTCTTGAGGCCCAGCGGATTCTCGCCGAGGAGTGGAACGTCCGGGCCGATGTGTGGTCCGCGACCTCCTGGAACGAGCTGCGGCGCGAGGCGGTCGAGGTGGAGCGGCACAACTTGCTGCATCCCGAGGAGGAGCAGCAGGTTCCTTATGTCACGCGGAAGTTGAGCGGGGCGGAGGGGCCGTTCGTGGCGGTTTCCGACTGGATGCGGTCGGTTCCTGACCAGATCTCGCGGTGGGTGCCGGGCACTTATCAGTCGTTGGGGGCTGATGGGTTCGGGTTCGCGGACACGCGGGGGGCGGCTCGGCGGTTCTTCCACATCGACGCGCAGTCGGTTGTGGTGGCTGTGCTGACGGAGTTGGCGCGGGAGGGGAAGGTCGATCGGTCCGTGTTGAAGCAGGCGATCGATCGGTATCAGTTGCTGGATGTTGCTTCGGCTGACCCCGGTGCGGCTGGAGGAGATGCGTAGTTCTTTGGCCGCGGGTGCGTGGGGGCTGGTCGCGCAGTTCCCCGCGCCCCTCAAAGGCAGCCCCTTTGGGGCGCCTTTGAGGGGCATCCCCGCGCCCTAACATGCGGGCATGAACGAACCATCGGCACAAGCTCGTTGGGAGCAGCGGACTCAGCGGCCGCTGCTGGCGCTCGCGGTCGGGTTTGCCGTGGCCTATGCCGTGCCGATCGTGGACTCGACCGCCGGGCACCGGCTGACGACGGTGTGCACGGTGGTCGAGTGGGTGGTGTGGGGGGCGTTCGCCGCCGACTATCTGATGCGGCTGGCGATGTCACGGGACCGGCGGCGGTTCGTGCGGACGCACTGGATGGACCTGTGCGCGGTCGTGCTGCCGATACTTCAGCCGCTACGGCTCCTGCGCATGGTGTCCACGCTGATACTCGTCGGACGCCGGGCCCGGATGGCCTCGCAGATCCAGCTGACGACGTATGTCGCCGGCGCGGTGATCGGGCTGCTGATGTTCGGTTCGCTGGCGGTCCTGTCCGTCGAACGCGACTCGCCCAACGGGAACATCCGGACGCTGGGTGACGCCGTGTGGTGGTCCTTCACCACGATGACGACGGTGGGGTACGGGGACCACGCCCCGACCACCGGGCTCGGCCGGATGATCGCCGTCGGCCTGATGCTCTCCGGGATCGCGCTGCTCGGTGTCGTCACCGCGAACATCGCCACGTGGTTCATCGCCCGCTTCGAGAAGGACGACGTGGAGGAGCGGCGCCAGACCCTGGCGATCGAGGCGCTGGCGGAGGAGGTGCGGGGGTTGCGGGCGGAGGTGGCGGCGTTGTCGGGGGTGCGGGGGATGTCTCTGGGGCGGGGGTGGTGGTCGGCTCCGGGGCAGGGGGGATGGCCGTCTCCGAGACGGGGGTGGTGGCTGGCTCCGAGGCAGGGGCGGTGACCGGCTCCGGGGCGGAGGCTGCAGTCGTCTCCGGGGCATAGGTGACGGCGTTGACGGGGGTGCGGGTGGCCGACTCCGGGGCAGGGGTGACGGCCCTGTCCGTGGCGTCGGAGGCGGACTCCTCCGGGTTGTCGGAAGCGGGTCCCTCCGGGCCGGGCGGCAGTCCCCTCCCGGGGCGGGGGCAGTGCCCCTCTCCGCTCGGCCTCCGTTCAGGGCGGATGCCGCTCGGGCTCGGCCCGGACGAACGTCCGCTCCACCCCGGCTCAGCAGAAGGTCCAGCTCACCCCGGCCAAGACAAACGTCCGCTCAAGCCCAGTTCAGCAGACCCTACAACTCGCCCCGGCCTGGACGAACTTCCGCTCAACCCCAGCTCCGCAGAAGCTCCAACTCACCCCGGCCCGGACGAACCTCCGCTCGGCCTCCGTCCAGCGGCAGGTCCGCTCAGCCTTCGCTCAGAAGAACGTCCACAGCACCGCCGCCAGCGTGTCGATCGCGCCCAGGACCAGGGCCACCAACGCCATCACCCGGCGGGAGCCCGTCCATCTGCGGCCCATGGCCAGCCAGCCGCAGATCACCGCGATCGGGCCGAGGACGATCCCCAGGTTCCCCGCCAGGAAGAAGCCCGCGATCGCGCAGACCAGGCCGATGATGGCGAGCGTCGCGCGGTCCGGCCCGCTCCCTGACCCCATGCGGCCACGCGAGCGGGGGTTCCTGCGCGTTCCGTTGCCGAAGCCCGTCATCGTCAACTCCCTGGGCGTCCATGCCAGTTCGGCCAGTTCCCTACGGTGACCGGATACCCGCGTACACGCAAAAAAAGCCTGCTTGCGCGCTGCCCCCCTCCGGCAGCGCGCCGCAGACCAACCCGTCCCCCCTGCCCTGCGGAGGACTTGACCCACTGTGACCTGCGGCGCGTGCCGGGTGCCAGGAATCTTTAGCGGAGTCACCCTGATAGGCGAACTCGGCCTGGGAGAGGGTTAGATGTGGGCCGCGCCCGCGCCCGCCTCCGCGTTCTCGCCGCGCTTGGTCAGGAGTGCCACGAAGACTGCTACCACCGCTACGCCGGCCGCGACGAGGCAGGCCAGGCTCATGCCGGAGATGAACGTGTCGTGGGCGACCTGCGTGATCTTCGCGGCGATCGTCTCCGGGGTGTTCGGGGCGATCGGGGCCACGCCGACCTGGACCGCCTCGGCGGCCGCGTCCAGTTGGGGCTGGGTGAGCTTGGGCAGGCCCGCGTCCGTCCAGTTGCCGGCGAGGTCGCTGTCGACGCGGGATGCCATCACGGCTCCGAGGACGGCCGTACCGAGGCTGCCGCCGATCTGCATCGCGGCCTGCTGGAGACCGCCGGCGACACCGGACAGCTCCATGGGCGCGTTGCCCACGATGACCTCGGTCGCGCCGACCATCACCGGGGCGAGGCCGAAGCCCAGCAGGGCGAACCAGATCGACATGACGCCGCTGCCGGTGTTCGAGGTGAGGGTGGACATGCCGTACATCGCGATCGCGGTCGCCGCCATGCCTCCCGCCAGCGGGATGCGCGGGCCGAGCTTGGTGATCGCGGCGCCGGCGAGCGGGGAGCCGACGATCATCATCCCGGTGAGCGGGAGAAGGTGGAGACCGGCGTCGATCGGGCTCATACCGTGCACGTTCTGCAAGTAGAACGTCACGAAGAACAGGCCGCCCATGAAGGCGATCGCCATCAGGACCATCAGCACGACGCCCGCGGACAGCGGGACCGAGCGGAACAGGCCCAGGGGGATGAGAGGTTCCGCGACCTTCTGCTCCCAGAACGCGAACAGCGCGAAGCCCAGCACCGACACGGCGAGGAACGTCCAGGTCGTGCCGGAGCCCCAGCCCCAGGTCGGCGCCTTGATGAGGGCCCAGACGAGGCAGAACATCGCGCCGGAGAGCAGCACGATGCCGAGGATGTCGAAGGAGCGGGGGGCGTTCTCGGCTCGGTGGTCCCGGAGGATCAGCAGGCCTAGGACCAGCGCGATGGCGCCGACCGGCACGTTGATGAAGAACACCGACTGCCAGTTGACGTGCTCGACGAGCACCCCGCCGAGGATCGGGCCGCCCGCGGTGGAGGCGCCGATGACCATGCCCCACAGGCCGATCGCCATGTTGAGCTTCTCGGCCGGGAAGGTGGCCCGCAGCAGGCCGAGCGCGGCCGGCATCAGCAGCGCCCCGAACAGCCCCTGGAGCACGCGGAACGTGACGACGAACGCGATGCTGTGCGAGAGCCCGATCGCGCCGGACGCGAGGGCGAAGCCGCTCACGCCGATCAGGAAGGTCTGGCGGTGGCCGAAGCGGTCACCGAGCTTGCCGGCGGTGATGAGGGAGACCGCGAGGGCGAGGAAGTAGCCGTTGGTGATCCACTGGACGTCGGCGAAGCTGGCGCCGAGGTCCTTCTGGATGGCCGGGTTGGCGATGGCGACGATGGTGCCGTCGAGGGCCACCATCATGACGCCGACGGCGACGGTTATGAGGGTGAACCACGGGTGGCCGCGCAGCCCCGTGGACGGCGTCGGGTCGGACGGGGCGGCTGGTGCCTTGTCCCCCGGCCCCGTCGCGCTGATGGTGGTCTGACTAGTCATACACGCGAGGCTAGTGTCAGCCACTGACAATTGACAAACAGGTTCAGATGTCGGCGACTGTCAACAATCGCGAGGAGAACAGCATGGAGACGTTGCGCGAGCGCAAGAAGGCGCGTACGCGGGACGCGCTGCTGCGTGCCGCCCTGGAGCTGTTCACGGCCAAGGGGTACGAGCGGACCACGGTCGACGAGATCACCGAGGCCGTCGACGTCTCGCAGCGCACCTTCTTCCGCTACTTCGCGGGCAAGGAGGAGGCCGCGTTCTTCGTGCCCCGGCTCACGGAGAGGCACTTCGTCACGGCCGTCCGCGCCCGCCCGCCGCACGAGGCCCCGCTGGAGGCGCTGCGCCGGGCCGTGCTGGAGAGCTGGGACACCATCAACGAGGCGATCCAGCAGGTCGTACCGCTGGACCTGCACATGCGCACCTACCGCGTGATCGAGTCGACGCCCGCGCTGCTCGCCGCCCATCTGCGGCGCTCGCAGGAGCTGGAGGAGGAGCTGGCGCAGATCATCGCCCGGCGCGAAGGGCTCGACGTGGACGCGGACCCCCGGCCGCGCGTGGTCGTGGCCGTGTTCAGCGGGGTGATGCGGGTGGTGGAGCGGATGTGGATCGCGGGCGACGACCTCAGCATCGAGGCGATGCGCGAGCTGACCGCCGGCTACCTGGACGGGGTGGGACCCGCGCTCGCCGGGAACTGGCGCACGAGCCGCACGGGATGAGTCGTACTGAGTTTCTCGTCACGCCCCACTGAAACGTGATCCCCGTCACTCGGTTAACGCGAGACCCTCTCGTTCTCCTAGTGTGTCCTCCCAGTGACTTCCTTCGACTCCTCCCCCACGCTGAACGCCTGGCGCGCACTGGCCGCGCTGGCCGTGGTGTTCGTGATGCTGGCGACCACCGGTTGGACCGCGGTCCGCAGCCACCCCGGGAAAACGGCGCTCCAGACCTCCCTCTCCGCGTGGGAGCACGGCCACATCAACGGGCGCGAGCTGCCCGACCCGGACGCCTCCCCGACCCGGCTGGCCCGGTTCTTCGCCTCGCTCACCGCGCAGCAGCGGACGCGCCTCGCGCACCGCTACCCGCTCGCGGTCGGCAACATGAACGGCGCCCCGGTCTCGCTGCGCTACCGCGCCAACCGCGTCGCCCTCGACCAGCAGCGCAAGGTCGAGAAGAAGCGCATGCACGACAACCGCCTCACGCCACTGGGCCAGCAGGACGCGGGCCGCCTCATGCACCGCTTCGAGGCGCTGATGACCGAGGGCCGCCACATCCTGGCCTTCGACCCCGAGGGTTCGGGCCGCATCGCCGAGGTCTTCGGCGACCTGGACACCGCGCAGCGCGTCTCGGTCATCGTCCCCGGCGTCGACACCGACCTGCTCACGTTCCAGAAGACGAACAAGGACTACTCGGCACCGGTCGGCATGGCGCAGAACCTGTACGCGGCCGAGAACACGGCGAAGTCCGCGACGGACACGACAGGCGTGCGTACGGCGGTCATCGCCTGGGCCGACTACACCTCCCCCGGCGGCCTCGGCATCGACTCGGCCACCGCGGGACGCGCCGAGGCGGGCGCCGTACGGCTGAACGCGCTGGTGCGGGCGCTGCCCGGGACCTCGCAGGTCGCCCTGTTCTGCCACAGCTACGGCTCGGTGGTGTGCGGGGTCGCCGCGCACGAACTACCGGCGCGGGTGACCGACATCGCGGTGGCGGGCAGCCCCGGTATGCGCACCTCCAGCGCCGCCCACCTGCACACACGTGCCCGGGTGTGGGCGATGCGGGACGCGAACGACTGGATCCAGGACGTGCCGTACATGGAGCTCGGCGGCCTCGGGCACGGCGAGGACCCGGTGTCGAACGCGTTCGGCGCGCGCGTGCTGTCCGCGAAGGACGCGGAGGGCCACACCGGTTACTTCGCGGCGGGCACCGACAGCCTCACCAACTTCGCCGACATCGGGGTTGGCGCGTACCGCTCGGTGACGTGCGCGCACGAAGGTGACACCTGCCGAGAGGGTTTGTCCGGCGCCTCGGCGGCCGGACGCGCGTAGAAACAGCAGGAAGTGCGGTCTGCGCGGGGATGGGACGGAGGAGCGTGTGCCGCCTACGATGAGCCGCATGGGTGACGTACTGGCCGGATTTCATGCCGCCTGGGAGTTCGAGTCCGACTCCGTGGTCATCCGTTACGAACGCGGAATTCGAACACCCAAGCTATTCCAGGCGCTCGGTGAACGCCGGATCCCCTTCGAGGCGATCGAGGCGGTGACCCTCGCGCCCGGCCGGCGCGGCACGGTCGTGCTCCGCGCGGTGCCCCGGCCCGGCGCGGATCCGCTGATGGAGGCGGCCGCGGGGCAGCTGAAGGAGAGCTGCGATCCCTACCGGCTGGTGCTGCCCGCCGAGCGCGAGACGCTCGCCGAGTACTACGCCGACGAGTTGCGTGCGCGGCTGAAGCCGGAGGGCCCTGCCGAGCGGTTCCTGGTGGCCGCGCCCGAGGTGCCGTTGCGGTTCAAGGCGTACGACGGGAAGGCGTCCTTCGACGGGAAGACGGTGTCGTTCCGGTGGTTCTGGACGGGGGCGTCGTCGGCGAAGTGGAAGGCCGGCGACCAGAGCTTCGCGATCGCCGACCTGAATGGTGTCGAGTGGCGGTCGCCCGAAGTCTTTGAGGGGCATCTACGGCTGTTGCGCGGGGCCGAGTCGCTGCTGCCTGTCGATCAGGATCCGGCGGCCGTGGTGTTCGGGCTGGGGTATGGGCCTGTGCATGAGTCGTTGCCGTTCGCGGGGGCTGTGCTTGCGGCGGTTCGCTCCGCGCGGCCCAGCGTTGTGGTGCCGGCCGCGCGTCGCGACCCTGCGGATATCGCTGAGCGGATTCGTCACCTCGGGGAGTTGCATCAGGCGGGGCTGGTGACGGATGACGAATTCGCCGTGAAGAAGGCTGAGTTGTTGGCGGAGTTGTAGTTGGGGCTGCTTGTTGTTTTTTGACCGCGGGCCGGTGGGGGCTGGTCGCGCAGTTCCCCGCGCCCCTTAAAAGCGCTCCAGTCAAGGACGCTGCTCAGCTACTCCCTGCTGGACGAGGCGAAGGACATGTCCGCGTAGCGGTCGCCCGCCACCTTCCCGGCGATCGGCTCCAGGAGGGACAGGTCCTCATCCGTGAGGATGATCCTTGTTGCCGCTGTGTTCTCCTCCACCCGGCCGGGCTTGGTCGTGCCCGGGATGGGGATCACCGGGAGGCCGTGGACCTGGGCACGCTGTTGGACCCAGGCCAGGGCGATCTGGCCCAGGGAGGCGTCGTGGGCCTTGGCGACCGTGCGGACCGGGTCCAGGAGGGTGGCGTTGGCGGCCGCGTTCTCACCGGTGAAGCGGGGCTGGGTGCGGCGGTAGTCGCCCTCCGTCAGGTCCTGGTCGGCGTTCGAGAACGAACCCGTGAGGAAGCCTCGGCCGAGCGGTGAGTACGGTACGACCGCCGCGCCCAGGTCGGCGGCCGCGCCCACCAGGCTGATCTCGACGTCGCGGCTGAAGAGGGACCACTCCGACTGGACGGCGGCGATGGGGTGGACGGCGTGCGCCGCCCGCAGCTCCGCGCCCGTGACCTCGCTCAGGCCGAGGTGCTTCACCTTGCCCTCGGCCACCAGTTCCGCCATCGCGCCGACGGTGTCCTCGATCGGGACGGCCGGGTCGCGGCGGTGCATGTAGTAGAGGTCGATGACGTCGATGTCGAGGCGCTTCAGGCTCGCCTCGACCGCCTGGCGGATGTAGGGGCGGTCGTTGCGGATCACGCGCCGGGTGGGCTCGCCGGGCGGGATCGACAGGGCGAACTTGGTGGCGATGACGAGCTGGTCGCGGTGCGCCTTGAAGAACGGCGACAGGAACCGCTCGTTCTCGCCGACGCCGTACGCGTCCGCCGTGTCGTAGAGGGTCACGCCCAGGTCGAACGCGCGGTCCAGGGCGGCCTGCGACTGCTTCGCGTCCGAGGGGCCGTAGGCGAAGCTCATGCCCATGCAGCCGAGGCCCTGGACGCCGACCTCGGGGCCGGCCGCGCCGAGCCGTGCGGTCGGGATCGTGGTGTCGGTCATCCTGCCTTCTCCTGTTCGTAGGCGAGGCCGGCCTTGGCGTAGAAGTTGATCTTCCGGTCGAGGACGGCCAGGGTGTCCTGCAGTTCGGCGATCCTGGCGATGACGTCCCTGCGGGTCGATTCCAGGAGTTCGAAGCGGGCGCCGTAGGTGTGCTCGCCCTCGCGCATCAGCTCGGCGTAGCGGACCATGTCGGCGACCGGCATCCCGGTCAGGCGGAGCTTGCCGACGAGGTCGAGCCAGTCGAGGTCGCGGTTGCTGTAGCGGCGCTGGCCGGTGTGCGAGCGGTCGATGTGCGGCATCAGGCCGATGCGCTCGTACCAGCGCAGGGTGTGTGCCGTCAGGCCGGTGAAGGCGACGACCTCGCTGATCGTGTAGCTGTCCTCGCCGTCCGGACGCCGCTCGGCCTGCGGCGGGCCCGCGCAGCTGTCGGTACTGGTACCCGTGGTCTCCATCACCGTCATGACCACCACGCTATGGCCTTGGAGTGCACTCGAAGCAAGCGGAACCGGTAAGAAATCGACGGGACGGGACGGGGGTGCGGTGGATAGCGTGCGGGACATGAGTCTCGTACGACGGGCAGCCCCCGATGACGCCGCCGAACTGCTGCGACTGCGCCAGGTGATGATCGACGCGCTGCCCGATTCGGACCCGGGCACGGACTGGCACGCGGAGTCGCTGCCGACGCTGCGGGAGCGGCTGGCGTCGGACGAGGACTTCGGGGCGTTCGTCGTGGACCATCCCGAGCGGCCGGGGTCCCTGGCGGCCCTGGTCGTCGGCACGGTGGACTACCGGATCGGGAAGGCGGGGAACCCGCACGGGAAGGCCGGGTTCGTCTTCAGTGTGGCCACCGACCCGGACGCGCGGCGCCGGGGGTACGCGCGCGCGTGCATGGACGAACTGCTCCAGTGGTTCCGCGAGCGCGGCGCGGGCCAGGTCCTCCTCACCGCCTCCCCCGACGCCGAGCCGCTCTACGCCTCCCTCGGCTTCACCCGCAAGCCCGACCCCATGATGGGGCTCATGCTCTGAACCACTTACGCTCGACGGCATGTCCTTGCAGAGCCTCACGCTGATCGAGAACTGGCCGGTACCGACCGCTGCGGCCGGTGCCGTACGAGCCGACGGGACCGTCCTCGGGACCCACGGCCCGGCCGGCCACCGCTTCCCGCTCGCGTCGGTCACCAAGCCGCTCGCGGCGTACGCCGCCCTCGTCGCGTACGAGGAGGGCGCGATCGAGCTGGACGAACCGGCGGGCCCGCCCGGCTCCACGGTCCGCCATCTCCTCGCCCACACCTCGGGGCTGGCCTTCGACGAACACCGCGTGACGGCTCCGCCGGGACAGCGGCGCCTGTACTCGAACGCGGGCTTCGAGCAGCTCGGCGACCACCTCGCGAAGGCGACGGAGATCCCGTTCGCGGAGTATCTGCACCAGGCGGTCCTCGCTCCCCTGGGCATGACGTCGACGACGCTGGAAGGCGCCAACTCCCCGGCGAAGGACGGCGTTTCGACGGTCGAGGACCTCCTCCGCTTCGCCGCCGAACTCCAGTCCTCCCGCCTCCTCGACCCCCGCACGGTCGCCGAGGCGATGACGGTCCAGTACCCCGGCACGAAGGGCGTCCTCCCGGGCTACGGCCACCAGAACCCCAACGACTGGGGCCTCGGCTTCGAGATCCGCGACTCCAAGTCCCCGCACTGGACGGGCAGTTCGTCCTCGCCCCGCACGTTCGGGCACTTCGGTCAGTCCGGTACGTTCCTGTGGATCGACCCGGCGGCGGGCGTGGGCTGCGTGGCCCTGGCGGACCGGGCGTTCGGGCCGTGGGCGGTGGAGGCGTGGCCGCCGTTCACGGACGCGGTGCTCGCGGAGCTCTAGAGCATCTCCCACATCAACAGCTCGGCCCCGGTGGCCGCTTGGGCCACCAGATCCCGCGCGTCCGTGATCCGAGCCGCATCCCCCGGCCCCAACTTCTCCCCGCCCAGGCTCACTTCACCCCGCACCACATGCACATACACATGCGCGGCATCCGGTACGGCGGTCAACTCACCGGGGACGAGCCGCCGGACGTGCAGCATGGCCCCTGCCTCCGGCACCGCGTACGGCGTGGAGTCGGCGATGCCGTGCACGATCCCGTACGACGGTTCGCCGCCCGGCTCCAGCGGGGCGAGCCACATCTGCACGAAGGTCAGGGGCGAGTCGCCGTCGTTCCGCTCGACGTGCCGCACCCCGGCCCCCGAACCGAGCCGCTGAACATCACCGGGCCGGACCCGCGTCAGGTGCCCCGCGGAGTCCCGGTGGCTCAACTCCCCTTCCACGACCCAGGTGATGATCTCGGTATGGCTGTGCGGGTGCTCATCGAACCCGGCACCGGGAGCGAGCCGTTCCTCGTTGCAAGCGATGATCGCGCCGAAGCGGAGGTTGTCCGGGTCGTAATGCGGCCCGAAGGAAAAAGCATGCAACGACTCGATCCCGGCCTGCGGGTCACCCCCTGGGTAGCGCTCGGTGGAGCGCCGTACGTCCATCACGCCCTCAACGGTAGCCCTGCGGGCCACCTTCGGGAGACCTACGGCGTCCGGTCCGGCGCCGGGCGAGGGCCCACCCAGTCCAACTGTCCTCACGTGGACGGCCGAGAGGGAGCCGTAGGGGCGCGCCGGTGTCGAGAGACCCAGCGCGCGGAGGCGCGCAGCGCCGAGCACGGTGGATCTCTCGACACCGGCAAAGAGCGCCCCGAAGGCGACCGAACCAAAAGATGGTGCAGTCTTGTTCCCGTGCCCGAACCCGAAACCAGCAGACCCGCAGGCCCCGCACCCCGTGCCCACTCGCACCCGGCGACTCTGAAGCGGCTGGAGCAGTCGTCCGGGAGTCTCGCCGCCCAGGCCATCGCGCGCATGGACGAGACGCTGCCGTGGTACCGGGCGATGCCACCGGAGAACCGTTCCTGGATCGGGCTGGTCGCGCAGGCCGGTATCGCCGCGTTCACCGAGTGGTTCCGGCATCCGGACGCGCCGCAGGCCATCTCCACCGACGTGTTCGGGACCGCTCCCCGTGAACTGACCCGCGCTATTACCCTCCGGCAGACCGTCGAGATGGTGCGGACGACCATCGAGGTCATGGAGTCCGCCATCGACGAAGTCGCCGCCCCCGGCGACGAGTCCGTACTCCGCGAGGCGCTCCTCGTCTACGCCCGGGAGATCGCCTTCGCCACCGCCCAGGTGTATGCGCAGGCCGCCGAGGCCCGCGGCGCGTGGGACGCCCGGCTGGAATCGCTCGTCGTGAACGCCGTGCTGAGCGGGGAGGCCGACGAGGGGGCCGTGTCCCGGGCCGCCGCGCTCGGGTGGAACTCGCCCGAGCACGTCTGCGTCGTCCTCGGCACCGCGCCCGACGGCGACAGTGAGCTGACCGTGGAAGCGATTCGCCGCGCCGCCCGGCACGCCAAGCTCCAGGTGCTCACCGGCGTGCTCGGCGACCGGCTCGTCGTCATCGCCGGCGGGAGCGACAACCCGCTCGCCGTCGCCAAGTCGCTGATCGGGCCGTATGCCGCCGGGCCGGTCGTCGCCGGCCCCATCGTGCCCGACCTGCTCGCCGCCACCCGCTCCGCGCAGGCCGCCGCCGCCGGGCTCAAGGCGTGCTCCGCCTGGCAGGACGCCCCGCGCCCGGTACTGGCGGACGACCTGCTTCCGGAACGCGCGATGGCCGGTGACCCCAGCGCCCGGGACCAGTTGGTGGAGGAGATCTACAGACCGCTGGAGGAGGCCGGGTCCGCGCTCCTGGAGACGCTCAGTGTCTATCTGGAGCAGGCGAGTAGCCTCGAAGGTGCCGCGCGGATGCTGTTCGTCCATCCCAACACCGTGCGCTACCGGCTTCGACGTGTGACTGACGTCACCGGCTGGTCGCCGTCGGATGTACGCTCCGCGTTCACGCTGCGGATCGCGCTGATCCTGGGGCGTCTGGCCGATGGAGATCCCCAGAACTAGCCTTTTGTCGGGGCTCCACAAAACCCCTTCCCGTTCTTCGTCCCTGTCCCCACGGGCGGCCGTGCCCGTCCCCAAGAGAGAGTGTGAGAGTGCTCGTACTCGTCGCTCCCGGCCAGGGCGCCCAGACGCCCGGCTTCCTGACCCCCTGGCTCGACCTCCCCGGTGTCGAGGACCGTCTGCGTGCCCTCTCGGCCGCCGCCGACCTCGACCTGGTGCACTACGGCACGGACGCCGACGCGGACGAGATCCGTGACACCGCCGTCGCCCAGCCGCTGCTCGTCGCCGCCGGACTGGTCTCCGCGGCCGCCCTCGGCGCGGTGTCACCGGGTGCCGTCGCCGGTCACAGCGTCGGCGAGATCACCGCCGCCGTCCTCGCGGGCGTCCTGGACGACACGGCCGCCCTGACCCTCGTACGCGAGCGCGGTCTGGCGATGGCCGAGGCCGCCGCGATCACCCCGACCGGGATGTCCGCGCTGCTCGGCGGCGACCCGGACACCACGGTCGCGCACCTGGAGAAGCTGGGCCTGACCCCGGCGAACGTGAACGGCGCGGGCCAGATCGTGGCCGCCGGCACGCTGGAGCAGCTCGCCGCCCTGGAGGCCGACAAGCCCGAGGGCGTGCGACGGGTCGTAGCCCTGAAGGTGGCCGGCGCGTTCCACACGCGGCACATGGCCCCGGCGGTCGACACGCTCGCCAAGGCCGCGCAGGAACTGACGCCGGGCGACCCGACGATCACGTACGTCTCGAACAAGGACGGCAAGGCCGTCGCCACCGGTGCCGAGGTGCTGGAGCGGCTGGTCGGCCAGGTCGCCAACCCGGTCCGCTGGGATCTGTGCATGGAGACCTTCAAGGAGCTCGGCGTCACCGCGCTCCTGGAGGTGTGCCCCGGCGGCACCCTGACCGGCCTCGCCAAGCGCGCCCTGCCCGGCGTCAAGACGCTGGCCCTGAAGACCCCGGACGACCTCGACGCGGCCCGCGAGCTCATCGCCGAGCACGCCAACGCCTGAAGAAGGAGCCGTACGAACATGTCGAAGATCAAGCCGAGCAAGGGCGCACCGTACGCGCGCATCCTCGGTGTGGGCGGTTACCGTCCGGTCCGTGTCGTCCCGAACGAGGTGATCCTGGAGACGATCGACTCGTCCGACGAGTGGATCCGCTCCCGTTCGGGCATCGAGACGCGGCACTGGGCGAACGACGAGGAGACCGTCGCCGCGATGTCCATCGAGGCGTCCGGCAAGGCGATCGCGGACGCGGGCATCACCGCCGAGCAGATCGGCGGCGTGATCGTGTCCACGGTCTCGCACTTCAAGCAGACCCCGGCCGTGGCGACGGAGATCGCCGACAAGCTGGGCACGAACAAGGCCGCCGCGTTCGACATCTCGGCGGGCTGCGCGGGCTTCGGCTACGGCCTCACCCTCGCGAAGGGCATGGTCGTCGAGGGCAGCGCCGAGTACGTGCTCGTCATCGGCGTGGAGCGGCTGTCCGACCTGACCGACCTGGAGGACCGCGCGACGGCCTTCCTGTTCGGCGACGGCGCGGGCGCGGTCGTGGTCGGCCCCGCGAAGGAGCCGATGATCGGTCCGACCGTGTGGGGTTCGGAGGGCGACAAGTCCGACACCATCAAGCAGACCGTGCCGTGGACCGAGTACGACAGCACGGGCAAGTTCCCTGCGATCACGCAGGAGGGCCAGGCGGTGTTCCGCTGGGCCGTGTTCGAGATGGCGAAGGTCGCCCAGCAGGCGCTGGACGCGGCCGGGATCACCCCGGACGACCTGGATGTCTTCATTCCCCACCAGGCCAACGAGCGGATCATCGACTCGATGGTGAAGACGCTGAAACTGCCGGAGCACGTCACGGTCGCGCGTGACGTACGCACCACCGGCAACACCTCGGCCGCCTCGATTCCGCTCGCTATGGAGCGGCTTCTGGCGACCGGCGAGGCCAAGAGCGGCGACACCGCGCTCGTCATCGGCTTCGGGGCGGGTCTCGTGTACGCCGCGACGGTCGTTACCCTCCCCTAGGCACTCCGTGCCGGATCATCATCGGATCCGGCACGGCTGTACTCACCCGCCGCTGCCGCGGCGGGAACGCCACACCCTCTGGATCACAAAGAAGGAGCGCCTGACATGGCCGCCACTCAGGAAGAGATCGTCGCCGGTCTCGCCGACATCGTGAACGAGATCGCCGGCATCCCGGTTGAGGACGTCCAGCTGGACAAGTCCTTCACCGACGACCTGGACGTCGACTCGCTGTCCATGGTCGAGGTCGTCGTCGCCGCTGAAGAGCGCTTCGACGTCAAGATCCCCGACGAGGACGTCAAGAACCTCAAGACGGTCGGCGACGCGACCACCTACATCCTCGAGCACCAGGCCTGAGCCACCTCGTAGGCCCGGGCCACCGGGTCCGAGCCACCTCATAGGCCTGGCTGCATGGCCCCGCCACCCGGCGGTGGCGCCGCTTAATCCTCGTACCGTTGGAGAAAGAATTCCCGTGAGCCCGACCAATCGCACCGTGGTCGTCACCGGTATCGGCGCAACCACACCGCTGGGTGGCGACGCAGCCTCTACCTGGGAAGGCATGGTCGCCGGCAAGTCCGGCGTGAAGCCCCTGGAGCAGGAGTGGGCCGCCGAGCAGGCCGTCCGTATCGCCGCGCCGGCCGCCGTGGACCCCTCCGAGGTCATCCCGCGTCCGCAGGCCCGCCGCCTGGACCGCTCGGCGCAGTTCGCGCTGATCGCGGCCAAGGAGGCCTGGGCGGACGCCGGTTTCACCGACAAGGCCGGTGAGGACCCCGCCGTCGACCCCGACCGGCTGGGCACCGTCATCGCCTCCGGCATCGGCGGTGTGACGACCCTGCTCGACCAGTACGACGTGCTGAAGGAGAAGGGCGTCCGCCGCGTCTCCCCGCACACCGTCCCCATGCTGATGCCGAACGGCCCGTCCGCCAACGTGGGTCTGCTCGTGGGCGCCCGCGCGGGTGTGCACACGCCGGTCTCCGCGTGCGCCTCCGGCGCCGAGGCCATCGGCTACGCCATCGAGATGATCCGCACCGGCCGCGCCGACGTCGTCGTCGCGGGTGGCACGGAGGCGGCCATCCACCCCCTCCCCATCGCCGCGTTCGGCAACATGATGGCGATGTCCAAGAACAACGACGACCCGCAGGGCGCCTCGCGGCCCTACGACACCGGCCGCGACGGCTTCGTCCTCGGCGAGGGCGCGGGCGTTCTCGTCCTGGAGTCCGCCGAGCACGCCGCGAAGCGCGGTGCCCGGGTGTACGCCGAGGCGGTCGGGCAGGGCATCTCCGCCGACGGCCACGACATCGTGCAGCCGGAGCCGGAGGGGCGTGGCATCTCGCAGGCCCTGCGGAACCTGATGGACAACACCGACCTGGACGCGGCGGAGATCGTGCACGTGAACGCGCACGCGACGTCCACGCCCGCGGGTGACGTGGCCGAACTCAAGGCGCTGCGCAAGGTGTTCGGTGACGACGCGGACCACATGGCTGTCTCGGCCACGAAGTCCATGACCGGGCATCTGCTGGGTGGTGCGGGGGGTGTCGAGTCGGTCGCCACCGTGCTCGCGCTGTACAACCGGATCGCGCCGCCGACCATCAACGTCGAGAACCTTGACCCGGAGGCCGAGGCCAACGCGGATGTTGTTCGCGGGGAGGCTCGGAAGCTTCCTGTTGAGGGGCGGATTGCTGCCCTGAACGACTCGTTCGGGTTTGGTGGGCACAACGTGGTGTTGGCGTTCCGGACGGTCTGAGGCGGTTGCTGAACTGTGTGTGGCCCGCTCCCGGGGTATTGGGGGCGGGCCACATGTCGTTTGTCGGCTTACGGCCGGTGGGGGCTGGTCGCGCAGTTCCCCGCGCCCATAAAAGCCTCACACCACCTGGTGTAGCCAGCGGACCGGAGCTCCCTCACCCGCGTACCTGAACGGCTCCAGCTCGTCGTCCCAGGGCTTGCCCAGGAGCTTGGCGATCTCGGCCTCCAGGTCGGTCTCGCCCTGTTGGGAGCGGGTCAGGGCCGCGCGCAGGCGGTCCTCCGGGATGAGGATGTCGCCGTGGATGCCGGTGACGGCGTGGAAGATGCCCAGGTCGGGGGTGCAGCTGTAGCGCTCGCCCTCGGCGGTGGGGTTGGGCTCGGCCGTTACCTCGAAGCGGAGGAGGTGCCAGCCGCGGAGGGCTGAGGCGAGTTTGGAGGCGGTGCCTGCCTCCGCCTGCCAGGAGAATTCGGAGCGCCATGTTCCGGGGGCGGCGGGCTGTCGGATCCAGTCGAGGCTGACGCGTGTGCCGAGCACCCCGGCGACGGCCCACTCGACGTGCGGGCACAGCGCGCGCGGCGCGGAGTGCACGTACAGAACTCCACGTGTCGTCACCGGGACCTCCGGACAGAGCGGGGCATCTTGCTGACTGGCGAACGGCGGCGGCAGGGCAGCCACGTTGAGGGCGAGGCTACCGTGCGGCGGCGCGCGGAGTGTGACGTACCGTCCCTCCCGGTGCCAGGAAACGCCGCCATTCACCCATGGGGACGCTTGTACGGGGGTGTGCCGTTGCATCGCACACGTGCGGGAACCCTCGCGCGTTGTTATGGGAGGGGACCGCTACACGACTTCAAGGGGCTGGGCCAGGGCATGCGAAACCGACGTCACCGTTCACAGGCCGTGCTCGCCGTCCTGGCGGCGACCGTCCTGGGAGCCGCCGGCTGCGACTCCGGCGGAGGCGGATCCGCCGGCGCGCACAGCAAGAGCGGTACGGCGGCCGAGGCCAAGCCCTCCCCCACCCCGCTGTGGGACAGCAGCCCGTCCTCGGTCGCGGCGGTCGGTGACTCCATCACCCGTGGTTTCGACGCCTGTTCGGTCCTGTCGGACTGCCCCGAGGTGTCCTGGGCGACCGGCAGTTCGGCCTCGGTCGACAGTCTCGCCGTACGGCTGCTGGGGAAGACGGGTGCGGCCGCGCGCAGCTGGAACTACGCGGAGACCGGGGCGCGGATGGCCGACCTGCCCGCACAGATCGGCCAGGCGGCCGCGCACAAGCCGCAGTTGGTCACGGTGATGGTGGGGGCCAATGACGCCTGCGCGGCCTCTACCTCGGCCATGACCTCTGTCGCCGAATTCCGCGCCGAGTTCGAGGACTCGCTGAAGTCCCTGCGCCGGGCGCTGCCGAAGACGCAGGTCTACGTCGCCAGCGTGCCGAATCTCAAGCGGCTCTGGTCGCAGGGGCGGACGAACCCGCTGGGCAAGGAGGTGTGGAAGCTGGGCATCTGCCCCTCGATGCTGGCCGACGCGGATGCCCTGGACGCGGCGGCGACCGAGCGGCGCGACACCGTGCAGGACCGGGTGGAGGCGTACAACAAGGTCCTTGAGCAGGTGTGCGCGACGGACGAGCGGTGCCGTTTCGACGGGGGCGCGGTCTACGACTACCGGTTCGGGACGGACCAGTTGAGCCACTGGGACTGGTTCCACCCGAGTACGGACGGGCAGGCGCGGCTCGCCGAGATCGCCTACCGGCACGTCACCGCGCGCACACCCGTGACCTAGGGTTTCCCTCATGAGCGAACTTTTCGGCACCCTTCCCGACGGCACGCCGGTGCACCGCTGGACGCTGGAGCGGGCCGGTGTGCGGGTGCGGGTGCTGTCGTACGGCGGGATCGTGCAGTCGGTGGAGGTGCCGGACCGGGCGGGCCAGGTGGCCGACGTGGTGCTCGGGTTCGCGGATCTGGACGGCTATGTCGCCCATCCCGAGCCGTATCTCGGAGCGTTGGTGGGGCGGTACGCGAACCGGATCGCGGGCGGCCGTTTCCCGCTGGAGGGCGTCACGTACTCGCTGGCGCAGAACAACGCGCCGAACTCCCTGCACGGCGGCGAGCGCGGCTTCGACAAGCGGGTGTGGGACGTCGAGCCCGTCGAGCACGGGGTGCGGCTCAGCCGGGTCAGCGCGCACGGCGAGGAGGGCTTCCCGGGGCGCCTCGCCGTCTCGGCGACGTACACGCTGGACGCGTCGGGCGCGCTGCGCTTCGGCTACGAGGCGACGACGGACGCGCCGACCGTAGTGAACCTCACGAACCACAGCTACTTCGACCTGAGCGGCGCGGGCAGCACGGGCGGTCCGGGTGGTCATGAACTCCGGCTCGCCGCTTCCCGGTTCACGCCGGTCGACGGCGACCTGATCCCGACCGGCGCCCTCGACGACGTGGCGGGCACGCGCTTCGACTTCCGCGAGGCGCGGAAGGTGGGCTCCGGCTACGACCACAACTTCGTGCTGGACAAGGGCCTCACCCCTGCCCCCGTCGAGATCGCCGAGCTGTACGACCCGGCGTCCGGGCGGGTGTTGACGGTGGCGACGACCGAGCCCGGCATCCAGCTCTACACCGGTGAGCATCTGGGCGAGCCGTTCGGCGCGGGGGCCGGGATCGCCCTGGAGACCCAGCATTTCCCCGACTCCCCGAACCGCCCGGAGTTCCCGAGCACGGAGCTGCGCCCGGGCGACACCTACCGCTCGGAGACGGTGTACGGCTTCTCGGCCCGCTGAGCTGGCCGCCTGAGCTGGCCGCCTGAGTCGGGCGCCCGGGCACGAATGAGCCCCGGTCCAGGGGTCAGGTCCCGGACCGGGGCTGTCTGAGGGGGACGGCGTCCCGGGTCAGACGTTAATCGTCGTCGCGACCCTGCGGTCGGTGATCGAGCGCCCGGCCTGGATCTCGTACGAACCCTTTACAAATGCCCACGCGTTCGCCGTCTCATCCCAGATCTCGAAAGATCGGCGCGGAAGTTCGACGACCACGTCGACGCTCTCGCCGGGCCCGGCCTCGACCCCGGCGAATCCGGCCAGCCAGCGGGCGGGACGCTCCGGGTCGGCCTCGACGGGGGCCAGATAGACCTGGACGACCTCACGGCCGTGCCGGGCACCGGAGTTGGTGATCCGGACGGTCACGCTCGTGCCCTCCGCCTCGATCGCGTCGTAGCTCCAGTCGGTGTAACCGAGGCCGTGTCCGAAGGGGTACGACGGGGTGCGGCCCTCCTTCTCCCAGGCGCGGTAGCCGATGAACACGCCCTCGGTGTACGGGAGTTCGCCGTTCTCCGGGACGACCTGGGTGACCGGGGCGTCGGTGAGGGAGCCCCAGGTGGTGGGGAGCCGGCCGCCGGGTTCGTGGGTGCCGGTGAGGACGTCGGCGAGGGCCGCGCCGCCCTCCTGGCCGGGGAACCAGCCGAGCAGGACGGCGGCGACCTCGTCGCGCCAGGGCAGTTCGACCGGGGAGCCGGCGTTGACGATCACGACGGTGTTCGGGTTGGCGGCGGCGACGGCGTGCACCAAGTCGTCCTGGCGGCCGGGGAGTTGGAGGTCCGTCCGGTCGTAGCCCTCGGACTCGACGCGTTCGGTGGTGGCGACCACGACGACGGCGGTGTCGGCGGTGCGGGCCAACTCGACGGCCTCGGCGATGAGTTCGTCGGGGTCGCGCTGCGGTTCCTGGTGGACGAGGGTGAAGCCGATGACCTTGAGGTCGCGGTTCTCGGCGAAGCTCACGACGTAGGTCAGGGACACCTCGACCGGGGTGCCGGCGGTGAGGTCGACGCGGGCGCGGGGTGCGGGGGCGCCGAAGAAGGAGCTGAACGGGTCGTCCTTGAGCGGGCGTTGGACGTCGTCGTAGTACGTCGTGCCGTCGACGGTGAGGGTGAAGGCGCCGAGTCCCTTGATGCCGAAGGTGTGTTGCCCGGTCTCGCGCGGGGTGAAGGTGCCGGCGAGTTCGACGGTGTGGAGGGTGTCGTGGGTGACGCCCTCGGGGAGGTCCTCACCCATCCACCGGAGCTGTCCGCTGGGTGCGGAAGCGGTGCCGATGACCTGGCCGGCCGCGTCGCGGCAGACGGCGCGCAGCTCGAACCCCTTGTCGGCGTCGGCGAGTTCGGTGTTCGGGTCGGCGCCGACGGCGTAGCTGAGGGTGCCGTCGGGGAGGGCGGCGGTGAGGCCGTCGAGCGGGGAGACGACGTGGGTCGGGAAGACGATGGCGGAGCCGCCGCCGAGGACCCGGGCGTCGCGGGCGGCGGCGCCGAGGAGCGCGACGGTGCTGTTCGGCTTCAGCGGGAGGGCGTCGTTCTCGTTGCGGACGAGGACGAAGGAGCGGCGGGCGATCTCGCGGGCGAGGGCCTCTCCGTCCACGGGGGACGGGAGTTGGGCTTGTGCGACGACGGGTTCGGCACCGTCCAGGATGCCGACGCGGGCGGCGAGCCGCAGTACGTTCCGTACGGCGGTGTCGACGGTGGCCTCCTCGACCTCGCCGTCGCGCACGGCCCGGGCGAGGGCCTCGCCGTAGACGGTCTTCGGGCCGGGCATCGCGACGTCGAGGCCGCCCTCGATGGTGCCGACGGTGGAGCGGGCGGCGGTCCAGTCGGAGACGTTGAAGCCGTCGAAGCCCCATTCGCCGCGCAGGATCTCGTTCACCAGGTAGCGGTGCTCGGACATCGTCGTGCCGTTGACCGTGTTGTACGCGGTCATGATGCCCCAGGGGTGGGCGTTCTCGACGATGAGCTCGAAGGGGGCCAAGTACAGCTCGCGCAGGGTGCGTTGGGAGATCAGGTTGTTCACGGTGAAGCGGTCGGTCTCGGCGTCGTTGGCGACGAAGTGCTTGACTGTGGTGCCGACGCCGCCGGACTGGACGCCCTCGACATACCCGACGCCGATCCGCCCGGTGAGGTACGGGTCCTCGCTGTACGCCTCGAAGTGCCGTCCGCCGAGGGGTGATCGGTGGAGGTTGACGGTGGGGGCGAGGAGGACGTGCACACCCTTGCGGCGGGCCTCCTGGGCGAGCAACACGCCCGCGCGGTGGGCGAGTTCGGGGTCCCAGCTGGCGGCGAGGGCGGTGGGGGACGGCAGCGCGACGGACGGATCGTCGGCGGTCCAGCGCACGCCCCGGACGCCGATGGGGCCGTCGGACATGACGAGGGACTTCAGACCGATCTCCGGGAGCGCGGGCAGCGACCACATGTCCTGCCCGGCGAGCAGCCGCGCCTTGTCATCCAGGCCGAGCTTGCCGAGGGCCGCCTCGACGACCGCGTCGACCGCTCCGCCCGCTTCGACTGCTTCACGGGGTCCCGCCATCCCGGTGCCTCCTCGCTGAGTCCGTGTGGTGCCGTGCCTCCATCGTGCATCGGTTGCCTGTAGAGCGGTAGGTTTCGTAACCTTGCTGTTATGTGAACGGTCGCCGGGTGTCGTACGGTGACGCCATGAACGCCACGAACTCCAGGACCCGGCGCGAGGAACGACGCGGCGAGATCGTGCGGGCGGCCCTGGAGGTGATCGCCGAGCGCGGTTACCGGGGCGCGAGCCTGGCGGCGGTGGCGGAGCGGGTCGGCCTGACCCAGCAGGGTCTGCTGCACTACTTCCCCACGAAGGACGCGCTGCTCGTCGCCGTCCTGGAGGAACGGGACCAGTGGGACGCGGTGCCGGACACCCGCTGGCGCGTCGACCTCCTGGCCTCCCTGGTCGAGTACAACGCGATGCGGCCCGGGATCATCCAGACCTTCTCGGCCCTCCTCGGCGAGAGCGTCACGGAGGGGCATCCGGCGCGGGACTACTTCTCCGAGCGGTACGTCCGCGTCCGGGCGAACATGGCGGGGGTCCTGCGCGCCGAGTACGGCGACCGGTTGCCGAACGGCCTGACGCCCGAGCGGGCGGCTCCGCTGCTGGTGGCGGTGATGGACGGGCTGCAGTACCAGTGGCTGCTGGATCCGGAGTCGGTGGACATGCCGGGGGCGTTCAGGGACTTCCTCGCGCTGCTGGGCGAGGAGTGAGTCAAGGGCCGAGGCCGTGAACTCGCCTGCTACTGACGCCAGATGACGGCCAGCGTCTTGCTCACGACACACACGAGGGCGAGGACGAGGGCCCAGCCGTAGACGCCGGCGAGCACCAGCGCGGCAACCCCGGCCCCGAACCACACCACCTCGAACCCGACCCGACCGGCGCCCCGCACCTTGTACCTGGCCTTGGGCGACCCGCACAACCCCCACAGCACGGCGAGCACGACGGGCCCACCGACACCGAGCAGCCAGGTCAGCGGCGTGGCGAGGTCCCGCGTGAACCCCCAGTAGCCGACGGCGACGAGCGCGCCGACCTCGATCGCGAAGAGGACGCCGAGGTTCGCTGCTTTCGCTGTCCCCGCTGCGGTCATGGGCGGCAGTATCGCCCGAAGGGGATCACCCTGTCGCGGGTACGGCGGCCACGATTTCGACCTCGACCAGCGCCTCCGCCCGGAACAGCCGGGGCACCTCGAAGGTCATGCTGGTGCCGGGGTGCTGGAGGAGGCGGCGGGGCGGCGCGAGTCGCCCGTCGCACCCGTGGCGTAGACCACTCCCGTCACGCGATACTGCGGCCGAACGGCACCGCCCCGCACCGCACCCCACTGCGCACGGAAGGCCTCAACCACCTTGAACGTCATACGAGTTCGGACCGGCATCCTCGGCCTGGCCCTGCTGGCCGGTTTCTCCGCCCCCAGTACCGGGGCGGCGGCCGACACCACCCTGTCCCCGACCGTCGAGGAGCAGCGGCTCGACAAGGAAGTCCCCCAGGAGATCCTCGAGCACTCCGGATTCGACACCGTCGCACCGGAGTTCACCCGAGCGCTCGAAGCCGCGCACAACTACGCGCAGGCCCGCCGCATCGTCGTACGCGAGGGAACAGCACTGTGGCAGCGAGCAGTTGACCGGGCGCAGGGGCGGGGTCCGGTGGGCGGTGATCTCAGCCGGGACGACGATCGGCCGTTGTACTGGGCGCGGTTGGGGATGACCCGGGAAGTTCGGGAGTGGGAGCCCGGGTTCGGGATCTCGGAGGGGCAACGGGCCGCTCTGCTGGGGCAGTTGGAAATGACCTCGCGGGGGCAGAGCAGTATCCGGTATCCGCACGAGAAGGGGATCAAGCGGATTCTCGTGACCGGGTTCGACCCGTTCACGCTCGACGCGGACATCCGGATCTCCAATCCCTCCGGGGCCACCGCGCTCGCGCTCGACGGCACGGTGATCCAGACGGCGGACGGGCCGGCGCGGATCGAGACGGCCATGTTCCCCGTGCGGTGGGCGGACTTCGCCGAGGGGACCGTGGAGCGGGCGTTGCGGCCGTATCTGCCGAAGGTGGATCTGTTCACGACCGTGAGTCAGGGCCGGGTGGGCCGTTTCGACGTGGAGCGGACCAACGGGGCCTGGCGGGGCGGATATCCCGACAACGACAACGTGTCGAAGACGGAGACCGTGCCCGTCGCCGACCCGGCCTCGCAGCCCCAGTGGACGTCGACGACCCTGCCGTACAAGGCGATTGTGGCCGCCGACACCGGGCGGTTCCCCGTCTACGACCACACCGAGGTGACCGAGATTCCGGCGGGCGCGACCGCTCCTGTCGTACGGCCGGACGGACCCACCGCGGGGTCCACGGCCCGTTCCGGAGGCGGCGGGAACTATCTCTCCAACGAGATCGCCTACCGCGCCACGCTGCTACGGGACCGGCTCGGGCTGCACGACTCGCTGCCGGGTGGGCACATCCACACGCCGGTGCTGCAGTTCGGGGCGGGGAACACGGACCCGGCGACCGGGACGATCACCGATCCGGACTTCGTACGCAACCGGGTGGACATCATCGCGCAGGTGAGGGCGATGGTGACGGTGGCTATGGACGCGGAAGCCGGTTCATAGGGTCGTAGAAGACGATTCGCCCTCGTCCTGCGCGTCGTCCCCCTCGGTCTCCTCGCCCAACAGCTCCCGCGCCATCATCGTCGCCCCAGCCACCGCCCCCGGCATCAGGAACACCGCGACGAACGGGACCAGGAAGGAGAGGCCGAGGGGGGTGCCGAAGCCCCAGATCAGGGTCTTGCGGGAGCGGAGGAGAGTGAGGCGGGCGCGGAGGTCGATGCCCCGGCGCTGGAGGGCGACCGCCGTCAGCTCCTCCGTGAGGAAGAAGCCCGTGACGAAGAACCCGATCACCGGGATCACCGTCTGGCCGATGAACGGGACGAAGCCCAGGGCGAAGAGCAGGATCCCCCACAGCACCGCGCGGACCAGGATGCGGAGGCTGTCGCGGGCCGAGATCCACAGTTCGCGCCAGAGCGGGAGGCCCGATTCGGGGGCCGTGCCGTCCGGGGAGACGTCCCGGTCGACCTTCTCGGAGAGGGTCTCGTAGAAGGGCTGGCCTATGAGGAGGGTGACGGCGGTGAAGGTCAACACCGAGAGGAGCAGGGCCAGTACGAACAGCACCGCCGTGAGGAAACCGCGGAACAGGCCCTGCCACGGGCTCGCCCAGTCGTCCGCGAAGGGCGTCGCCCAGGAGACGAAGTCCTGGCCCCAGAGCGCCAGCGCGACCAGCGCCGCCACGTACAGGACCAGCGTGATCAGACCGGGGATCAGCCCGAAACCGTAGTGCCTCCCGTGCCGCGCCATCCAGCGCTGGCCCTTCAGGAGATAGCCGAACCCCGCGCCAAGATCATGCATGGGGCGAACTTTACGGTGCGCCTCACGCTCGGTCGACACCGCTACGCACCCGCGTTCGACACCGCCACCACAACCCCCCGCTCCGCCGCCGGCGACACCGCCGCCGTCACCCGTACCGCCGTCGCCCGGGCCACCCGCCCCGCGCGGGAGGTCGCGGACAGGAGGGCCGGCTGGAGACGTTCCAGGGCGGAGACGAGGAGTTCCTCGCCCGCGACCAGCACCGGTCCGGCCACCTTCGTGGTCGCCGCCGCGGCTTCGGTGAGGTCGGCCAGGGGCGGGAGCGCGGCCCGGACCACGTTCACGCCCGCGGTCGCCGCCCGTTGCGCGAGGGCCACCTGGAACGGCAGCAGCGGAGCCAGCGCCGCCGTCAACGCCTCGGCCACGCGCCGGAGTTCGGGGGACGATTCGGCCAGGGTGTCGGCCAGCGCGCGGATCAGCGGGGTGAGGGCCAGCAGGACGCCCGCCGCCACGCCCGCCGCCGCGGGCAACAGTGGGGACGCCGCCTCGACCAGGTCGCCGAGTGCCGTGGCGAACTCCTCGACCGCCGGTTCCACCGCGTCCAGGATCGGCAGCAGGCTGTCGCCGATCACCGTCAGCAGGGCCTGCGCCGGTGCGCTCACCGGGTGCACGGCCAGCGGGGCGCCGGTCGTGCCGAGCCGGGTCAGGGTGTCGACGATGCGGTAGAACGCCTCCTGGGCCTGCGGCGACGCGCTCGCCTCGGCCAGTTCGGCGGTGGTCTCGCGCAGGACCCGTAGCGCCTCGGCGCCCGAACCGTCGCGTGGATCAAGGGTGTTGATCGCGATCCTGGTGATGTTCCCGGCCGTGTCCAGGAGTTGGCCGGTGATGTCGGTGGTGCTGCGGGCCATGCGCAGCACCTCGTCCCTGCTGGGGAGCGAAGGAATCGTTGCCATGGGAACTCCTCGCCGTGCGCACCCGCTGCTCGGTACCTGTGCTCAGCATGCCCCCTCCCCGGCCCCCCGAATGCGCCATCCGGGGCATCGACGACACCAACAACTTCCTGTTCACCGTTGAGTCGAACAGGTGCGGCTCGCCGTACCGATCTCTGGAACCAAAGAGGAGGTACGCGTGCGCACCATTGCCCGAGCCGTCCCCCCGAGACCCGTTCTGATCACCGCCGTCGCCCTGACCACCGCCGCCGGTTCGCTCCTGCTCCAGCCCCGTCCGGCGGACGCCACGCCCCGGCCCGTCCCCCGCCGGGGTTCCGCGCCCGACCCGGCCGTCCGTGAGGGCTCCGGCCCCGACCGGTACGCCGGCCGCGCGCCCGTCACCGCCGCCCGCCGCGCCCTCACCGCCACCGTCCCGCGCACCGACCCCCGCCTCGGCTACCCCCGCCGCCAACGCCTCTCCCCCGACCCGGCGAACCCCGCCGACACCTCCCTCAAACTCGGCCTGACCCCGTACCACGCCCTCGCCCCGCGCCTGAACTCCCTCCAGCGGCTGGGCGATCGGGTGAGTGCCGAGGTCGCGGGCGTCTCGTCCGGCGGCCACCGGCTCTACCTCGTCACGGTCACCGCCCCGGAGACCACCGCCCAGGCCACCGCACAGGAACGAATGCGCGACCTCATCGAGAACGCGCCCGCCACCGCCGCCAAGTCCTTTGAGATCAAGACCAGTTACAAGACACCGGTCCTCTTCGACAACAACATCCACGGCGACGAACGCGAGGGCACCGACGCCTCCCTCGACCTCATCCAGCAGCTCGCCACCGCCAACGACACCAAGACAAAAGACCTGTTGGCGCACAGCCGCCTCTACTTCAACATCACCGCGAACCCCGACGGCCGTATCGCCGGCACCCGCGCCAACGCCAACGGCTTCGACCTCAACCGGGACCTGATCACCGCCTCACAGCCCGAGGCCCGCGCGATCCGCGCGCTCACGATCGACAAACAGCCCGCCGTCCTGCTCGACCTGCACGGTTACGTCAACGGCACGCTCATCGAGCCGACCACTCCCCCGCACGGCGAGAACTACGAGTACGACCTCTTCCTCAAGAACACCTACGCCAACGCCCTGGGCATGGAGACCGCCGTCAACGCCCTCGGCTACACACCGGCGAAGGACGGGGTCTCCCCCGCCCAGATCCCCTTCCGCGACCAGGCGGAGGGCTGGGACGACTGGCCCCCGGTCTTCACCCCGCAGTACGCGGCCTTCCAGGGCGCGGTAGCCGCCCACACGGTCGAGATCCCGCTCCAGGTGAACAACTCCGCCTCCGACACCCTCCCCACCACCGAGCTGCACCGCCGCGCCGCGATCAACGTGGCGGTCGCGGGCGCGGCCATGCGCGCGACCCTCGACTTCGCCCGGTCCCACCGGACTTCCCTCATCGCCGACCAGATCGAGATGTTCCGGCGCGGAGCCGCGGGCGTCGAACAAGTACCCGTGTCGGCGCGAACCGTCCCGGGAGTCCCGGGCATCGGCCCTGAGGACGTCTACACAACCACCTTCCCCCGCGCCTACACCATCGCGCCCGACACCGCGGGCGCCCGCCTCGTCACCCACCTCATCGCCAACGACGTCCGCGTGCTACGCGCGGCGACCGGCCCGTACGTCGTCGACACGCACCAGCCCAAACGGGGCCTGGCGAACGCCCTGTTGGCCGACGGCCGGGACATCAGCGACAAGGTGACGGCGATGTACGACATCTCGGCCTGGAGCCTGGGCCGCCTGTGGGGCGCCCAGGTCAAGGCCGTAACCACCCTCCCCAGCAGCCCCCTAGCCGCCATCACCGCCCCCTCCCCCGTAGCCCACGTCGCCCCGCACGGCGACCTCCGCCTCCCCCTCACCGACCCGGCCGAGTTGGCGGCCCTCAACTCCCTCCTCAGACAAGGGATTCCGGTACGACGGTCAGCGGACGGCAGCGCGATCGTGCCGGAGCCGAGGACAGCGACAGCACGGGCGAAGGTGACCGAGGCCGCGACGGCCTACGACGTGGCATTCGAGGCCACAACCCTCCCCGGTGTCACGGCACTCCACCCCGTCCGCGTCGCCGCGGCCGTCACCCCGGGCGAGCTGTTCGCGCTGCGGGAGATGGGCTTCGAGGTCACGCCCGTGTCGACGGACATCCTGAACGCGGGAAACGCGGGAAACGCGGGATTCGACTGGTCGAAGGCCGATGTGCTGTTCGTGTCGACGGAGTTGGAGGACGGCGACCTGACCCCGACCGCCCGCACCGCCCTCCGCACCTTCCTCTCCTCCGGGCACGGACTCGTCGGCCGGGGCGTCACCGGCGCCGCGCTCGCCTCCGCGACCGGACTGCTGACGGCAACGCCCGTCGAGGGCACCGAGGAGGCCAACGGCGTTGTACGGGTGGTGAATTCAGGGCCGATCACCACCGGCACCCAGCCCTATGGTTTCGTCTACGCGCCGGTGTGGTTCACCGAACTCGGCCCCACAGTCCGCGTCGAGCAGTCGTACACAACCGGAAGTCCTCTCCTCGCCGGGCACTGGCGGAAGCGGGCCGACGGCTCCGGCGGCCCCGCCGACGCGGCGGGACGACCGTCGGTCGTCAGTGACAGGCGAGCTGTCCTGTTCGGCACGGAGCCGCTCTTCCGGGATCATCCGAAGGGGGAACTCCCGCAGGTCGGGCGGGCGTTGTTCACCATGGCACACACGATCGACGGCACACGAGCGATGGCACACGCGAGCAGCGGATCAGTCGAGGAGAGCAGATGACCCAGGAGATCCACGGCACCGTAGCCGACGGTTTCGAAACGGTGCGGGAGGAGTTCGCCGCGTTCGTTGCGACCGAACGCGCCGATTATGAGGGCCAGTTGTGTGCGTACGTACACGGCCGACGGGTCGTCGACCTGTGGGCGGGACCACCCGGCACCGACGCCGACTCGCTCTATGGCGTGTTCTCGTCCACGAAGAGCGCCGCGCACCTCGTGGTGGCGCTGCTCGTGCAGGACGGCACGCTGGAGCTGGACCGCAAAGTGACCTACTACTGGCCGGAGTTCGCGTCCGAGGGCAAGGGCGCGCTGACACTGCGCGAGCTGCTCGCGCACCGGGCGGGCCTGGTCGGCACGGACACGGGGTTCACGCTCGACGAGCTGGCCGACGACCGGGCGGTGGCCGAACGCCTAGCCGACCAGCGCCCGTTCTGGCGTCCGGGCACGGTCTTCGGCTATCACGCCCTGGTGATCGGCGCGTTGACCGGCGAGATCGTACGGCGGGCCACGGGCCGTTCGCTCCGGGACGTGCACGAGGAGAGAGTGCGGGCGCCGTACGGCCTGGACTTCTTCCTCGGCCTACCGCCGGCGCACGAGCCCCGATTCCGCACCGTCCAGCCCCAGTTGCTGCCCCCCGACCAGCAGGACGCCCGCGCAGCCGAGCCACCCAACCCCCACAGTCTCGCCGCGATCGCGTTCAACGAGCACGCGGCGCAGCCGACCGTCCTGGAGTCACTGCCGAACGAGCGGGTGATCCGGGCCAAGGGTCCCGCGTCGATCGGCGGGGTGGCGTCGGCGCGCGGTCTCGCCGGCCTGTACGCGGCGGCGATCAGCGAAGTCGACGACCGGGCCGCCCTGTTGAAGCCGGACACGGCGGCCGAGTTCGGCCAGCTGCACTCCGTCGGCTACGACGTGGTGACCGGCACGCACCGGGCGTACGGCCTCGGCTTCCAGGCCACCGCGGACGCCGCCTACCCGTTCCTGGGCGCCGGCACCATCGGCCACAGCGGCGCGGCAGGCTCCCAGGCCTTCGCCGACCCCCGCAGCGGCCTGGCCTACGGCTACACCAGGCGCCGGTTCGCCTTCCCGGGCGGGGCGGCCCTGGAGAACGAGGGGTTGGTACGGGCCGTCCACAAAGCAGCACTGGCAAGCTGAACAAACGGCGTGGGCCCTCACCACCGGCGAGGGCCCACCAAGTTCCACTGTGCCAACGTGGACGGCCGAGAGGGAGCCGTAGGGGCGCGCCGGTGTTGAGAGCCCCAGCGCGCGGAGGCGCGCAGCGCCGAGCACGGTGGGGCTCTCAACACCGGCTCCCAGCGCCCCGAAGGCGACCGAACCAAAAGAGGTGCGCGAGGGGTGCGCTGACAGCACAGGCCCACTGACACGACGCCACTCAACACCGGCCCACCTACGCAAAGCCTCCCGACACCGGCCCCGTCAGAGACCCGAGCCCCTAAAGAACACCGCCCCCGTCAAAGCTTGACGATCATCTTCCCGGTGTTCTCCCCGCGCAGCTGCCCGAGGAACGCCTCCAGGTTGTTCTCGATGCCCTCGACAACGGTCTCGCGGTACTTGAGCTCGCCGGAGGCCACCCACGCGCCGACCTCCTGGACGAACTGCGGCTGCAGGTCGTAGTGGTCGCCGACGAGGAAGCCCTCGATGCGGCCGCGGGTCTGGATGAGGCGGCTGAGGTTCTGCGGGCCGGGGGCGGGCTCGGTGTTGTTGTAGACCGAGATCATGCCGCAGATGGCAATACGCCCACGCTCGTTCAGGGAGCCGATCGCCGCCTCCAGGTGCTCGCCGCCGACGTTGTCGAAGTACACGTCGACGCCGTCCGGGGCGGCCTCGCGGAGCTGCTCGGCGACCGGGCCGTTCTTGTAGTTGAAGGCCGCGTCGAAGCCGTACTCCTCGACGAGGAGCTTGACCTTCTCGTCCGAGCCGGCCGAGCCGATGACCCGGGAGGCGCCCTTGAGCTTGGCGATCTGGCCGACCTGGCTGCCGACGGCACCCGCGGCGCCGGAGACGAAGACCGAGTCGCCCTCCTTGAAGGACGCGGTGCGCAGCAGACCGGCGTAGGCGGTGAGGCCGGTCATGCCGAGGACGCCGAGGTAGGTGGAGAGCGGGGCGAGGTCGGGGTCGACCTTGACGGCGCCCTTGGCGTCGATGGTCGCGTACTCGCGCCAGCCGCCGAAGTGCAGGACGTGGTCGCCGACCGCGAAGCCCTCGGCGTTCGACTCGACGATCTCGCCGACCGCGCCGCCCTGCATGACCTTGCCGAGCTCGAAGGGGGCGGTGTACGACTTGCGGGCGCTCATGCGGCCGCGCATGTACGGGTCGACCGACAGGTACTTGTTCCGCACCAGCACCTGGCCCTCGGCCGGGGCCCGGGTCTCGGTCTCCACCAGGGCGAAGTCCTCGGGCTTCGGCCAGCCGACCGGGCGGCTGAGGAGGTGCCATTCGCGGTTGATCATCACAAGCGCCTTTCGTAGTGCAGGGGGCCGTGCGGGGTGACTCGCAGGGGACTCACACGCTGCCGAATACTTCAGTACCTGAAACAACCATGCTCCTGAATATTTCATGATGTCAAGTAACGGGGTACTCTGAGTCCATGGCCACACCCGAAAAGACGCGTCGCTCCGACCCCGTGACCATGGAGGTCGTCGAGCTGATCGGCGATGTCGTGGCGCGGTTCTACGCGGACTACGAGGAGGCGGCGGGCGACCACGCGCTGACCGGAGCCCAGGCCAGGCTGCTCAGCCTGCTGTCCCTGGAGCCGCTGCCGATGCGCAAACTGGCGCGGAAGCTGAAGTGCGAGCCGTCGAACGTCACGGGGATCGTGGACCGGCTGGAGACGCGCGGCCTGGTGGAGCGCCGCCCCGACCCCGCCGACCGCCGCGTGAAGCTGGCGGCGGCCACGGACGAGGGGCGCCGGGTGGCCCGTAGCCTGCGCGAGTCCCTACGGTTCGCCCGCGAGCCGCTGGCCGGGCTGTCGGACGAGGAGCGGCTGGCGTTGCGGGGGTTGCTGCGGCGGATGCTGGAGGTCTGAGCCGGTCCACCCCACGGGGGGGGTGCGAGCCGAGCGACTCAGCGCCACCACTCGCGCCCTACGAACACCACCACAGAATCTGCTTACAGGTCTCCGAGGGCGACGGCGTCGGACTCGGGTCCGAGGACGACGGGTCCGAGGACGGGGTGGTCGTCGGGTCCGACGTGGACGTGGACGCAGGGGACGTGGCACCACCACCGGTGTCCGTCGTGGGCGTCAGCGTCGCCTTGGGGTCCTTCGTCTCCTTCGCGGACTTCGAAGGCGACGCGGACGGTGACGCCGACACGTCCGGAGACGCCGTACCCGCGCTGGTTCCGACGGTCTTCGTGACGTCCAGGGGCTCCGCCGTCTGGCTGGCCTCCGCGTCCGAACCGCCCTCCGCGGACGCGCCCGGCGCCGCGGACCTGGAGGTCGAGAACGGCGCGTCCGTGCCGAGCTCTGCCAGACTCAGGCCGCCCGCCGCCAGTACGAAACCGGCCGTTATCAGCAGCACCCGGCGCCGCCGCCTCCGGTGCGCCGCGGCCTTGCGATCGCGACGGCTCGCACCCGCCGCGTCCGGGCTCTCGACGTCGTCGTCCTCGGCCGCGACGTGGGCGGTGTCGACCCGACCCCGCCCGCGGCTCTTCCGCCGCGCGGCACGCCCCTGAGGCTCGCCGTGCGAGTGGCCGTCCTCGCGACCGTCCTCGTGCGCGGCGACAGGCACATCCGCGCCCGCACCCACACCCGCACCCCCGCCCGCGTCCGCACCCTCGCGCAGGGCGTCGTCCGTCTGCGGGCGTACGTCAACTCCGCGCGCGTGGGCGCCAGTTGGGTCGACCGGGGTTTCGACTGGTGCGCCGCACCCCGGGCACGCGAGGGCGCCGTTCAGGTGCCGGCCGCAGGGGTGGCAGTAGTCCATGACGCCGGAAGACTAAGTTCCTCACAGGTAACGTTCATAGGCGCGCCTGTGAAAGTTGTGTAGGGACGCGGCGGGAAACGACAAGAACCGTCACGAACCGACGCCGCCGAGCGGTACGCCGATCGCGTCTCTTGCCGAAACCGTTACGCGTTCGACCCATTGACACCCCTGCCCCGCCGTCCTTACTGTCTGCCCAGCATTTCGAACGTGAGCCGAAATTTCGAACAGCACTGAAGAGCACAGGGGGCAACTGCCGTGCGCATCACGGGAATCAGCACGCACGTGGTCGGGACGCCATGGCGCAATCTGACGTACGTCCAAGTGCACACCGACGAGGGCGTCACCGGCGTCGGCGAGACCCGGATGCTGGGCCACACCGACGCGCTGATCGGTTACCTGCGCGAGGCCGAGGCAAACCACATTCTCGGTTCCGACCCGTTCGCCGTGGAAGACCTCGTACGCCGGATGAAGTACGGCGACTACGGGCGTGCGGGTGAAATCGTCATGTCCGGCATCGCCGTCATCGAGATGGCCTGCTGGGACATCAAGGGCAAGGCCCTCGGCGTGCCGGTGTGGCAGCTGCTCGGCGGCAAGGTCACCGACAAGGTGAAGGCGTACGCGAACGGCTGGTACACCACCGAGCGGACCCCGGAGGCCTACCACAAGGCCGCCCAGGGGGTCATGGAGCGCGGGTACAAGGCGCTGAAGATCGACCCCTTCGGCACCGGGCACTTCGAACTCGACCACGAGCAGACCCTGTACGCGGTCTCCCTCATCGAGGCCGTGCGGGACGCGATCGGTCCGGACGCCGAGCTGATGCTGGAGATGCACGGCCGGTTCTCGCCGTCGACCGCGGTGCGGCTCGCGCACGAACTCGCGCCGTTCAAGCCCGCGTGGCTGGAGGAGCCGGTCCCGCCGGAGAACCTGAAGGCGCTGGAGAAGGTCGCCGCGAAGGTCGACATGCCCATCGCGACGGGTGAGCGCATCCACGACCGGATCGAGTTCCGCGAGCTGTTCGAGAGCCAGGCCGTCGACATCATCCAGCCCGACGTCGGTCACATCGGCGGCATCTGGGAGACGCGCAAGCTCGCCGCGACCGCCGAGGCGCACTACGTCCTCGTCGCCCCGCACAACGTGGGCGGCCCGGTGCTGACCGCCGCCTCGCTCCAAGTCGGCTTCTCCTCGCCGAACTTCAAGATCCTGGAGCACTTCAACGACTTCGCGGACGCCGACATCAAGAAGGTCGTCAAGGGCGCCCCGCAGGTGATCGACGGCTACTTCCACCTCTCGGACGCGCCCGGTCTCGGCGTCGAGCTGGACGTCGACGCGGCGGCCGAATTCCCGCAGCAGCAGGCGCGGTTCGACCTCTGGGCGGACGGCTGGGAGCAGCGCAAGCCGAAGGGTTCGAAGTGAGCACCGCGGTCGTCATCGAGGCACCGGGCGAGCACCGGCTGGCCTCGCACGAGCCGCGCCGGCCGGACGCGGGTGAGGCGCTGGTGCGCGTCCACGCGGTCGGCATCTGCGGCAGCGACCGCGAGGTGTACCAGGGCAACAGGCCCGAGGGCTACGTCCGTTACCCCCTCACCCCGGGCCACGAGTGGTCCGGCACGGTGGAGGCCGTGGGCGCCGGGGTGCCCGCGACGCTCGTGGGCCGCAAGGTCGTCGGCGAGGGCTTCCGCAACTGCCAGGTCTGCGACCGCTGTCACGCGGGCGAGACGACGCTGTGCACGGCGGGCTACGAGGAGACGGGCTTCACCCAGCCCGGCGCGATGGCCGCCACCCTCACGCTCCCTGCCCGCCTCCTCCATGTCCTCCCGGACGAGGCCGATTTGACGGCGGCGGCGCTGCTGGAACCCGCTGCCTGCATCGCGGCCGCCGCGCTGAAGGCGAACGCCCGCCCGGGTGAGCGGGTCGCGGTGGTCGGTACCGGCACGCTCGGGATGTTCGCGGTGCAGTTCCTGAAGGCGGGCTCGCCCGCCGAGTTGCTCGTGGTGGGCACCCGCCCCGACCGCGCGAAGCTGTCGAAGGACTTCGGCGCGAGCCGATTCCTCACCCGGGACCAGGAGTTGCCCGACGACTTCGACGTCGTGATCGAGACCGCCGGGTCCGCGTCCGCCGCGCGCACCGCCGCCTCCCTGCTCAGGCGCGGCGGACGCCTCGTCCTCACCGGTATCCCCGCGCCGGGCGCCGAGGGCCTGGACCCGACCGATCTCGTCGTACGGCAGCTGGAGGTGCACACCGTCTTCGGGGCACCGCCGGACGCCTGGGCGCACACGGTCCGGGTCTTCGGGGCGGGCCTGCTCGATCCACTCCCCCTGGTCACCCATGAGCTGCCGCTCGCCGAGTTCCCGCAGGCCATCGAGCTGGTGGGGTCCGGCGATCCCAAGGTCGGCAAGGTGCTGCTGCGGCCGTAGGACACCCCAGTCGTACGCCGGCACGGGGTGACCTGACCACCCCGTGCCGGCGTACCACCAGAGCCTCTCGTACCCCGAGCCGCGAACCTCGTCCGAAATACCGAACGCGAAGGACAGCAAGTGACCGACACCGCCACGGCAGCCCGCCGGCCCGGGGAGCAGGCGCTCTCCGCGCTCGGCCTGGGCGCGCCCGCCCTCGACCCCGCCGATACCTCCACCCACACCTTCCCGGACGGCGGTCGCTGGCGCACCGAGATCCCCTCGTGCGAGGGGCCCGAGGCGCTGGCGGTCATCCTCAAGGAGTCCTCGCGCCTGGACGTGCCGATCCACCGGATCAGCCAGGGCAGCGGTGTGTGGATGCTGACCGACGCCGAGATCACCGAGATGGTCGAGGCGACGGCCGAACGCGACATCGAGCTCTGCCTGTTCACCGGGCCGCGTGGGACGTGGGACATCGGCGGGTCGGTCCGCTCCGACTCGCGGGGCGGGGGTCTGCGTGCCCGGGGTCATGACGCGGTCGCCGGGTGCGTCGAAGACGCCGTGCGGGCAGCGGAGTTGGGCGTCAAGTGCCTGCTCGTCGCGGACGAGGGCGTGCTGTGGACCTTGCACCGGGCGCGGGTGGCCGGGATCATCCCCGCCGACACCACCCTCAAGGTCTCGGCGCTGATCGGGCCGGTCAACCCGGCGGCGTACGCGGTGTACGAGAAGCTGGGCGCGGACTCGCTCAACGTCCCGAGTGACCTGACGCTGGATCATCTCACCGAGATCCGGCGGGTGTCGGCGGCCCCCATGGACATGTACATCGAGGCGCCGGACGACCTCGGTGGGTACATCCGGATGTACGAGGTCGCGGAACTGATCCGCCGAGGCGCCCCCCTGTACCTGAAGTTCGGCCTCTCCAAGGCCCCCGGCATCTACCCGTGGGGCACCCACATGCGGGACGTCACCCTCGACACGGCGCGTGAGCGCGTCCGCCGGGGCCGTCTCGCCCTCGACCTCCTCGCCCGCCACGGCGCGGACGGGGACATGGCTCGCCTCGGTACGAGGTTGCCGGGGACTCTCAACCGTTTCCCCACAGAGAGTGCCACCGACTGATCAACGGGGGCCGCGGCCCGGTGGGGGCTGGTCGCGCAGTTCCCCGCGCCCCTGAAAACCCCGGGCCAGCGCACTTAAGAGGCGCGGGGGGACCAGGGGCCACCTGAAGACCCCGCCCGCTTTCAAGGGGCGCGAGGAACTGCGCGACCAGCCCCCACCGGCCCGCACCACACAACTCAACAGGCACAACCCCGCATCCTGAACCACCCCCCACGCACTCGCTGCACTCTCAACGACGAGAAGAATGAGGCCAGTTCACATGCGCATCCGCAGAAGTCGCGCCCTCCCCCTCATAGCCGGCGCCGCCACCCTCGCGCTGACCCTGTCCGCCTGCGGCCAGAGCGGCTCGGGCGGCAGCAAGGAGAAGGAGAGCAGCGCCAAGGGCGGCACGATCGGCATCGCGATGCCGACGAAGTCCTCCGCGCGCTGGATCTCCGACGGCAACAACATGGTCGCGGACCTCAAGACCAAGGGCTACAAGACCAAGCTGGTCTACGGCGAGGACGACCCGGACACCCAGGTCTCCCAGATCGAGAACATGATCACCCAGGGCGTCAAGGGCCTGATCATCGCGGCGATCGACAACAAGTCCCTGAACAACGTGCTCCAGGAAGCCGCGTCCGCGAAGATCCCGGTCATCGCCTACGACCGCCTCATCCTCGGCACCAAGAACGTCGACTACTACGCCTCGTTCGACAACGAGAAGGTCGGCACCCTCCAAGGCACGTACATCGCCGAGAAGTTGGGGCTGACCAGCGGCAAGAAGGGCCCGTTCAACATCGAGCTGTTCGCCGGCTCGAACGACGACAACAACACCAAGTACTTCTTCGACGGCGCGATGAAGGTGCTCCAGCCGTACATCGACAAGAAGGAACTGGTCGTCAAGTCCGGGCAGACCGCGCTCAACAAGGTCACCACCCTGCGCTGGGACGGCACCACCGCCCAGAACCGCATGGAGGACATCCTCACCGGCTCGTACAAGACCGGCCGGGTCGACGCGGTGCTCTCGCCCTACGACGGCATCTCCATCGGCATCCTGTCCGCGCTGAAGTCGGACGGCTACGGCACCTCCGCCAAGCCGCTGCCGGTGATCACCGGTCAGGACGCCGAGCTGGCCTCGGTGAAGTCGATCATCGCCGGTGAGCAGACGCAGACCGTCTACAAGGACACCCGCCAGCTCGCCAAGGTCGCGGACACCATGATCGACGACGTCCTCAACAACAAGACGCCGAAGACCAACGACACCAAGACCTACGACAACGGCACCAAGGTCGTCCCCGCCTACCTGCTGCAGCCGGTGAGCGTCGACAAGACGAACTACGAGGACGTGCTGGTCAAGGGCGGGTACTACACGGACGCTCAACTCAAGTAATTCCGCGGCCCGTTACCCGACCCCACACGTGATTGGTAGGCACGACCATGGCGGGACCCGTCCTGGAAATGCGCTCGATCGTCAAGACCTTTCCCGGTGTCAAGGCGCTGTCGGACGTCACTTTGACGGTCCGTCAGGGCGAGGTCCACGCCATCTGCGGTGAGAACGGCGCCGGGAAGTCCACCTTGATGAAGGTGCTCTCCGGCGTCCATCCGCACGGCAGTTACGAGGGCGACATCCTCTTCGAAGGAGAGGAGTGCCGCTTCCGCGACATCCGGGCCAGCGAGCAGCGCGGCATCGTGATCATCCACCAGGAACTGGCACTGGTGCCGTTCCTCTCCATCGCGGAGAACATCTTCCTCGGCAACGAGCACGCCTCGCGCGGGCTCATCAACTGGAACGAGACGCTGCGGCACGGCACCGAACTGCTGCGCCGGGTGGGCCTGAGCGACCACCCGGAGACCCGCGTCGCCGACATCGGCGTGGGCAAGCAGCAGCTCGTCGAGATCGCGAAGGCGCTGTCGAAGAAGGTGAAACTGCTCATCCTGGATGAGCCGACGGCAGCCCTGAACGACGAGGACAGCGGCAAACTCCTCGATCTCATCCTGGAGTTGAAGAAGCAGGGCATCACCTGCATCATCATTTCGCACAAGCTGAACGAGATCCGCAAGGTCGCCGACTCGGTGACGATCCTGCGCGACGGCCGCTCCATCGAGACCCTCGACGTGAAGGCGCCGGAGACGACCGAGGAGCGGATCATCTCCGGCATGGTCGGCCGCGACCTCGACCACCGCTTCCCCGAGCGCACCCCGTACGAGGGCGAGCCCGAGGCGGCACCCGCGCTGGAGATCCGCGGCTGGACGGTGTTCCACCCGATCGACCAGCAGCGCAAGGTAGTTGACGATGTGTCGATAAATGTGCGCAGGGGCGAGATCGTCGGCATCGCCGGACTCATGGGCGCCGGCCGCACCGAACTCGCGATGAGCGTCTTCGGCCGCTCCTACGGCCGCTACGCCGGCGGCACGGTCCTCAAGGACGGCCAGGAGATCCGTACCAAGTCCGTCGCGGAAGCGGTCGGACACGGCATCGCCTATGTCACCGAGGACCGCAAGCACTACGGCCTCAACCTCATCGACACGATCAACCGAAACATCTCGCTGGCCGCCCTGAACAAGGTCTCCCAGCGCGGTGTGGTCGACGAGCAGGAGGAGCGGCAGGTCGCCGAGCGGTTCCGCAAGTCGATGAACATCAAGGCGCCGACGGTGTTCGAGCCGGTGGGCAAGCTGTCCGGCGGCAACCAGCAGAAGGTCGTCCTCAGCAAGTGGATCTTCGCGGGTCCCGAGGTGCTGATCCTGGACGAGCCCACGCGAGGGATCGACGTGGGCGCCAAGTACGAGATCTACACGGTCATCGACCAACTCGCCGCCGAGGGCAAGGCGGTGGTCTTCATCTCCTCCGAACTGCCGGAGCTGCTCGGCATGTGCGACCGCGTCTACACGATGGCGGCGGGCCGGCTGACCGGTGAGGTGCCCCGGGCCGAGGCCACGCAGGAAGTGCTGATGCGCCAGATGACGAAGGACAAAGAGGTAACGCGATGAGCACGGACGTGACCGCCAAGAGCCCGGCCCCCGCGCCGCCGGGCGGGAGCGGATCGGCCGCGGGCGGCGGCCTGTTGCACCTGATGCTGGACGGCCTGCGGCGCAACATGCGCCAGTACGGCATGCTGATCGCCCTCGGTCTGATCGTGATCCTCTTCGAGGTGTGGACCGGCGGGGACCTGCTGCTGCCGCGCAACGTCTCCAACCTGGTGCTGCAGAACAGCTACATCCTGATCCTCGCGATCGGCATGATGATGGTCATCATCGCCGGGCACATCGACCTGTCGGTCGGTTCGCTCACCGCGTTCGTGGGCGCCTTCGCGGCGGTCCTGATGGTCAATCACCAGGTGCCGTGGCCCGTCGCGTTGGTGCTGTGCCTGCTGATGGGCGCCGTCGCGGGCTCCGTACAGGGGCTGTTGATCGCCTACGCGGGCATACCGTCCTTCATCGTCACCCTCGCCGGCATGCTGCTCTTCCGCGGCCTCACGGAGATCCTGCTCCAGGGCCAGACCCTGGGCCCCTTCCCCGACGGCCTGCAGAAGATCGGCAACGGCTTCCTGCCCGCGGTCGGCCCGAACACCAACTACCACAACATCACCCTGCTGTTGGGCCTGGCGATGGTCGCCGCGGTGGTGTGGCAGGAGGTCCGCGACCGGCGCCGGCAGCTGGAGTTCTCGCTCGACGTGCCGCCGGTGAAGCTGTTCCTGCTCAAGCTGGTCGCGATCGTCGCCGCGATCGTCTGGCTCACCATGCTGCTCGCCAGCTACAACGGCGCGCCGGTCATCCTGATCATCCTCGGTGTCCTGGTGGTCGGTTACGGCTACGTGATGCGCAACACCGTCTTCGGCCGCCACATCTACGCGATCGGCGGCAATCTGCCGGCCGCGAAGCTGTCCGGCGTCAAGGACAAGCGCGTCAGCTTCCAGGTGTTCCTGAACATGGGCGTGCTCGCGGCCCTGGCGGGTCTGGTGGTCACCTCCCGCCTCAACGCGGCCTCGCCGAAGGCCGGCGACGGCTTCGAACTGGAGGCCATCGCCTCCTCGTTCATCGGTGGCGCGTCCATGAGCGGCGGTGTGGGTACCGTCCTCGGCGCGATCATCGGTGGTCTGGTCCTCGGCGTGCTGAACAACGGCATGAACCTCCTCAGCGTCGGCACCGACTGGCAACAGGTCATCAAGGGCCTCGCCCTGCTGGCCGCGGTCGGCTTCGATGTGTGGAACAAGCGCAAGTCCGGTTCGTAACGGAAGCTCCGCTGGGAGACCGGGAGTTGGCTGCGCGTCCGTCGTGGCTGGTCGCGCAGTTCCCCGCGCCCTTTTGGGGCGCGCTCCAGCGGAGCCACCCTTCAACGCACTAGGGAGCCGCTCCATGGAACTGAACAGACGCACGGTCATTGCGGGCGCGGCGGCAGCGGGTATCGCCGCGAGCGCGCTCGGTACGGGTACGGCGGAGGCTGCCTCGGGAGGCAAGAAGCCCGTGAAGGAACTCTTCGGGACCCTCGCCGACGGCACGAAGGTCTACCGCTGGTCGCTGGCCAACGGCGGCACCCGCCTCAAGGTCCTCTCCTACGGCGGCATCATCCAGTCGCTCGAACTCCCGGACCGGCACGGCAAGTACGCCAACGTGTCGCTCGGCTACGACAACCTCGCCGCGTACGTCGCGGGCACCACGTTCTTCGGCGCGACCATCGGCCGGTACGGAAACCGCATCGCCAAGGGCCAGTTCACCCTGGACGGCAAGGCGTACCAGCTCTCCGTCAACGACGGCGTGAACAGCCTGCACGGCGGTGCCAAGGGCTTCAACACGAAGGTCTGGAACATCGAGCCCTTCACCAAGGGCTCCGACGTCGGCCTCTACCTCCACTACACCAGCGTGGACGGCGAGATGGGCTACCCCGGCACCCTCAAGACGAAGGTGACCTTCACCCTCACCAGGCACGGCGACTGGCGCATCGACTACGAGGCCACCACCGACAAGCCGACGGTCGTCAACCTCACCAACCACACGTACTACAACCTCGCCGGCGAGGGCAGCGGCACGATCGAGGACCACGAGCTCACGATCGCCGCGGGCCGCTACACGCCCACCGACACGGGACTGATCCCCACGGGCGAGCTGGCGACGGTCTCCGGCACCCCCTTCGACTTCCGCAAGGGCAAGGCGGTCGGCCGGGACATCCGCGCGGGACACCCCCAGCAGGTGCAGGCCAAGGGCTTCGACCACAACTGGGTCCTCGACAAGGGCGTCACCGCCAAGCCGGAACACATCGCCACCCTGCGCGACCCGCGCTCCGGCCGCACCCTGAAGATCGCCACGGACCAGCCTGGCCTGCAGTTCTACTCGGGCAACTTCCTCGACGGCACCCTCGTCGGCACCTCCGGCCGCACCTACCGGCAGGGCGACGGACTGTGCCTGGAGACCCAGCACTTCCCGGACTCCCCGAACGAGCCGGCCTGGCCGACGACGGTCCTGCGCCCCGGCCAGACGTACCGCACGACGACGATCCACTCGTTCGGCAACTGACGCCGACGCCTGACTCGGGCCAGGGGTTCCCGAACACACACCATTTTCACATCCGTTGAACAGCGCCACTCGCGTCTCCGTACTCATGGGTGGCCCGTGCTCCCCCGCGCGGGCCACCCAAGACGACGGGCCCGGTCGTCCCCGCCGGGCCCGCCTTCATACGGAGGTTCCATTGGCCGACTCCAACGTCACCTCGCTGTTCCGCAGTACGGCGGCACACAGCCCGTCGATGGCGGCGTTGGCGCGTGAGAGCGACGGCACCGGTCCCGTGGACTTCTGCATCCCGTGCAACCCGTACTTCCCCACCCCCGCCATGTTCGACGAGATGGCGGCCCGGCTGCGCGAGATCATCACGTACTACCCGAGCAGCGCCGACACCATCACGGCCGAGCTCTGCAACCTGCTCCAACTCCCGCCGCAGTGCGTGGCGATGGGCAACGGTTCCACCGAACTGATCACCTGGATCGACCACTTGATGGTCCGGGAGTCCCTCGCCATCCCCGTCCCCACCTTCGGCCGCTGGACCGACCAGCCCATGGAGACCGGCAAGCGGGTCGACATGTTCCCGCTCCAGGAGTCCAGCGGCTTCGTTCTCGACCTCGCGCAGTACGCCGAGTTCATCCGCAAGCGCAACACCAAGGTCGCCGTCATCTGCAACCCGAACAACCCCGACGGCGGCTTCATCCACAAGCAGGCGCTCGTCCAGTTCATGGACGCGATGGCCGACCTGGACCTCGTCATCATCGACGAGTCGTTCCTCGAGTTCGCCGACGCCGAGGTCGAACCCAGCGTCGTGCAAGAGGCGATGCTCCGCCCCAACGTGGTCGTCCTGCGCAGCCTCGGCAAGAACTTCGGCCTGCACGGCATAAGGTTCGGCTACCTCGTCGCGAACCCCGCGCTGGCCGGCCGTATCCGCACGATGCTGCCCAAGTGGAACCTCAACGCCTTCGCGGAACATGTGGTGTTCATCCTCAAGGAGCACGGCGCGGAGTACGCGCAGAGCCTCCAGCAGGTGCGCCGCGACCGCCTCGACATGGCGAGCCATCTCTCCGCGCTGCCCGGCCTGACGGTCTATCCGTCGCAGGGCAACTTCCTCTTCGTACGCCTCCCCGTCGGCGCCGAGGGAACGGTGGTCCGGGACCGGATGCTGACCGAGCACCGCATCCTGGTCCGCGAGTGCGGCAACAAGATCGGTTCGTCCAGCCGCTTCCTGCGGCTCGTGGTGCGCCCCCAGACGGACGTGCGTCGCCTGGTGTCCGGCATGGAACAGGTGCTCTACGGGACCAGGAGGGGAGCCGCCGTACCCGAGCTGGGTACAGGGACCAACTACAGCTCGGGTACGGCGGCCGTGGATCGCCTGGTCGGGGCGACGAACGGCGCCGGGATGCAGAATCTCGCCGCGCAGGCCCTCGGTACGGGGACGTCGGGGGTCGGCATGCCGATGCCGGCGCCGATGCCGGTGCCCGCGGCGGCTCAGATGCCGATGCAGCCTCAGGCGGTGCCCATGCAGGTGCCTCAGCCGCAGCCTGTACCGCAGCCGCAGCCCCAACAGCCGCAGGTCCAGCCTCAGTTCGAGCCGATGGTGGCTGCGGCGCAGGTTCAGCAGATGCCCATGCAGCAGGCTCCGCCGCCGCAGATGCCCCAGCAGCCCTACGGTGTCCCCGCGCCGGCGCCCGCCCCAATGCCTCAGGGGCCGACCCCCACCGGTGTGCCTGCGCGTAATGGGCTTACCGCCGCGCAGGTTCGGGGGGCTACCAGTCCTAATGGGATGCAGAATCTTGCGCCGGCGCCTGCTACTGGGTGGCCCAATGCGCAGAGTTGGCCGAATGCTGCGGGGATGGGGCAGGCGGGCTGAGGTTTCGTTGCCGGGTGCGGGTGTGTGGGGGCTGGTCGCGCAGTTCCCCGCGCCCCTAAACGGAGTTGCCCCTTACGGCGTTTAGAAGTGATGCTCCCAGCGGTAGCTCGTGACAACCCTGTACCTCGAAGCCTGTCTTCTCCAGCATGCGGGTGTAGTGGGGCTCGTCTCGCTCTCTGCCTCCCACGTTGCAGAGCATGTGGATGTCCCAGGCCACTGCCGTCGGTGTCGGCAACAGGCGCTCCACCACCAGGAGTTGGGCACCCGGGCGCATCGCCTCCGCACACCTGTTGAGGATCGTGAGGCACCGCTCGTCGTCCCAGTCGTGCAGGACCCTGGACAAGAGGTAGACGTCTCCGCCCTCCGGTACCGAGCGGGTGAAGTCGCCGGCGACGAAGGAGCAGCGTTCGGGGAGGTGGGGGCGGGCCGCGTCCAGGGCGCCCGGGCGTTCGTAGAGGACGCCCTCCAGGTGGGGGTGGGCTCGGAGCAACCGGCCGAGCAGCGCGCCGTTTCCGCCGCCCACGTCCACCACCCGTCGCGCCTTCGAGAAGTCGATCAGGGTGGGGACCGGGGTGAACATCTCCGCGCTGGAGGCCATCGCGCGGTGGAACAGGCTTCCCAGTTCGGGGTGTTGGGCGAAGTACGGGAAGTGGTGCTGGCCGTTGCGGTGGGCGAAGGCTTCCTCGCCGGTGCGTACGGAGTGGGTCAGGCCGGCGAAGGAGTCGTAGAACGGGCCCGCGTAGAGCTGGGCCAGCGGGGCCAGGGAGAACTCCGTTGCCGTGCGCAGGGGTTGGCCTGCCGCGGTCAAGTGATAGGTGTCGTCTGCTGCCGTCAGCAGGCCCAGCGTCGTCAGGTAGCGGAGCAGGCGGCGCAGCGCGTCCGGGTGCGTCGAGGTGAGTTCCGCCAGTCGCGCCGCCGACATGCCGGGGTGGTCCGCCAGGTGGTCCGCGATGTTCAACTCCGCCATCGTGGCCACCGCTTGGGTCGCCCAGGCTCCGGTCATGACGGTGAGCAGGGTTGTTGTCGGGTCGGGGAGCGGCAAGTGGCGGCCGGGGAGGCGGAGTTCGAAGCGGTGGTGGGTTGTTGTGCGGTGGTAGAGGACGGTGACGTTTTCGTGGCCGTTGTAGCCGCCTCCGTCGGGGACCGCGCCGCCCCGCTCCTGGAGGAGGAGTCGTAGGCCTGCGGGGACCACCGGGCCGGGGGCCGTGACCGCGAAGGCGTGGTGGGACTCGTGTTCCGCTTCGCGTTCGTCCGCGGCCACCGCCTCCAGTGCGGACTCCGGGGCTACCGGGAGCGCGAAGATCTCCACGCTGCGGGTGCCGACCGCCACGTGCACGATGCCTACCGGGATGTCGGCGAGCTCCGGGCCGTAGCGGCGGGTCAGGCGGTCGCGGACCACGACGCTCGGGGTGACCGGGCCCGGTTCGTGGCCGAGGCGGCGGAGTTCCTCGCAGAGGCCGTCCAGGGAGTCGGGGAAGACCAGGACCGCTGTGTGGTCGAAGACCAAGTGGCGTGCCACGTCGGCCCGTTCGGCGGGGGTGAGGGCCGGGAGGAGTTCGGCCAGGACCTGGTCCGTGTCGTGGGTCTCGACGTAGGCCGCCGCGCGCTCGATGCGGGCTACGTCGGCTGCGGCGAGGCGTGCCTGTACGACGGGGAGGTTCATGAAGGGGTTCCCGGTGAATCGTGGGGACGGAGACGGGAGTTGGAAGGCAGGAGAGGGCTCAGATGCCGGTGTAGTTCTCGGCGAAGAAGTCCTGGTGCGCGCGGGAGGCGCGCAGGCTGTCCAGGCGGGCGTACTGGAGCGCGCGGCCGTAGCGGGCGTGGGCCTCGACGGCGTGCTCGGTGTCCTCGGCGGACGGGCCGTGCAGCAGACCGCTCATCCAGTGCGAGAACTCGTGCGCCCGCCAGACGCGCGGCAGGCAGTCGGCGGCGTAGCGGTCGAGGTCGCTGTCGTCGGCGTGCTTCAGGGCCGACGACAGTGCCTGGGCGAGGCGTTCGGCCTGGAGTACGGCGAGGTTGGCGCCCTTGGCGGCGGAGGGGCTGATGAGGCCGGCCGCGTCGCCCGCCAGCCAGAGGCGGCCGGTGCCGGGGGTGTCGAGGACGTCGGAGCGCAGGTCGACGACCGCCTTCTCCAGGACCGGGCCGTCCTTGAGCTGCCCGAACTCGTCGACACGGAACCGGGTTTCCAGTTCGGCCCAGATCCGGTCCTCGCTCCAGTCGGCCGGATCGGTTCTGCGCGGGCACTGGAGGTAGTAACGGGTGACGGTCGCCGTGCGGGCCATGTGACCGGCGAATCCCCGTTCGTGCAGGGCGTATCCGACGGCCTCCATGCTGGGCCCGGCCTCGACCAGGACCGCGAGCCAGCTCACGCCGTGGTCCCAGCGGGCCGTGCGTGTCCCGTGGGCGGTCATGGTGGCGCGGGCGACTCCCCGGTGTCCGTCGCACCCGGCGACGTAGCGTCCGGTGACGTCCGCGCCGTCGGAGGTCCGCACCCGGCCGTCCTCGGAGATCTCCTCGACCTCCGTGCCGAAGCGGATCTCGCCGCCGCGCCGGAGGTACTCGGCGAGGAGGTCCCGTACCAACTCCTGCTGGGGGTAGACCGTATGGACCTCGCCGCGCCCCAACTCGCCGTAGTCGAGGGTGAATTCACCGCGCTCGCTGCGGAAGAGACACGTCCGGTGGGTGTGCCCCTTGGCCAACAGTCCGTCCGCCAGCCCGTGCTGGGTGAGGACGCGGACGGAGTGGGCGGCCAGGAATCCCGCCCTGGCCCGCCCCTCCACCGCCTCGCGGCCACGCCGTTCCAGGATCACGCAGTCGATACCGCGGTCCAGCAGCAGGTTCCCCAGGACGAGCCCCGCCGGGCCCGCCCCGACGATCACCACCCCGGTCCGCGTCTCGGTCCGCGCTCCGGAGTCGAATCGTTTCCCCACAAACACCCCTGATCTTGCTTTTTCGGCCAAGGGGTTTCATATCAGCCAGAGCGCGGTGATGAGGAATCCATAACGACTAAATAGCGCTTAAGGCCCAATCAGGCATATGTCAGTGGTCGTTGTCCAGGTGCAGCTTCAGCAGGTCCACGCCGTAGTCGCCGCCGTTGGGGGTGCGGATGATGGTGTGGATGTGCTGCTGGGTCGGGGTGCCGTTGGGGCCGCCCATGCCACCCCCCTTCGTGCCGTACGCGAGCGGGGACTGGGCGTCGTACTCGATGAGGACGACCGGGCTGTGCACGCGGTAGTAGAAGGCCGAGGAGTCCTTCGTCTCGCCCAGCCAGGAGAAGTAGGTCGAGTCGAGGTGGGCCTCGACCTCGGCCATCCTCACCTCGGCGTGGCCGTCGTTCATGTTGCCGACGTAGACGCGCACCAGGTCGAGCAGGTTCTGCTTCTGGGCGCTGGTGAAGTCCTTGGCGACGAGCCCCTGGTAGGCGAGCTCGGCGTTGTCCTGCCCGGCGCCGGCCTTCATGTCGTCGCCGGACTTCTTGGTGCCGGAGATCACCTTGGCGCGCTGGGCGGCGGTGAGGGAGCGCAGGAGGGTGAGACCGGCCTTGGTCTCGGTCCTGAAGAGGGTGATCTTCTCGCCCTTGTAGGTGGCGGAGGTCGGCTCGGACCCCATGAAGGTCGGGGTCATCACGACCTGGTCGCCGAGCACGAAGTAGTTGATGGCCACGTGGTGGCCCTCGTACTGGAAGCCCCACGGCTTGGTGGTGGACGGCGTGCCCATGAAGGTGAAGAAGTACGCGCCCTCGGTGAGCGTCTCCCGGTTGCCGCCGCTGTAGTCGCCGAGGAAGGCGTTCAGCTTCATGATGTTGCGGGTCTGGGTGAGCCCGTCGGCGGAGAGGGCGGCGCCGAGCAGCGCGTAACCGAGGTCGCGCTGGGTGGCGGTGATGTCGCCCATGCGCACGCCCTTGCGCTGGTACCCGTCGACGTTGCTCCAGGCCAGCCACTCGTCGTTGTCGACGTCGAACGTGCAGGACTTGCGTTCCTTGGCGCTGAGCCCGTCGAGAAACGCCTGCGCGGCCTTGACGATCCCGTCCGTCGACACGTCGGTGGAGTGGATCGAGTAGAGCCCGTCGGTGATCGTGCCGTTGGTCGAAACGCCTTTGAAATCGGCGTACTTGACCTCACTCTGCCCGGGACCCATCCCGCTGCCGCCCCCTCCCCCGGGCCCGCCGGAAGGCATCGCGCCGGTGGGCATACCGCCACCCGGGCCGCCCGAGGGGGCGCCGTTCGGGGCGCCGGAGGACGAGGACGCGGTGGCCGTGTCGGAGGCGTCCGAGGAGCAGCCGGTCATGGTCGCGACGGCGGCGACTCCGCCGGCGAGCAGCGCCTTGTTCATGAACCAGCGGCGGCTGCGGTCGGCTTCGGGGGTGCGGGGGCGGTGTCCGTGCATACCGGCCAACCTCCCGCACCAACCTGAGCCGAACCTGAAGCCGCGCCTGAAACTCGGTCCAGCCCCCTGACCAGCGCCAACCACCTCGGCAGGTCGATTTCCGCCCTTACCCCCGGCGGTCGCCGGCCCACCCGCACTCCGCTCCTCAAGCACCTTGCCCTTGTTGGTGATCCGGCACTCGACCGCCGCGAACTCGACAACCGCGAGTGCGATGATGCCGCCATGGCACAGTCACCGCAGGAACCCCAGGACTCCTCGGTCACCGAGGACGGAATGACCGCGGCTCAGGCCGTCGATCGGATCGAGGCCGCCGCGCATCCGCGTCCGCACGACCGTCGCCTGCACGCCCGCGGGGCCGTGTACGACGCGCGGTTCGTGCCGACCGGGCGGATCGCGCAGTGGACGACCGCCGCCTGTCTCACCGCCGAAGCCGACGCAGTGATCCGGTTCTCGAACGGCTCCGGCAACTTCGCCGCCGACGACCGGGCACGGGGCGTACGTGGGATGGCGGTCAAGTTCCTTGACGGGGACGGCAGTAGCGATGACGCCAAGGCCGTGATGGACCTCGTCGCCGCCAACTTCCGGGTCTTCCCCAGTCACAATCCCGAGGGGTTCATCGAGCTCGTCGAGGCGCTGGGCATGGCGGGCACGGAGGGCGGGTTCGCCGATCGGGCCAAGGGAAAGCTCGCCGCGGCAGGGAAGTTCGCGACCGTGCTGGCCCAACACCCGGAAAGCCGGGGCGCGTTGAAGTCCTTCGCCGGGCAGCAGGCACCCGCCAGTTTCGCCACCACGCGCTACGACGGGCTGCACGCCTTCGTCCTGGTCGACGAGTCGGGCGTACGGCGGCCCTTCCGCTACCGTCTCGTGCCGCAGCTCGGCGAGGTCGAGATCGATCCCGCGTACGCCGCGACCCTCGCCCCCGACTTCCTCATCGGCGACCTCGACTCCCGCCTCGAATCCGGGCCCGTCACCTTCACCGTGGTGTACCAGCTCGCCGAGCCGAACGACCCGACCCACGACCCCTCCCAGGCATGGCCGGAACACCGCCCGCTGATCCCGGCCGGCCACCTCCACGTGACGGCCCGCTCACCGCGCGAGGACCACTGGCAGCACCAGGTCTTCGACCCGACCCGCCTCGCCCCCGGCGTCGAAGCATCCGACGACAAGATGCTGGCCTTCCGCCGCCACGCGTACTCCGTCTCGGCGGAACGCCGGCTCGCTCCCTAGGGCCTGTCCGGCGGATCGGGTCGCAGGAAATCGGCCACGCCCCGCGTCTGCGGCATGATCCGCCGGACAGGCCCTAGCCCAGCCCGGGGAACACCCGTCAGCCCGCGGCGCGCCCGTCGATGTACGGCCGTAGCGGCTGCCGTGCCGCGACCTCGGCGAGGCGAGGCAGCGGGCGGCCCGGGGCCAGGCGCGCGGCCAGCCAGCCCCACAGGGCGAGGTTGACCTGGGATGACCGTTCGGGGGCACAGTGGCCGGCGTTCTTGATCACCCACACGGTCGTCTCCGGCCGCCCGGCGAGTCCTACGGTGTCGCCGAGCGGGACGTAGACGTCGTCGGCGCCGTTGACCGCCAGCAGCGGCGAGCCACCGGCACCGGCCTTGTCGAGGAGACCCTGCTCGCGCAGGGAGAAACTGGCGAGCAGGTCGGCGATCCCCGCCTCGTCGGGCAGGGCGTCCAAGTGCAGCGCGTTGCCGACGATCCCGGGCATGCCGTGCGGCAGGCTGAGCAGGTCGATGGGTTCGTCGGTCAGCCCGGTCGGGCCGCCCAGGTCGACCGCCGCGTCCACGTGGCCGGCGAGGGCCAGCTTGGCCGCCCAGTGCGCGCCGAAGCTGACGCCGTAGAAACCGACGGGTTGGCCGTAGGCACGCCGGAGTTGGGCGATGAGGCCGACGAGGACGCGGTCGGCGTCGGGGGCGAGCGGGACCGTGGATTCGCCGGTGCCGGGCATGTCCACGGCGGCGACGAGGAGGCCGGTGGCGCGGGCGGTGGCCACGGCGAGGCGGTGCAGGTCCATTTTCCAGGTGTCGACGCCGCCGCAGAGCACGAGGACCCCGGGGCGGGCCAGCCGCCGTCGTTGGAAGAAATGGACGGGGACGGGCTCGGGCACGTTCAGTACCGCGCGCTGGAAACGGACCGGGAAGCCGGGTGCGGCTTCGAGGTATGCGGCGAGTTGGTGCTCTTCTGCGACGCGCCGTTCGTCGGTCGCCAGGCACGGGAAACGGGCCGCGCCCCAGCACAGCGAGGCGAGCAGGGGGTCGCCGGAGGCATGGGCGCGCTCGGCCTCGGCCGACCACACCGGGACCCAACTCCCCACCCCCGTCCCCCACATGTCGGTGATCCGGGTCCGGGCGCGGTCGACGACCGGGCGCGGGATCCCGAGCGCCACGAACTGCCGGGTGCGCTCGTCGAACAGGTCGTCCGGTTCCACGGGGAAGGTGAACATGCCCTCTAGAATGCGAGTAATCCTCAGCTTCTGACAACTCGCATTGGACCCCGGATCCACCCATGTCCACACCGCGCAAACGCCCACGTCAGCAGCGGTCCCAGGAGACCTACGACGCGATCCTGGAAGCGGCTGCTCAGCTTTTCGAGGCCCTCGGTTACCCCGGCGCGACCACCAACAAGATCGCGGACCGCGCCGGGGTGTCGATCGGCTCGCTCTACCAGTACTTCCCGAACAAGGACGCGCTGCTGTACGCGTTGGGCGAGCGCCACGTGCACGCGCTGGCCTCGGCCATGAACGCGGCGATGGCGGACCTGCGCGAGGCAGCACCCCCGCCCGAGGAGACCATCCGCACCCTGTACTCGACCCTGGCCCAACTCCACGACACAGACCCGCACTTGCACCGGCTGCTCTACGACCAGGCTCCACGCCCGGCTGCCGCGGCGGCCCAACTCCGCGCATTCCAGAGCGAGATGGCCACGGAGGTGGAACACCACCTCCGCCGCCTCGACTTGGGCGCCCCCGACCCCACCCTGACCGCCCTGCTCCTGGTCCAGGCGGCCGAGGCCCAGATACACGGCGCGATCCTCGACCCACCGGCAGGCCGCACCCCGGCCGAGTGCGTGGAGGCGGCGATCCTCATGTGCCTGGCGGCGCTGGGGATCCGGCCGACGACGTAGAGCGGCGCTACGGCCGTGTCAGGGCGGCGGCGAGTTCCCCCACGGCCGCGAGGTCGTGACAGTCACCCGCGGCACCGCCCCCGCACCACCACACCAGCCGCTCGCTTTCGCCCTCGCCCCACCCCTCCCAATCGACGGCCGTCCCCTCGGGGCGGACATGCGTACCGGTCCCGTGGGACGGACACACCGGCCATGCGCGCCGGAGCCGGTCGGCCACCGTCTCCTGGGCCGCGTCCGCCACGAGGCCGAGGGCATCGTCGTCGGAGGCGTCGTCGTCCGGTTCCTGGAGACCCTCGTGGTGCCAACTGCCGTCGGACACGGCGACGTAGACCTGCTCGTCCCAGACCATCAGCGCGAGGGGCGGCTGGTCGGGGAGGGTCGCCGCGAAGTCGCGGTTGACGGTGTCGAGGGCGGCCTGAAGTCGCGGGTAGCGGCCGGGTTCCGCGCGTTGGGGGTCGAAGGGCTTCATCGGGTGATCTTCCCCCACCGGCCGGAAACGACTGTCCGAATTACCGAGTTACCAAGTTACCGAGTTACCGGGTACGGACGGGCCGAGCCGCCTTCCAGGCGAGGTAGTGCCGGGTGGGCGCGTCGGTGAACGAGATGTGGCGCGGGGTCCAGCCCAGGAGCCGGTGGGCCTTAGTGCTGGTGACCAACTCGTCCTGGTCGGCGGCCAGTTGCATCATGCCGCCGGCCTCCGCGCTCTCCAGGGCGATCTCGCCGGTGTGGCCCGCGGCGCGTACGGCGGTGCGCTGCAGGTCCAGTGCGGTGAGGCGCTGGTCGTCGGCGATGACGAAGGTCTCCCCGTCCACGGCGGCCGGGTTGTCGAGGATGCGGACGTAGGCCTCGGCGAGGTCGTCGACGTGGACCCAACTCCAGCGCTTGGCGGTGTCGCCGTAGAAGACGGGGTTGCCCGCCTCGGCGGCGGCGAACCACTGGGCGGTCATGGAGGTGGTCGCGGGGCCGCCGTACATGAACCCGGGGCGGACCACGGTGTGGGCAAGGCCGGACGCGGCCAACTCCCGTTCCAGCGCGAAGCGGAAGCCGATCGGGCTCTCGGGGTTGCCGGGGGTGTTCTCGTCCATGAGGGGCAGGCCGGTGCGGCCGTAGGACGAGATGCCGGTGGTGTAGACGAGGTGGCGGCTGCGGCCGTCGCGCGCCTGGGCGGCGAGTAGTTCGGCGAACAGGCGCTGGTCGCCGCCGACGGGGTCGCTCAAGTCCATCAGCAGGTGGACGACCGCATCGGTGCCGTCGAGGTGGTCCCGCCAGCTCTCCGGCTTGCCGAAGTCGCCCTCTACGGCGGTGACTTCGTCGGCCGTGAGCGCGTGGGCCGCGGGGGCGGAGGTGTCGCGCGCCAGGCCCAGAACGGTGTGTCCGGCACGGGCGAGGGCGGACGAGACACGGCGTCCCGCGTAGCCGGTGGCGCCGATGACGAGGATCTGCATGAGATTGCTCCGTGTGCTGTGTCGTGCCGCGCGTCGGGCGGCAGGGTCAAGTGACGGGTTCGGGTGAGGAGTTCAGGGGGCACGGTGAAGCTGCGGTCCGGGGCGGGTTGTCGCCGCGAACGTGCGTACGACCCCCGGGACCGTGTCGTGCCGCCCGCCACGCGGGGGCAACAGACAAACCCAGGTGGCGAGTTCGGGTAACGGGATCAGCCGACGGGGTCATGGTTGAGAAACGGGCGAGCCGGTCCGCCGCCCAAGCCGGGCTGTCCGCCGCAAAAATGTGCGCGGCCCCGGGGACGGCCCCATGGCGATCGTCGAGCGGCGGGGACACGCGCCGGGCCCAGGCGGCGTGTTGAGGTGGCAGGTTCAAGGGGCGGAAGTGGTCGCGAAGAACCGGGCCAGCCGGTCCGCCGTCCAGGTCGGGTTGTCCGCCGCGAACGTGTGCGCGGCGCCCGGGACCGTGTCGTGGGAGACGTCGGTCGCGGCCTCGCGGGCCCCGGTCAGCAACACGTCCTGGGGCAGGCCGTGTTCGCCGTTCAGGACGAGGACGGGCATGGTCAGGCGGGCCCCGGTGCGGGCCACCTCACCGTCCTCGACAAGCGTGGCGTAGTGCTCGAAGCCGCCGCGCATCGCGTCGGGGCGGGTGTAGGTGCGGAGCAGGTCGGCGCGGTCCGCGGCGCTGATGCCGCCGGCGGTCATCAGCGACCAGAAGCCGGAGAGGTACTGCTCCTCCTTGCCTGCGGTGAGCAGCGCGGCCAGGTCGGTCTGGGCGTGGAAGCCGAAGTGCCAGGAGCCGCCGGTCGCGGGGTTCATGTGCTCCTCCAGGCCGTAGCCGGGCAGGAACGCCTCGCTGAGTACCAGCCGGACCACGTCCTCGGGGTGGGCCTGGGCCCAGGCGTGCGCGGTCATCGTGCCGACGTCGGTGCCGACCACGAAGGCCCGGTCGTGACCCAGGTGCCGGAGGAGGCCGTGGAGGTCCTCGGCCTCCTCGCGCTTCGTCCAGTGGCCCGGCGGGATCTGCGAGTCGCCGGATCCGCGCAGGTCGGGCGCGATCACCGTGAAGCCGTGCGCCGCGAGCAACGGCAGCAGCGCCCGCCACTCGATCCAGCTGAACGGCCAGCCGTGGATCAGGACCACGGCAGGGCCTGATCCGCCGACCACGTAGTGGAGTTGGGCCCCGTCGACGTCGGCGACGGCGTGCTCGAATCCGGCCGGTGCGGGTGCTCCGGGATGCATACGATCACCTCGTACTTAATTAGTTAAGCAACCATCGCATCCACTTGCTTAACTAGTCAAATACAGTGGACGCATGGAGCCCACCGCCACCGACCCCACCACTCCCCCCGTCGACCCCCTGACCTCCGACGAGCTGCTCCTCTGGCAGAGCCTCGGCCGCCTCGTCCACTCCCTGCCGCGCACCCTGGAGCAGGACATGTCCCGCACCGGCGTGACCATGACCGAGTTCGCCGTTCTGCTGCTGCTCAGCGAGGCGCCCGACCGGCGCATGCGCATGTCCGCGCTCGCGGCCGCGTCCGGCGTCACCGCGCCGCGCGTCACCCGCATCATCGACGGGCTCTCCCGTCACGACCTGGTACGCAAGGAACGGCACAGCGAGGACGCGCGCGGCAGCGAGGCCGTTCTCACCGACGCCGGGCTGCGCGCCATGCACGCGGCGCAGCCCTCCCACCTCGCCAGCGCCCGGCGCCGGGTCCTCGACCACATCCCGGCCGACCTCCTGCCGGCCATCGCGGCGACCCTGGCCGAACTCGCCGAGCTCACCGAAGGCGGGCGCCGACAGCCGTCGTAACCCACCTGTCCCGCAATGAACTTGACGGACCGTCACTTTGCCGTTCGCACAGCCGGCCGACAGCTTGCGCTTCTACGGTGCCGTGTCCATGACAGACTCATCCTCACACGGCACAGCCGGAGTCACCCCCACCCCGATCGGGCGTCGTACCGTCCTGATCGCCACCGGCACCACGGCCGCCGTACTGGCCGTCGGCGCCGCCGCTCCCCACTCCCCCACCACAGCCACCACCGCGGACTCGACTCCCGTGGCCGCGGCGGCAGTCTGCACTCTCACCAAGGAGATGACCGAAGGCCCCTACTACCTCGACGGCGCCCTCGTCCGCGCCGACGTCACCGAAGGCAAGGCCGGTGTCCCGCTCAAACTCGCCCTCACCGTCGTGAACGACAGCACCTGCGCGGTCATCCCCAGCGCGCTCGTGGAGATCTGGCACTGCGACGCGCTCGGCGAGTACTCCGGCTACGTCGGCAACAACGGCCACAGCGAGCCGGACGACCGCACCTTCCTGCGCGGCGGTGTCCTCACCAACTCCGCCGGGCTCGCCAACATCACCACGATCTACCCGGGTTGGTACCGCGGGCGCTGCGTGCACATCCACGTGAAGGTGCACACCGGCGTCACACTCACCGCGGACGGCTCGTTCACCGGCGGCCAGGAACTCCACACGGGCCAGCTCTTCATCGACGAGACCATCACCGCGGCCGTCGCCAAGATCTCCCCGTACTCGACCAACACGGTCACCCGCACCACTCTCGCGCAGGACTCGATCTACGACGACGGAGGCGCCGCGTCGGGCCTCATGACCCTTACGGCGCTGGGCAGTTCGACCTCGTGCGGCTACACGGGCACCTTGACGCTCGGCGTCAGCCAGAGCTGACGCGCCCCTGAAATCCCCCCACGGGAAAGGGGTGGCCCGCGGTGCGACACGGGCCACCCCTTCCTCATGTCATCTCACAGCACCGCGCGTCAGGAGCTCGGGCAGTGCTCCCACGCCATGTGGTAGATCGTGCTGATGTCGCCGTCCGTCGAGTCCATCGTCATGAAGCTGACCGCGCCGGGCGCCGAGGTGCCGGCGCTGACCCGCAGCTCCGTGTTGATGTTGAAGTTGCGCTGAACTCCGCAGGGCGCCCAGACCAGTTGGGCCACGTCCGTGCTGTCGTTCGCCTGCCAGTTGTCGTCGTAGGGACCGTTGAACGGGTGGTTCTTGCTCGTGGTGTTCGACGAGCCCTGGAAGTAGTACGAGGCCTTCTGCGCACCGCTCGCGCCGCGCTGGAGCGAGGCGAAGCCCCGGTAGTCGGCGCTCGCGATGGCGTAGGTGAAGCCCGACGGGACGTGGACGACCAGGTTGAGCTGGCAGTTCTTGCGGAACGCCGTGGGGTCGGAGTTGCCGCCGACCTGGGCGAGGTAGGCGCTGTAGGTCACCGTGAAGGCGGTGTTGTCCTCGGAGACGGCGACCGCCGTCGTGCCCTGCGGGCAGCCCGAGCCGTTCACCGTGGCGACGTTGATGACGATCTTGTCCGGGGGCGGGTCGTCGAACACGGGTGAGGACGCGTGCTGCATGGGCAGCGCGGTGGTGAGAAGAGCGGCGACGGCGCCGCTCAGGAGGAGCCCACCAGGCATGGTTTCTCCTTGGGGTTGGGGGGTGGCTGCGCCCCAAGTCTTTGAAGAACCAATGAAGTTCCTGTGAAGACCGACGGCGCGCTCGCATCGTAGGGAGCCCCACAGGAGGTGGTCAGGGCGAACTCAGGCCATTCACAGACGCGTCTTTCACATTCTCTCCACAGTGTGTGAACTCTGTTGAAATAAGCGGCCGTTGGCCGTTCCGTCCCCAGGCCCTTCACAGCGGCACATCAAGGAATCCTTCAGGTACGGCCCTAACTTCCTTGCCATGGCGCCGGTGTCGACGAGGAGATGGCCAGGAGGCTGATGACCAGGAAGCACTGATCGGGGATCGCCGATCACACCCCGAGCGGCTGCCGCTCTTCGGCGGACTCGGACTCGGTCCGCGTCTCCAGCGCCCTCTCCCGGCGATGGGCGCGGACCGAGTACGCCAGGGCGGCAGCCCACATCCCGTACAGCACGACGTACACCGGAGTGCTCAGCGCACCCGACGCGCCGATCCAGTCACTTCTCAGCAGCGTACGGACGTTGGTCACGACGATGATCCCGCCGACCGCCGAGCCCAGCACCCGCGGCGGAACCAGCCGCACCAGCCAGGCGGCGACCGGCGCGGCCACGACTCCCCCGAGCAGAAAGGCGATCACCCACGTCCACTTGAGCCCCTGGGACCCGAGCGAGAACAGGAAGCCGAGACTCGCGGCCACCGCCACCAGGAACTCGCTCGTGTCGATCGACCCGATCACCTTGCGCGGCTCCATCCGCCCGCTCGCCAGCAGCGCGGGCGTACCGACGGGCCCCCAGCCACCCCCGCCGGTCGCGTCCAGGAACCCGGCGACCAGCCCCAGCGGCGCCAGGAACCGCTTCCGCAACGGCTTGCCGAGCTGCCCCTTCGGCAGCCCCTTGAAGGTGAACCGGGACATGACGTACACGCCGAGCCCGAAGAGGATCAGCGACATCACCGGCTCGGCCACCTCGGTGGAGAGCTTCGACAGCACGGTGGCCCCGAGGAACGACCCGATCGCGCCCGGGACGCCGATCCGCACCACGACCCTCCAGTCCACGTTCCCGAACCGCCAGTGCGAGGCGCCGGACATCAGCGTCGTACCGATCTCGGACAGGTGGACGGTGGCGGACGCGGCGGCCGGATTCGTCCCCATGGCCAGCAGCAGCGTCGTGGACGTGACCCCGTAGGCCATACCGAGGCTGCCGTCCACGAGCTGGGCCCCGAGGCCCGCGAGGGCGAGCAGTATCAGCGTGCGCATGGGAGGCGACGCTAGGCGGCCAATCTGAACGGATCCTGAGACCCGGATGAGGACGGCTCACAAGGGCAGGCCCCTACGCCGTCAGCAGCGGTTCCACGACCTTCGCGAGCTGCGTCCGCGTCACCGCTCCCATCCGGGTCGCCGCCACCTTCCCCTCCCGGTCGATGACGATCGTGTACGGCATCGACTGCGTGTTCACCAGCCCGCGCGGCAGCCGCAGGGCCTGCTTCCCCGAGGGGTCGTGCAGGGACGGGTAGGCCAGGTCGAAGCTCTTCTGGAAGGCGAGACCGGCGGCGCGGCTGTTGTCGTTGTCGAGCCCCAGGACGCTCAGTCCGCGGTCGCCCCACGTCTCCTGGATCAGCTTCAGCTGGGGCGCCTCCGCCCGGCAGGGCGGGCACCAGGACGCCCAGGCGTTGATCAGGACGACCTTCCCCCGGTAGTCGGACAGCCGGATCGGGTCACCGTCCAACGAGGTCCCGGTGAGATCCGCGACGGCGGGACGCCGGCCCTCCTCGAAGGTCCGGGTGAGCGGATCCCCGGGACTGGCCTGGCCGGTCGCCCCCGGGGACGAGCAGCCCGCGAGGATCACACAGGCAGCGGCAACAGCCGCGTACGCGCGTCGAGTTGTCGTCATCGTCATCATCGTCGTCACCGCGGTCATTCTCCTCACCGCGCCACGACGACAGGACCGGGGGCTACCGGACCACAGGGCTACAGGCCTACGGGACTACGGGTTCTCCCAAGCCGCGGGCTCCGCCGCCAGCGCCCGTACCGGCTCCGGCAGCGCGTCCGCCGCGATGTCCGCGAGGGTGACGCCCTCCAGGATCTTGCGGACGTTGGCGCGCAGGGCGATCCACAGCGGGAGGAGGGGTTCGGCGGTGCCGGTGTAGGCGAGGCCGGTGGGGCGTTCGCCGCGCACGGAGACGATCGGGCCGTCCACCGCGCGGATGACGTCGGCGACGGTGATCGCGCCGGCCGCGCGGGCCAGCCGGTAGCCGCCGCCCCCGCCGCGCCGGCTGTCGACGATCCCGGCGCGCCGGAGGTCACCGAGAATTCCCTCCAGGAATTTGTGCGGGATGTCCTGGGCCGTGGCGATGGTCTCGGCCTTCACCGGACCGTCCGCCGCAGGGCCGTCGTCACCCCGTACGGCGAGCTCCAGTACCGCCCGTACCGCGTAATCCGCCCGTGCCGAGATCCTCATGCGTCCATTGTGGTCCGTTCTGGCGTAGAGAATGGCCCCGCACGACGGCCTCCTGGGACGACCACGGAAAATGGCTTCGCACGTGCCGCCGACGGACCGGACCCGGGAGGAGCTTCCAGTGGAGCTGAGCAGGCGTACCTTCAGCACCCTCGCGGGCACGGCCGCGCTCGGATTCGCGCTGGGGGGTGGCAGCGGCGGCAGCGGTGACGCGTACGCCGCGCATGTCGTACCGACCGGCCCGGCCCCCGCGCCACCGGCCGCGGACGGACAGCCGCACACGATCGGGTACGACCGCTACTCCCTGATCGTCGACGGCAGGCGCCTGGTCCTGTGGTCGGGCGAGATGCACCCCTTCCGGCTGCCGAGCCCGTCCCTGTGGCGCGACGTCCTCCAGAAGATGCGCGCCTTCGGCTACAACGCGGTCAGCATCTACGTCTCCTGGAACTACCACTCCCCCGCCCAGGGCAGCTACGACTTCACGGGCGTCCGGGACCTCGACCTGTTCCTGCGCATGGCCGCCGAGACCGGCCTCTACGTCATCCTGCGCCCCGGCCCGTACATCAACGCCGAGATCGACGCGGGCGGCTTCCCCGGCTGGCTCGTCGCCACGAAGGGCACCGCCAGGACGGCCGACCCGACGTATCTCTCGCACGTCGACGAGTGGCTGGCGAAGGTCAACTCCATCGTCTCCAAGCACCTGTTCACCCAGGGCACGGGCACGGTCCTGCTCTACCAGATCGAGAACGAGTACGACGGCCAGCTCACCCACCCGGACGGCACCGCCTACATGTCCCACCTGTACAAGAAGGTGCGCGCCGACGGCATCGACGTCCCCCTGTTCCACAACGACAAGGGCCGCAACGGCTATTGGACCCCGGGGTCGTTCGACACCGGCGCGGACAAGGGCGGTTGGCTGTACGGCTTCGACGGGTATCCCTCGCCGTCCCAACTCCCCCCGGACTGGGGGCACTTCGGGATCGGCGGGGCGAAGGGCGGAGCCACCGCCAGCCCCAAGACCCCTGGTTTCGTCCCTGAGTTCGGGGGCGGCTGGTTCGATCCGTGGGGCGGGTCCTGGTTCGACGGCAAGGGGTACGCGGAGTCGCGCCGGACGCGTGACGCGGCGTACGAGCGGCGCTTCTACCTCACCAACCTCGCCAACGGACTCACCCTGCACAGCGTCTACATGACCTTCGGCGGCACCTCGTGGGGCTGGCTGCCCGCGCCGGTCGTCTACACGTCGTACGACTACGGCGCCGCCTTCGACGAGGGCCGCAACCCGACCGCCAAGCTCGTCCCGATGCACCAACTCGGTCATCTGCTGCGGACCGTGCCCGACTTCGCCAAGCTGGACAAGGCGGCGGACGTCAAGGCGGACGGCCTGAAGGTCTACCACCTGACCAACGCCGACACCGGCGCGCACGTCTACGTCCTGCGCAACGACACTGCGGCGGCCGTCACTTCGACGCTCCCGACCGCCACCGACGACATCGAGGTCACTGTCCCGGCCCAGGACGCCAAGCTCCTCGTCACCCAACTCGCCCTCGGCGGCCGCAAGTTGAGGTACTCGACGGTCACGCCGATGATGTCCCTCACCACCGGCCGACAGGACATCGCCGTGTTCGCCGGGACGCGCGGCGAGATGGCCCACGTCGTCGTCGAGTGCCCGGAGGAGCCGGTGGTGACCCGGCTCGACGCGCAGGCCGCCTGGGTCTGGGACCGCGGTCTCCTGCACGTCACCGTCCCGCTCGGCATCGGCGGCCTGACCCGGGTCCTCGTCCAGGCCGGCGGCGTCGACAACTCCCTCCTGCTGGTCTTCGCCGACGAGGCCGGCTCCGTACGCCTGTGGCCGTACGAGACCGGTTCGGGCACCGCGCTGGTCTACGGCCCGGCGCTGCTGCGTGAGGCCACGGTCAGCGGGACGACCGCGCACCTCACCGGCGACACCATCGGCGAGACCGGCCTGGAGGTGTGGGGCCCGCGCGGCATCACCGACGTCACCTGGAACGGGCGGGCCGTGCCCGCGACCGTCACCAACGCCGGCAGCCTGCGCTCGAACCCGGACGCGCTGCTGCCCGGGGTGCCCGCGGTACCGCTCCCCGCACTCGACGGCTGGCGGCGGAAGGTGGAGAACCAGGAGGCCGCGGTCGCCTTCGACGACTCCAAGTGGACGGCGGCGAACAGGACTTCGACGTTCAGCACGACGGCGATCCCCGCCGGGCAGCCGCTGCTCTTCGCGGACGACTACGGCTTCCACTACGGCGACGTCTGGTACCGGGGCCGCTTCACGACCGGCACGACCGACACCCCGGAGTCGGTGACCCTCGCCTACAGCACCGGCACGCAGGGCCTGTTGATGGCCTGGCTGGACGGCGAACCGCTCGGCACCCACCGGATGCCGGTGCCGACGAACACCAGTGTCCGGCAGGGCAGTTGGGCGGCGAAGGCGACCTTCGCGATCCCGGAGAAGCAGCGCGCGGCCGGTGCGCATGTCCTGTCCGTGCTGGTGCGGCGGATGCAGCACGACCAGGACGGCAAGGCCCTCGACACCCACAAGGTCGCGCGCGGCCTGACGGCGGCGACCTTCAAGGGCGCCTCCCCGAAGGTGAGTTGGCGACTCCAGGGCGAGTCGACACCGGATCCGGTGCGCGGGCCGCAGAACAACGGCGGCCTGTACGGCGAGCGGGAGGGCTGGCATCTGCCGGGGTACGCGGACGCCGGCTGGGAGGCCGTCACCCTCCCCCGCGCCGACAAGCGGCAGGGCGTGGCCTGGTACCGGACCAGCTTCAAGCTCGCCGTGGACACCGGCATCGACGCCTCGATCGGCCTCGTCCTCGACGACGACCCGACGCGCGCCTACCGCGTCCAGATCTTCCTCAACGGCTGGAACATGGGCCAGTACATCAACGACGTGGGCCCGCAGCACACCTTCGTGCTGCCGAACGGCATCCTCCGCACCCGGGGCACCAACACCCTCGCCCTGGCCGTCCTGTCCGACGGCACCACACCGGCGGGCCCGAAGGACGTACGGCTGACGCTGTTGGGGAGTGCGGCCGGAGGAGTACCGGTCTCGCCGGTGGCCTCGCCCGGCCGCTGACACCCCTTGGGCTCAGCTGATCCGGATCATGTTCCAGGACAGCGGCTCCAGTACGGCGGTCAGGGTGCCGTCCTGGAGGGTGGTGCCCTCGACCGCGTGCGGGGCCACGCGCTCCGGGTCGGCCAGGGTGTTGCGGGCGTCCGGGTCGGTGTCCGCGAGGGCGCTGTGCTCGACGACCGACGTCAAGTCCAGCCCGTTCAGGCCGACTTCGAGCGGGAGCGACTCGGTGCGGCTGCGGTTGACGGCGAACACCGTGACCGAGCCGTCCTCGCCGCGCACGGCGGTGGCGTGCAGCAGGTCGGCCTCGCCGTACTGCTTCGTCTCGTGGGTCGGGGAGTCGACGCGGACGTCGAGGACCTGGCCGCGGCCGTACTTCGAGGCCTGCGCGAAGGGGAAGAACGTCGTCTGGCGCCAGGCCGGGCCGTCCGGTTCGGTCATGATCGGCGCGATGACGTTGACGAGCTGCGCGAGGCACGCGACGGTGACGCGGTCGGCGTGCCGGAGCAGGGCGATCATGAGGGAGCCGAAGACCACCGCGTCCATGACGCTGTAGTTGTCCTCCAGCAGCCGCGGCGCCTCCGGCCAGTCGGCGGGGTCGGCGTTCTTCGCCTGCTCCTCCCAGTCCGACGTGTACCAGACGTTCCACTCGTCGAAGGAGAGGTTGATCTTCTTCTTCGACTTGAGGCGGGCGCCCACGTGGTCGGCGGTCGCGACCACGTTCTCGATGAAGGACTCCATGTCGACGGCGGAGGCGATGAAGGAGTCGAGGTCGCCGTCGGTCGGCTGGTAGTAGGCGTGCAGCGAGATGTAGTCGACCAGGTCGTACGTCTCCTGGAGGACCGTCGACTCCCACTCCGCGAAGGTCGGCATGGCCTGGGAGGAGGAACCGCAGGCGACGAGTTCGACACCGGCGTCGATCTGGCGCATCGCGCGGGCCGTCTCGGCGGCGATCCTGCCGTACTCCTCGGCGGTCTTGTGGCCCGTCTGCCAGGGGCCGTCCATCTCGTTGCCGAGACACCAGACCCTGATGCCGAAGGGGTCCTTGTCGCCGTGGGCGATGCGCTGCTCGGAGAGGGTCGTGCCGGAGGGGTGGTTGGCGTACTCCTGGAGTTCCAGGGCCTCGGCCACGCCTCGGGTGCCCAGGTTGATCGCCATCATCGGTTCCGCCTGGGGGCCGAGCTTCTTCAGGAAGGCGATGTACTCGGAGAGGCCGAAGCGGTTGGACTCCGTCGAGCGCCAGGCGAGGTCGAGGCGGCGGGGACGGGTCCCTGCGGGGCCTACCGAGTCCTCCCACTTGTAGCCGGAGACGAAGTTGCCGCCGGGGTAGCGGATGGTGGTGACGCCCAGTTCTCGGACCAGGTCGAGGACGTCCTGGCGGAGGCCGGCGTCGTCCGCGGTGGGGTGGTCGGGTTCGAAGATGCCCGTGTATACGCAGCGGCCGAGATGTTCTACGAACGAGCCGAAGAGGCGGGGGTTTACTTCGCCGACTGTGAAGGCGGGGTCGAGGGTGAAGCGGGCGGTACGCATGTGCGCCTTTCGGGAGGGGTGGCTTGTGATTCGTTGGCGAGTGCGGGTTCGCTGTGGCTGGTCGCGCAGTTCCCCGCGCCCCTAGGTTCGTTCGAAATATCGCATATTGCTCGTAGCCTCGAACAGGACCGTAAAATCTCGTCGTCTCCGCGTCAATGGGTCGGCCACTCTGCACTGTGCATTCTCGGGGGCGATTTCTGGACACAGCGGTCGTTCCCGGTCCCACAACGGCCACCGGATGACATGACGTTGGCAGTTGTGGGCGCGTAACCTCGGACCGGCTTGTGCAGCGGACGGCGGGAGGGGGGAGCGTACGACGTGGTGACGACCTTCCTCGGCGAGCTGTACACGTCCTTCGTGTGGGTCCCCACGGTGGTGCTCGGTGCCGCCCTCGCGCTGAAGCTGCCGGCCATCATCCGGATGTGGCGGGACCCCCTGCTGCGGGCGGTCGGCGGGCTGCTGCTGTTCGCCTGCGCGCTGTTCGTGTCCGTGACGCCGTCGGTCATCGGCTGGATCAACCGGGTCACCGGTGTCCCCAACTTCGCGGCGCCGTGGGCGTATTCGCTGCTCACCGCGTTCAGTGGGGCCGGGTTACTGCTCATCGTGGCCTGGCGCAACGGGCTGTCCGACCGCTCGAACACGACCCGGCGCGCCAGACGCTGGATCATCTCCGTCTACTCGGGCGTGATCGTGGCGCTGTGGGTGCTGTTCGCCCTCGCCGACGTGCCGGTGGAGCGGGTGCGGGACCTGGACACGTACTACGCCGGTACGCCCTTCATGCGCGAGGAGATCCTGCTCTATCTGCTCGCGCACACCGTGGCCGTGGTGATCACCGTGCGGCTCATCTGGAACTGGGTCCGCGCGGACGGCCTGCACGGCTGGCTGCGCTGGGGACTGACGTTCCTGGGCGCGGGCTACGCGCTGAGCCTCGTGTTCGATCTCGCCAAACTCACGGCGGTGACGGCCCGTTGGACCGGGCACGACCTCGACGCCCTCAGCACCGACGTCGCTCCGTGCGCGGCCTGCCTCGCGGCCGTCCTGATCGCCGTCGGTTTCATCCTGCCGCACACCGGCCAGTTCCTGCACGGCCGCCTGCGCGTGCGCCTGGCCCATCACCAACTCCGGCCGCTCTACGTCCTGATGCGCTCCGTCGACGGCGACGGCGTCCCCTTCCTGCTGTTCGCCGCGCCCGAACTGCGCCTGATCCGGCGGGAGACGTACATCCGCGACGTCCTCCTGCCCCTCGCCCGCCACCTCGACGAGGACCTCCGCGCCCGCGCCCACCTCGCCGCCCTCCGCCTCGGCTGGACACAGGCCCGCGCGAAGGCCCTCGCGGCGGCGGTGGCGATCCTGGACGCCATCGACTCCGGCCAGGACAACCCCAGCGGCCATCCCGACACCGCCGACCTCCTCCAGGAGATCGGGCCCGTCTCCCGCGCCCTGCGGCACCGCGACGCGATCGACGCGGTGCGGGGTGCCGTTCAGGCCAATTCCGCGGCTCAGGCCAACTCCGGGACCGTACCGGCAAGTTCGGCGGACCCGGGCCGGCGTACTCCCCCCGCCCATCCCGCGGAAGCGCCCCGTTTCCTGCTGCCGCGGCGACGGTGAGGTGGCTGAGTCGGCGTATGTCCTGGCATATTGCAGCGGTGCGCACGAAGAAGGAGATGCGCCGGTTCGCCGGTGCCCTCATCGATCCCATGCGCGTCCCGGTCCCGGCCGACCCCGAGGCCCTGTTCGACGCGCTGGTCGACTCCGTCACGCGCTGGCGGGGGCGTGAGATCGTCGTCCGCCGCGAGGTGTTCCCGCCGCACACCGCCAGCGGACTGTGGCTGGAGGGCGACACCTACGACGTCATCGTCATCGACAAGCGGGCCGCCGCCTGGCACCAGATCGTCATCTTCTGCCACGAGGTGTGGCACATGCACCAGCGCACCGCTCAGCCCGCACCCCCGCCCACCGCCGACGGCAGCCCGCGCCCCGTCGCCGCCCGAACCGACTTCAGCCTCGCCGACGAGCAGGAGGCGGACAGGTTCGGCATGTTGATGAGCGGACGGCTGCGACCCTGGCTCCAGGCGGCGGCCACGGCGAACCCCGCGCACGACCCCGCCGCGGCCGACGACGGCACGCAGGGTGTCGCCGGGCGGATCGGCGCCGCCCTCAACTACCGCGGGACCAGAAAATGAGCAGCCTGATCGACTACCTCAGCTGCGGCCTGCTGTGGCTGGGCGTGCTGGTGAAGACCCCGGACCTGATACGGCACTGGCGCGACCCCTATCTCCGGGTCATCTGCGTGTTCCTCGGCCTGGCCGGGGCCTGCTTCCTCCTCGGGGCGCCGCCCACCGTCGGCGCGATCAACCACCTCAGCGGCATCCCGAACCTCGCCGCGCCGCTGACCTACGCGTCGGTCACCGCGTACGGCGCCTCGTCCCAGGTCCTGATCGTCTACTGGCGGGGCGGACCCGACGTCCACCGCACCGCCCGCCGCTGGATCGTGGCGTACGCCATCATCCTCATCGGCATCGCGGTGACGTTCGCGCTGGGCAGCACCCCCGTGGAGCGCCGCACCGACCTGGACACCTACTACGCGACCACGCCGTTCATCGCCGAGATGATCGTGCTGTACCTGGCCGGGCATCTCGCCGCCGTCAGTGTCACCGCGGTGTCGGCGCTGCGCTGGGCGCGGCAGGTGCAGGGCTGGCTCCGCGCGGGCATGATCACGCTGGGCGTCGGCTCGCTGTGCGGCGCGGGGTACAGCCTGACCAAGTTCGCGGCGGTGATCGCCCGTTGGAGCGGCCGGGACTGGACCCAGCTCGGCACCACGGTCTCGCCGGTCGCCGCCGGACTGGGCGCTGTCCTCACCGTCGTAGGCGTCCTGATCCCGCTGACCGGCCCCCGGCTGACCCAGTGGCGGCAGGCCCGGCGGGCGTACGCCGGTCTGGAACCGCTGGAGCACGAGCTGGCCGAACTCCTCACCCGCCGCGCGCTACGGCTGCCCCGGCCGCGCTGGTCCTCCCCCGCGACCCGGCTGGTGTGGCGGCAGACGAGCATCCACAACGCGCTCGGTCACCTGGACGCGTTCTTCGACCAGGCCCTGTACGAACGGACGTTGGAGGCGGCGGCACGCACGACGAGCGACCCGGAGCAGGCCGAGGCGACGGCGTGGGCGGCGGTCGTGGCGGCGGCCGTGGCCGAGGAACGAAGGCACGACGTGGAGGAACACGACGACAGCCCGCACCTGACACCCACCGACGACCCGGACCGGCTCCCCGACCGCGCCCCCGGCACCGCCCTCCTCGTGCCCATCGCGGACGCGCTGACCCGCTCCCCGCTCGTCGCCGCCGCCCGGGTCCGCACCGGCACGACGGAAGGGAGCACCCGGGCATGAGCCTCATGGTGTATCTCGCCGCCGCCGTCTTCGGCCTGTCCTGCACCGTCCTGCTGCGCCGCCCCTGGCGGATCCCGCGCGACCCGCTGACCCTGTCCACCTGTGCTGCGATCGTCCTCGGCTCGCTGGCCCTGGTCTGCTCGGCACCGCTGACCCTGGGCACGGTCAACCGCCTCACCGGCGTCCCCAACTTCGGCGCCCCGCTGACCTACGGCATGCTCTCCGCGTACAGCTGCTCCCTGCTGGTCCTGCTGATCCACTGGCGGGGCGGCTCCCCCGCCCGGATCCGCCGCATGGTCCTGCGCAGCATGGCCGCCTACGGCGCGCTGATCGTGACCATCGTCGTGCTGTTCACGCTGGCCGACCCGAGCACCGAGCGGCTCACCGACCTCGACACGTACTACGCCGAGACGCCGTACATGCGCGAGATGATCGTGCTCTACCTGCTCGGGCACAGCGCGGCCACCCTGGCGCTGTGCACCGTGTGCGTCACCTGGGCCCGCGAGGTGACCGGCCTGCTCAGGACCGGCCTTCAACTCATCCTCCTCGGCACGCTGCTGGACGTGGTGGGCTTCCAGCTCGTCAAGTACACGGCGCTGGTGGCCCGTTGGTCCGGCCACGACCTGGACTTCCTCTCCACCGGCGTAGCCCCGCCGATGGCTTCCCTGGCCGCCCTGACCTGTTCGGCCGGCTTCGCCCTCCCGCGCCTGCTGCCCATGGCCAGAGCCCACTGGCGCGACCTCAACGACCTGCGCGGCCTGGGCCCGTTGTGGTCGGAGGTCCGCTTCGCGTCCATCGCCCCGAAGCCCCCCAGCGCCCTGCGCCAGCTCCCCCGCATGCGCCTGCACTGGCGCGAAGTCTCCATCCACGACGGCCTGTTGGCCCTCACCCCCTACTTCGACGACCACCTCCGCGAACGCACCCGCCACGCCGCCCTGCACGAGGGCCACACCCCCCACGAGGCCCGCGTAACAGCCGAAGCAGCCATGGTCGCCGACGCGGCCCGCCGAGCCGCCGCCCAGGAGCAACCCTTCAACACCCCCAGCACATACCGCCTTTACGCCACAGAGGTCTCCGACACGGGCGGCTTGGTCGAGCTGGCAAGGGCCTTGGCAAGATCACGCCTCACGGCAACCCCGGCGGAAGCAAAGACGCTGGAGGCCCTGGACAGCACAGGGGACTGAGGTCTTTATTCTTTTAGGGGCGCGGGGAACTGCGCGACCAGCCCCCACCGGCCCGCAGACAAATCTCAACTCTCAGCCCCCAAAGGCAGGTTGCGCCAGCCCCTTCCCCGCCCCCGGCACAACCAACAGCGACCCGGCAACAGGCTCCGGCGACGTAAGCCCCACCCGAGCAGTCGTAACGTACAGGTCAGTCAAATCCGCCCCCCCGAACGCACACGCGGTGACCAACGACGCCGGCAAAGAAACAACCCGCTCCAACTCCCCGTCCGGCGTATACCTCCGCACCGCACCCCCACCCCACAAGGCCACCCACACACACCCATCCGCATCCACGGTGAGCCCATCAGGAAACCCCGCGCCGACCTCAACCTCCGCGAACCGCCGCCGCTTCGACACCCGCCCATCCGCGTACTCGAACACATCGATCCGCCGAGTAGGAGAGTCGATGTAATACATCAACCGCCCGTCAGGACTCCACCCAGTCCCATTGCTCACGGCCACGTCATCAAGAATCAGCTGCACAGAGCCGTCCCCGGCAACCCGGGACAACGTCCCCCACACGCCGCCTCGTCGTACCGCATCGTCCCCACCCACAACGCCCCATCAGGCGCCACGGCCGCGTCATTGGCCCGCCGCCCGGCAACAGGCTCCCGATGCAACCACCGGAACTCCCCATCGGGATCAACAAGCCCGACCCCGTCCCGCAGATTGAGAACGAGCCCCCACCAACGCGGGGCTTCGCGGCCCCCACATGCTGCTCGGTCACCCGCACGGTACGCACGCCTGACGACGGGTCGTACGTATGCACCCGGGACCCGAGGATGTCGATCCAGATCAACCGCCCCGCCGCCGCGTCCCACGTGGGCCCTTCCCCCAGCGTCGCCTCGGCCCGTACAGCCACCTCGTACGTCATCCCACGCTCCGATGCCCAAGCCGCTCCGACAGTTCAGCCGCACCCTTCGCGGCGAGCTGCTCCAGCTCGCCGCGCCGCTCATCGCTCCACCGGATCATGGGAACGGAAATGGAAAGGGCGGCGACAACCTGCCCGGTACGGTCCCGCACGGGCGCCGCGACGCACGACACATCCGGATTCGACTCACGGCTCTCGACGGCGACCCCCCGCTCCCGGATCTCGGCGAGAGCCTCCCGCAGGGCCCCCGGCTCGACAATGCTGTTCGGCGTCATCGCGACCAACGACACATCGGCGGGGATCCGCGCGCTCAGCTCCGGCTCGGGCAGCGACGCGAGCAGCATCTTGCCCACGGACGTGCAGTGCGCGGGCAGCCGACGCCCCGCCGCCGACACCATCCGCACCGCGTGCGTGGAGTCGACCTTGGCGATGTAGATGACGTCGGTGCCTTCGAGGATCGCCACGTGCACGGTCTCGTCGCAGGTCTCGGCGACGGACCGGGCGACCTGCTGCCCCTCGGCGGCGAGGTCGAGCTGCTCGGCGTATCGGCTCCCGAGCTGGTACGGACGGACCCCGAGCCGGTAACGTCCCGGCTGTCCGGGCACGGGCACGATGTACGACCGCGCGGCGAGGGTGGTGACCAGTTCGTGCACGGTCGTGCGCGGCAGCTGCAGCTTGCGCACGATGTCGGGGGCGGAGAGCGTCCCGTCCCCGTCGAGGAAGAGCTCGAGAATATCGAGAGCCCGGGTCACGGCAGGTACGAGTCGTCCCACAACCGGCCCCCTTCTTAGATGTCTATGGGTGGATGTGTATGGGCGGATGCCTATGGGTGGCTGTTCGAGATTTCAACTGGCGATCGGCATGACGAACACAGGCTAGCCATAGAGGGTTGCACGGGCAATGGTCGCGTGACCATGTGACTACCGAGCGGCCCTGGGATCGCCCAGTTCACCACGCAACCGCTGGGCGCGCAGCACGAGTTCGAGCTCGAACCGGCGGTCCGGGTGGTCGATCTCGTCCCCCCACAGTTCGCGGATCTGCCGCAGGCGATACCGCACGGTCTGCGGATGCACCCCGAGCCGCGCGGCCACCTCCGGCGCCCCGCCCCGCGTCTCCAGCCACGCCAGCAGGGTCTCCGCGAGCCGCCGCCGATGCGTCGGCCCGGAGTGCGCGAGCGGAGCGAGACACCGCAGCGCGAGATCGTCGATCAACTCCTCGGGCTGCAACAACACCAGCGCCTCGGTGTGCTCGGTGCAGTACAGAACGTCCCCGCCCGGCAACAGCCCCCGCTCCATCAGCCCTACGGCCGCCTCGGCCCAGCGCGCCGACTTCACCGCGTCGGCCAGCGGCACCGGCGGCCCGATCGCCCCCGCCCAGCCGGTCAGCGCCCGGTGCAGCAGCTCGGGCCGCCCGGCGGCGTCCGGCTCGGGCACGACCATGCGCGGCTGCTCGTACTCCATGTCGAGCAGCACCTCCTGCCCTACGGCGGGGGCGACGGCCTCGCGGGCCGGGCGCAGCAGAACACCCACGGCGACCTTGTCGGGGAGCGGCCAGCCGATACGCGCGGCACGTTCGCCGAGAGCCTCGGTCGGATCACCGCGATGATGCTCGGCGAGAAGAAGCTCCATGAGCCGCCGCTGCAGCCGCAGCCGCTCCCCCGCCTGCCGGGCGGCGGCCTCGGCGTACCCGCGCACGGACTGGTCGACGAGCCCGTCCAGATACTCGTAGCCCGCGTCGACGAGCGCGTACATCGCGGGCGGCGGGATCTCGACCCGCTGCCCGATCTCGGCCAGCCTCCGCCAGGCGAGCCGGACCCCCATCCGGTAGATCGCCTGGAGCGAGTCGAGACTGCGGCCGTGCAGACCTTCCCCCCGCCCGAACTCCTGGAAGACGCCCGGCGGTACGGTCGGACGCCCCTCGGCGGTCTCCAGGTGCTGGACGAAGACCTCGATGGCACGCCGGATGCCGACCAGCGCCATCGGCTCACCCGAGTCGTCGAGAACCAGGGGCAGTTGGGGGTGCTCACGGCGGATCTCCCGCAGGATCTCCTCGGCGAGCGCGGGCGCCTCGGCCATGGCGATCGCCGCGAACTCCCGTACCTGGACACGCGGTACGTCATGCCACGCCGAACGGGCCATCACGGTCGCCGGTGGTGCGGCCACGGGGTCAACTCCCCTGGCCCGATTGCTCGTACGTGACCAGGGGCGTGTTCGGCTGGGCCGGTCTGGCGTCCAGCAGGGCGACGACACCGAGCGCGGCGCCCACGGCGAGGGCGGCGGCCAGGACCATGGTGAGTGCGGCGGCGAGCAGTCTGGGCATCGCGGGGTCAGCCTCTCTGTCCTGAGGTCCGTGCGCCCTGCCCCTGCCCGTCGGCCCAGTGTCGGCAGACATTGACACTCCGTCAAGGGGCGCCTACGGTTCCCGGCCCAAGAGCGACCCGAACTCCGTCACCACATCCCACTGGAGTGTCCGGATGCGCCGTACGACCTCTCCAATTTCCTTGATCCTGCTGGGACTTGGCACGTTTCTGCTGGTCCTGGCGCCGCTGCTGGCGTGGTACGTCGAGCCGCGGGCGGCGGTGACCCCGATCGACATCGACACCACCGCCGTCTACCGGGGCACCGGAAGCTACTTCGACACCGGCGAGCTGCGGACCGTGGACGACCAGCGGATCACCGTCACCCAGCAGGTGCGCGGCGATGTCGCGGACAGCGAGAAGAGCGGGGACGCGGTCTGGGACGTCACGACGACCGTCGACACCGACAAGTCACTGCCGGCCGCCGATCCGCACGACGCGCTGGAGTTCTTCCCCAACCGCTGGGTCACGGACCGTAAGACCAACAAGCCCGTGCACTGCTGCCACGAGAACCCGTACTTCGAGGGCGACGCCTTCCTGAAGTTCCCCTTCGACGTGCGGAAACAGCCGTACCAGTGGTGGGACAACTCCCTTGGCGCGACGGTGACTCTGCGTTACTCGGGGACCAAGAAGGTGCAGGGCTACTCGGGTTACGTCTTCAAGGGCACCGTCCCGCCCACGAAGATCGGCACCCGCCTGGTCCCGGGCAGCCTCGTCGACCAGCCCAAGTCCCCCCAGATCCTGGCCGAGGAGTGGTACTCCAACCACGACATCGAGCTGATCGTCGACCAGCGCACGGGCCGGGTGATCTACGCCCAGACCGGCCCCCGCCGCACCCTGCGCGCCCCCGGTCACGCCTACGACGCGGTCCTCCTCCTGGACGCCGACAAGCTCGCGTTCACCACGGCCACGCAGAAGGAACAGGTGAAACTGGCGAAGCAGGAGAGCGGCCAACTGCGCCTGGTGGGGCAGGCGTTGCCGATCGGTGCCGCTGTGGCCGGATTCGTCCTCGCCGTGGCGGGCGGCGTTTTGGTACTACGCGGCCGCCGACGCCCCGAATCACCCGCTTCGGCCGAGTATCCACCCACGATGTGACGTGACGTCAGTTCTAATAACCCCGGAAATTGTCATGCGGGTGAGTAGCCGTCAGGAACGCCGGGGCGAAAACTGTCCAACCCACCCCGGCACAGCCCACCCACAGACACGGACACAGAACTCCGTACCGCGCCCCACCCCGTCCCGTCCCATCCCGCACCGACCCCGGGGAGTTACGCCGCAGTTCCGCGCCCTGATCCGCCAACGTTCCGCACCCTGAGACGAGTTGGAGCACCCATGCCCCAGCACGTGCCCTACTCTCTGCGCGCCCCGTTCCCCCCGGTCGCGCAGTACCCCCGGCGCCGGTGCCGCAACCGCGCCGGATCGTCTTCCTCGCCCACCGGGACCTCGACAATCCCCAGGCCGGTGGTTCCGAACTCCTCGTGGACAGACTCGCCGACGGGCTGACCCGACTCGGCCACCAGGTCACCCTGTTGTGCGGCGGCCCCGCCGCCTACCGCGACTATCGCGTGGTGTCGGCGGGCGGTGCGTACGGTCATTTCCTGCGCGCCCGTTCCGCCTTCGCCCAACAGATCGGTGACTGCGACCTGTTGGTCGAGGTGTGCAACGGGATGCCGTACTTCGCGCCGGTGTGGCATCGCGGGCCGACGCTGTGTCTGGTCAACCATGTCCACACGGATCTGTGGAAGATGCGGTTCGGCGGGCCGATGGCACCGGCGGCGCGGATCGGGCGAAGACTCGAACACTGGGCGCTGACCGGGGCGCAGCATCGTGGGCTGTTGGTCGCGGTGTCTCCCTCGACGGCGGACGCGTTGCGCGGGATCGGGGTCGAGCGGGACCGGATCCGGGTTGTCCACAACGGAGTTGAGGAACCTGGGCCTCGTTCCGCGCGTTCCGTCGAGCCGCTGTTCGTGGCGGTGGGGCGGCTCGTCGAGTACAAGCGGATCGATCTGTTGCTGCGGTTGTGGGAGCGGGTGCGGCCCGTTGTCGGCGGGCGGCTGCTGATCGTCGGGGACGGGCCTGAGCGGGAGCGGCTTGAGCAACTCGCCGGGCCCGGTGTGGAGTTCACCGGGCATGTCTCTGAGGCTCGGAAGCATGAACTGCTGTGTGCGGCCTGGTTGTTGCTGCATCCCTCCGCGCTTGAGGGGTGGGGGTTGGTGGTGACTGAGGCTGCGGCTCGGGAGACTCCGGCGATCGCGTTTGATGTGCCGGGGTTGCGGGACTCGGTTGTTGACGGGGAGACGGGTGTGTTGGCTCGGGGGGAGTCCTCGTTTGCTGCGGCGTGGTGTGCGCTTGCGCTGTCCGCGCGTCGCCGTGAGGTGATGGGTAAGGCCGCGTGTGATCGTGCGGGGCGATATCGGTGGGATCGGACGGTCAGACAGTTTCGGTCGGTGGCCGGTGAGGCGGTGAAGGGCTGGGGGTCGTGAGTTGGCTGCGGGAGCGTGGGGGCTGGGCGCGCCCCGCGGCGGAGCCGCATATCGATACAGCCCCGCGCCCCTTAAAGGCGGCACCTCACCGGCAATTCAAGGACCCGTCTCTCTCGCGCTCCCTTGCCCTCTTCCGTGTCTTTCTGCATGAGCAGGGTGACCCGGAAGCCTGTTACTCGCTGCTCGCCCGTGATGCTGTCGATCAGGTCGAGGCCTATGACGGGGCCGTTGCCGGGCGCACAGTCGTGGATGTCGGTGGTGGGAGCGGGTATTTCACCGAGGAGTTTCGGCGGCGTGGCGCTCATGCCTACCTCTTCGAGCCGGACGTACGGGAGTTGGGGGAGAAAGCGCCCGACGGGACCGTCATCGCGGACGGGTATTTGTTGCCCCTGTCCGACGGGGTCGCGGATGTGACGTTCTCCTCCAACGTCCTTGAGCATGTGGCCGATCCGGAGACGTTTCTCAGTGAGCTGGCTCGGGTGACGCGGCCCGGTGGGCTGATCTATGTGTCGTTCACCAACTGGCTGTCCCCGTGGGGCGGTCACGAGTGGGCGCCCTGGCACTATCTCGGCGCCGAACGGGCCCGCGCACGCTACCGGCGCCGTACCGGAAAGCCGGCCAAGCACACCCTCGGCGAGAACCTGTTCGCCGTGCACATCGGCGCCACCCTGCGGCAGGTGCGCGCCCGTGACGACGTCATGGTCGTCGCGGCGCGTTCCCGCTACTGGCCCTTCCTCGACCGAGCCGTCGTAAAAGTGCCCGGGATAAGGGAGTTGGCCACCTGGAACCTCCTCCTCATCCTCCGGCGGTGTCCACCATGACGGCGACCACGGTCCAGGCCCCGCCCCCGGCGGCCGATCCCACCACCACGACCATCGCGGGGCCCCCAGAGGGGCCGAGGTCGTGGCGCTGGCTGCTGGGGTTCTGGGCCGTGGTGTTCGTGCTGTTCCTCGCCGTGCACCCGGGGCGGCAGACCTTCGACACCAAGCTCGGCGTCACCGTGGATCCCGGCCAATTCCTGTCCGACCTGGGGCAGTTGTGGCACGACCGGGGGTCGTTCGGCGGTATCCAGGACCAGTACGCGGGCTACCTCTGGCCGATGCTCCCGTTCTACTGGCTGGCCCACGCCGTGCGGTTGCCGGTGTGGCTGGCGGAACGACTGTGGTTGTCGCTGATCCTCTCGGTCGCCTTCTGGGGCGCCCTGCGGCTGGCCGAGCGGCTGCGTGTCGGCAGCCCGGCGTCCCGGCTGCTGGCCGCCGTGACGTACGCGCTGTGGCCCGTGTTCACGATCGTCGTGGGGTCGACCTCGGCCGCCGCGCTTCCGGGGGCCTTCCTCCCGTGGGTGCTCCTGCCGCTCACCAACGAGCGTTATACGGCCCGGATCGCGGCCCTGCGCTCGGCGTTGATCGTCCCCTTCATGGGTGGGGTCAACGCGGCGGCGACCCTCGCCTCCCTCCTCCCCGTCGGCCTGTATCTGCTCTCCCGGCCGCCCGGACCACGGCAGCGCAAGCTGATCGCGTGGTGGGTGCCGGGGGTGATACTGGCGACGGCGTGGTGGTGGATCCCGCTCCTCATGCTCGGCGTCTACGGCGAGAACTTCCTTCCCTACGTGGAGACTTCGCAGACCACGACCGACACCATGTCGGCGACGGAGGGCCTGCGCGGAGCCGGTGACTGGGTCGCCTACCTGCATCTCGGGGAGGCCTGGATACCGGCCGGATGGACGGTCGCCTCCTCGGTGATCGTGGTCGTCTGCTCGGCCCTGGCGGCGGGGCTCGGCCTCGCGGGACTGGCGCGCCGGGACATGCCGGAGCGGCGGTGGCTGGTGCTGACCGCCGTGACGGTCGCGCTGATCCTGTTCGCCGGGTACGGCGGCGCGTTCGGCGCCCCCTTCCACGGGCTGGTGCAGGACTGGCTGAACGGCCCGCTCGTCCCCTTCCGCAACATCTACAAGTTCCAGGCGGGCCTGGCCCTCGTACTCGTCCTGGGCCTGGCCCACCTGGTGGGTGTGGCCGCCGAGACACGCGGAGCACGCCCGGTGCCGGGCCGCCGGCTCGTCCCGCTGATCGCGGTGATCCTCGTGCTCCCGGGCCTGGCGTGGCCGTATCTCAACGGGTCGATCCTGAACCCGGGTTCGTTCCAGCAGCTCCCCAAGTACTGGCAGTCCACGGCCGATTGGCTGCACAAGTACTCCCCCGACTCCCGCGCCCTGGTCGTCCCGGCGACCGCGCACGGCATCTACATCTGGGGCTCGCCCATCGACGAACCCCTCGACGTCCTGGCCGACTCCCGCTGGGCGGAACGCGATTACGTCCCGATGGGCACCCCCGGCAACCGCCGGGCGATGGACGCGGTGGAACAGGCACTGGCGAGCGGGAGTGAAGTCCCCGGCCTGGCCGACTACTTGAGCCGCGCGGGCATCTACTACGTCGTCGTCCGCAACGACCTCGACCCCGACCAGATCGGCTACGTCCCGACCACCACCGTCAAACGCACCCTGGAACAGTCCGGCTACCAACGGGTGACGGGCCTCGGCCCCGTCATGACCGGCGGCCGCATCGCCAACGACACCCCGCTCCAGGTCGAGGGCCTCTACCCGCGCCAACGGGCGGTGGAGATCTACGAGCCGACGAGCAAGGACGTGATCCGCCCGGGCCAGGCAGGCCTGACGCCGGTGTCCGACACGGCGGTGGTCTCCGGCGGCCCGGAGTCCCTCCTCCCTCTCGCCACCGAACTCAGGGGCAGAGCAACGGTGTTGACGGGCGACAACCACCCGGGCCTGGGCTCACCCGCGCTCCAGGTGGTCGGCGACGGACTGCGCCGCGCCGACACCCGGTTCGGCCTGGTGGACGCCAACACGTCGTACACGTACACCCCCGACGAACGCAACGCGCCGGACGCGGTCCAGGACGCGGGCAAGAAGCCTAAGCAGATCCTGCCGACGAAGGGCATCGCCCACCAGACGGTGGCAGAGCTGCGCGGCGCCCGCTCGGTGACGGCGTCCTCCAGCGGCAACTGGCTTTTCTCCCTCCCCCAGTTCGACCCGGTGAACGCCTTCGACGGCAACCCGGACACCGCGTGGGCGGAGGGCGCGGCGGGCTCACCGAACGGCCAGTGGCTGCGCATCGGCTTCGCGGGCGGGTCGTACGACATGCCGGGTTCCTTCAAGGTCACCCCGCTCCCGCAGGAGAGCGTGCGGGCGGCGGCGACGGAGGTGCGGGTGGAGACGGCGAAGGGTTCGGCGACCAGCTACCTCCAGCCGAACGGCATGACGCAGACCATCAAGGCGCCTTCAGGCTCAACGAGTTGGATGAAGCTGACGATCGTCGACTCGGTCGCCCGCCACACCGGCCTGACCGGCGCGGGCTTCTCGGAGATCGCCCTTCCCCACATCCAGGTGACCCGGCTCCTCAAGCTCCCCACAGACGCCAACGCCTCCGACGCCGCCGCCGAGATCATCTCCCTGCACCGCACGGCCGACCCGACGGGACTCTCCCCGACGGGCACGGAGGCGGGCCTGCACCGCACGTTCTCGACGTCGACGGCGGGAACGTACGAGATGAAGGCGAGCGCGGTGGCAACCCCGGGCGAGGAGTTGGACAAGCTCCTCTACGAAGTCGCCCCGCCCCAACAACATCGGATCACGGCAACAGCGGACTCCACGGCGGCACTTGGCACGGGTCTCTCCGCCCGCAACCTCACGGACGGCGACCTGACGACCGGCTGGGTAGCGGGCGACCGCCCGACGATCCACCTCACCTGGACCGGCAAACAGGCAGTCGGCGAAGTGGTGTTGGCCCCCGCGGGCGGCCTGTCGACGCGCCCGACCGAGGTCGACATCACCTCACCGGACGGTTCGACGATCGCCGGCGTGGACGAGAACGGCGTCACCCGCTTCGACCCGATAACGACGGACAGCCTGACCATCACGATCACGAATACGGCCCCCCTGACCCTCCACAACCCGATAGCCGACGACAACCTCCAACTACCAGTAGGCCTGACCGAGGCCTACATCCCGGCCCTCGACCAGTACCGCACCCCACAGCCGGCCCCCTCCCGCCCCTTCACCCTGCCCTGCGGAAAGGGCCCGGTGGTGGCGGTGGACGGCGAGCTGTACGAGACGAGCGTGCAGGGGACGGTAGGGGACCTGACGGCACGCCGGGAGGTTGAGGTGACGCTCTGTCAGCAGGGGCGGTCCGACCCCGGGTTGGAGCTGACGTCGGGCGCGCACCGGGTGGAGGCGGGAGACGCGGGCCCGTTGACTCTGACGGACGTAACGCTGACCCGCGGAACGGTCACCGAACCCACCTCCTCCGCCCGCGAGTTGACGACCCAGGACTGGCTGGGCGACCGCCGCGAGGTGACGGTCGGCTCGGGCACGGCCTCCTACCTCACCACGTACGAGAACTACAACACCGGTTGGCAAGCCACCCTGAACGGCAAGAAATTGACCCCGCTCCGCCTGGACGGCTGGCAACAGGGCTGGCTTGTCCCGGCAGGCGCGGGCGGCACGATCAAGCTGACGTACACACCGGCGACGACGTACGAGGCCGGCCTGATCGGCAGCGGAGCCGCAGTGGTCGTCCTCCTGGCGTTGGTGATCTGGCGCCGCGACGAACCGAGTTCCGACGAACTGCAACCACCGCCACCCCTGCCCGGCCTGTGGCTCGGCACGGTCGCGCTGACGCTGGTCGGGGTGGTGATCGCGGGTTGGTTCGCCCTCCTGGTGCCGGCACTGGCACTACTGGCCCACCGCCGCCACGCGCTACTGGTCCCGATCGCGTTCACGGCAATGGCGGGCGCGGGCATCGCGGCGGCGACGGGAGCGGGCGAACCCGTGGGCGCAGGCGAGGGAGCCTTCAGCCACACAGCCCAACTCCTGGCCCTGATCGCCTTGTTCGCGGCACTGGTAAGCGTCCAGGAGTGGAGCGCCCCGTCAGGGGCGCGGGGAACGGCGCGCTCAACCCCCACCGAACCGGAGGCAGACAACGGCGCCCCTTCAGGGGCGCGGGGAACGGCGCGACCAGCCCCACCGAACCGGAGGCAGACAACGGCGCCCCTTCAGGGGCGCGGGGAACGGCGCGACCAGCCCCCACCGAACCGGAGGCGAACAACGGCGCCCTTTCAGGGGCGCGGGGAACTGCGCACCCAGCCCCCACCGACCCGCACCAAAAGGACGACCCCCAATGACCACACTCAACGAACCCCGCTCCCCCACCCGCATCCCCTTCCCCACAGTCGACGAAATCGCCCGCCACTGCCACCAGTCCACCGAACCGGAAACCGTCCACATAGAGGTCCACCTCCCAGGCCCGATCGACCCGGACCGCCTCCGCACCGCATTCACCGAGGCCCTGCACCACCACCCCCGCATCCTCATGCGCGAGGCCCCGGCCCCTGGTACCGCCGCCGCTACGAATGGGAGCTGACCAACACCCCGGACCTGGACGTGGTGACCTTCGCACCCCCCACCCAAGACGCCCTCAAACAGGCCCGCACCCGCTCCCTGGACCACACCCCACCCCTGACCGCATCCCCACCGATCCGCCTGGAAGCAGTCCCCCTCCCCAAGAAACCGGCACAACAACCCGGTCAGCCCCCGGCACGGGAACCGCCCTGATCCTCACGGTCAACCACACCGCCCTGGACGGCCCCGCCTGCCTCCGCGTCCTCGCCACCGCAGCGGAGCTGTACGGAGGCAAGGCCAACACCCCGACCGCCCCACCGACCCGCCCCCCGGACACCCCAGAACCCCCCGAGAACACCCCGTCCACATGGACCCCGCCCGCCCGAGTCGCCCCCGGCACCCCCGCCCCCACCCTTGGCGGCAACGGCCTCCTCCTCACCGAACTCCCGGTCCCCCACCGCCCCAAGGGCTCCCCGTACACGGTGAACGACCAACTCATGGTCACCACGGCCCTGATGATCGCCCACTGGAACCGCGAACACGGCGCACACCCCCGCCCGATGCGCATCACGATGCCCGTGGACGACCGCCCCCGAGGCACGGACATGCCGATCGGCAACGGCACGCGACTGGTCGAAGTCACCTTCGCCATAGCCGAGTTGATCACCACCCCCGACCACCACATGGCCGAACTGCTCCACCGCACGGCAACCAGAACCCGCGCCCTCAAAGCCCTTCCCCGCCCCCAACTTGGCCACGGAGCAACCCTGTTGACGGCCCCGATCGTCCCCGTCGCCTGGCGCGCCACCCTCACCCGGGGCCTACGCAAGGCAGCCGCCCCCTGGACCTCGACCACCCTCCTCAGCAACATCGGCCGCATCCCGTACACCCTGGACTTCGGCGACCCGGCGGGCCGCGCGCACGCGGTGTGGTTCTCCGCCCCCGCCCGCATGCCCCGAGGCCTGACCGTGACGACGGCGTCCACCGCGGGGAGACTCCACGTGGCCCTCCGCTGGTCCCGCACCCTCCTCGGCCCCGGCGACGGAGCCCACCTCCGCGACCTGTTCGAGCACTACCTGCACTCGACGGAACAGACGGAGGAGCACCCGGCATGACGACCACGACCACGACCCACCGCCCCACCGACCTCCGCGACTTCTACGAGAACCCCGCCGTCCCCGTCGCCTCCGGCCCCTCCCGCACCCTCCGCCAGGCCCGCATCCTCGCCACCGCGCTGGGCCCGGCCACCGCCGAACACCCCCGCACCGTCCTCGACATCGGCTGCGGCGACGGCACCGCGGCCGCCACCGCCGCGCCCCTCCTCACGGGCCACCGCGTCATCGGCGTCGACTGGTCCCACGACGCCCTCACCCGCGCCCGCACCCACCTCCCGTACACGGTCCGAGGCGAACTCACCGCGCTCCCCCTCCACTCGGCCTCCGCCGACGCCGTCCTGTTCAGCGAGGTGATCGAGCACCTCGTCGACCCGGACACCGCGCTCGCCGAGATCCACCGCGTCCTGCGCCCGGGAGGCCATCTCATGCTGTCCACGCCGAACTTGGCCGCCTGGTACAACCGCGCTCTGCTGCTCGCCGGTGTCCAGCCCGTGTTCTCGGAGGTGAGCCTGCGCGCGATCCACGGCCGCCCGGGCAAGGAGGTCGTAGGACATCTGCGGCTCTACACGCCGCGTGCGTTACGGGAGTTCGTGGCGGCGGCCGGCTTCGAGGTCGTAGGGCTGAAGGGCGCGCCCTTCCACGGCGTACCGCGACCACTCCGGCCCCTGGACCGACTGGCCTGTGCCAGACCGCAGTTGGCGTCGATCCTGCTGCTGCACGCGCGGAAGACGTAGGGGGCGCGGCCGTGTGGTGGGGAGTGGCGGCGGCCCTGTTGGCGAACGTGCTGTACAGCACCGGTTTCGTCCTGGAGAAACGGGCACTCGCCGCTCTGCCCGAGGTGACGGTCCGTCAACCGGCAAGGCTGCTGCGGCTGGTGCTGGGCAGCCCGCTCTGGATCGGCGGGTCCCTCGCGCTGGCCTCCGGGTTCGGCGCGCAGCTCGCCGTGTACCGGACGCTGCCGATCGCCGCCGCGCAGGGCATCTTCGTGTCCGGCCTGGTGCTGCTCGTGCTGCTGTCCGCGCGCATGCTCGGCGAGGAGACCAGCGGCCGCGAACGGTACGCGCTCGGGGCGATCCTCGTCGCCCTGCTGATGGTCGTCCTGTCCCTCAAGGAAGGCTCGGACCACGTCAGCCGCAACGCGCCCTACCCGCTGATCCTGTTGGTCTGCGTACCCTCGCTCGCCGCCGGTGTCTGGCTGTACCGGTCCACCGAGCGCAGCGCCGGTCACCGCCACCGGCTGCCCACCACGGGCGTCGAATACGGCGTGGCGGTGGGCCTGTTGTACGGGGTCAGCTCGCTCGCCATCAAGGGCGTGTCGAGCTACCTGACCACAAGTGACCTCGGTGGAGCGGTTGTTGGGCTTCTCCGCTCCCCGTACCCCTACCTCCTCCTCTTCACCGGCGCGTTCGGCCTGGTCATGTCCCAGGCGGCGCTGCAGCGTTGCCGGGCTTCGCTGATCGTGCCGGTCTGCACGACGGTGACCAGTCTGTTCACGGCGGTGCTCGGCACGCTCGCGTTCGGCGAGACCCTGCCGCACGACCCGCTGCGGCTGGCCCTGCGGATCGGGGGAACCCTCCTTGCGGTCACCGTCCTGCTGACCATGCCGAAGCACGACAACGCGCCTCAACCACCAGCTGAGGCCAAGGAGTTGACTCCCCCATGAACCCGGACGACCCGCTGCTGAAGATCCTGGCCTGCCCACTCGACAAGGGCCCGCTGCACCTGCTCCCCACGGACGCCCTCTACAACCCGCGCCTGCGCCGCCGTTACCCCATCGTCGACGGCATCCCGCAACTCCTGCCCTCGTCCGGCGAGCAAGTGACCGACGACGCCGAGCACTTGGAACTCCTCAAACGGATGGCCCCATGACCTCCACGAGCCCCGGGGATCCCAAAGACCCTACGGACCCCGCTCCCCGCACCCTCACCGCCCGTCTCGCACCCCTCCTCCCCACCCGCCTGGTCGCCGCCACCGCCCGCGCCGTCTACCCCCGCTTCGAACCCGAACTCGCCCGCCTGACCGACCTGTTGCCGACCGACTGCGGCACGGCGGTCGACGTCGGCGGCTGGTACGGCCCCTGGACCCACCGCCTCTGGAGACACGCGCGCGAGGTGGTCACCGTAGAACCGGTCCCGCACCTGGCGCGGCTCCTCGCGGCCGCCGCCCCCGCGCACGCCCGGGTGATCCCGGCCGCCGCCTCCGACCGCCCCGGCACCGCCCGGCTGTGGCTGCCGCCGGACGACGAGGGTGACCGGGGGGTGTCGTCGCTGGTGCGCCGGGACATCCACGCGCGCGCCGTGCACGTCCAGTGCGTCACGCTCGACGGGCTGGGCCTGCGGGAGGTCGGTTTCATCAAGATCGACGTCGACGGCAGCGAACTGGCCGTCCTGCACGGCGCGACCGGCCTGCTGACCCGCGACCGCCCCGCGCTCTTCGTCGAACTCGAGTCCCGTATCCAGCCGATCGCCCCGGTGGTGCGGTATCTGTCGCTGCTCGGCTACGAGGGCTGGGTCCTCCCGGACCGGAACAGGGACTGGGTCCGGCTCGCGGACTTCCCGCTGGAGAAGCATCAGGCCCGCAACTTGTACGTCGTCTCCCAGGGGCTGCTGCGCCGGGTGCTGCCCTTCTCCCGCGGCCCCCGCTACGTCAACTCGGTGCTCTTCCTCGCCGACGGCCGCACCCCCGGCGTCAGACCCGGTGTCAGGCCCGATGTCAGTGCCGTGCGCGACGATGGATCGCATGCCCGAAGCGAACCGTCCAGCCCGCCCCTTCAGCCCCCTCGACTTCCAACTCGTCCTGCTGCGCCGTATGGCGGACCACAACCCGGACCTGGTCGAGAACGCCCGTCATGAGCTGGGCGTCTCGATCGCCGACATGCGCGAGGCCAACAAGCGCTGGCAGGCGATGCTGCACTCCCCGCGCGGGCGGGCCGCCGCCTCCCGCTACTGGTCGATCCTCGGCACCCCCGAGTCGACCGTGAAGCGCAGGATCGGCGACCTGGACTGCGAGGCCTGGCAGTGGCCGGTCCCCCTCTGGCCCGACCTCCGCTTCGAGGTGCTCACCGCCCCGAACGGCGCCGTGTGGAACGAATGGCTGGTCCGCGCCCCCGGTGTCGAAGGCCCCGCCCTCCACACCCTCGACGACCTGGCCCCCTGGTCCTGCACGGTCGACGAGGCGGCCCGCGCCTTCGCCCCCGCCCGCCCGCTGGAGGGCACGGCCCCCACCCGCTGGGGCCTCGCCTTCACCGCCCCGGACGCGCAGGGCGTACGCCACCGGTGCGCCGCCGAGTTCACCTGGGGGCTGTTGCAGCGAACGGCGGTCAGCGAGTAGCGGCCGCCCCGAGAATCGCCTCGACCACGGCGGCCAGCGAGGACTCCGGATGCAGATCCAGGAAGAGGTTCGGCTCGACGAGTTCCAGCTCCATCACACACGGCTGTCCGTCCGGCCCGTCGACGAGGTCCACGCGCGCGTACAGCAGCTCGGGAGCATCCGGTACGGCGGCCAACGCCCGCTCGGCGACGGAGAGTTCGGCCTCGGTCGCGGTCCACGGCTCCAGGTCGGGGTGGGACACCTTGTCGTCGTCGTACGCCGTCCCACGCGCCAGCACGGCCCCCTTCCGCGAGGCGTGCACGAACCGCCCCCCGAAGAACAGCAGCGCCCGCTCCCCGCTGACGTCCACATTCGTCAGATACGGCTGCACCATCGCGGTGAGCCCCTCCGCGTGCATGCGCTCCAGCTGTCGTACGGCCGTCCCGTGCTGGTCGGGCGTGTAGCGGGCGGCGAAGCGGGCGCCCGCGCCCGAGGTCGGCTTGACCACGTACTCGTGGTCGTCCGGGAGATCGGCCGGGTCGCCGGGGGCGAGATAGCGGGTCGGCACGACGGGCACACCGGCCGCCGCGAGGTCGCCGAGGTAGCGCTTGTCGGTGTTCCACCGCACGACCTGCACCGGGTTCGCGAGCCGGGTCGCCTTCGCGGTCCGCTCGGCCCAGGCCACGAACTCGGCGGGGCGCCAGCTGTAGTCCCAGGTGGAGCGGATGAGCACGAGGTCGTACGAGCCCCAGTCAGTACCGGCGTCGTCCCACGGCGCGGCGATCGTCTCGGCCCCGGCCGCCCGCAACGCGTCCACCAGCACCGGGAGGTCCCGGTCCTTGCTGGGCTTGGGTCCGGGGTCGTAGGTGGCGAGCGCGATTCGGGGCACGGGAGCCTCCAGCTTCGTACGGCGGTCGGTCGGCGGCAGATCGTTTCCGCAGGTTAACCACGGCCACCGCAACCGCGGCAACCGGATTGACCTTCCCCCTCGGTGAAGCCCCAGCATCGGTGACGGAACCGAAAGAGGTCGAGGTGCGCATGAAGGGCACGGACATGCTGACGATCGGGGCCTTCGCGCGGGCGTGCAGGCTGTCGCCGAAGGCGTTGCGGCTGTACGACGAGCTGGAGCTGCTGCGGCCGGCGCGGGTGGATCCCGACAGCGGATACCGGTACTACGCGGTGGCACAGCTGGAGCGGGCGCGGCTGGTCGCGTGGCTCCGGCGGCTGGGCATGCCGCTGGCCGGGATCCGTGAGGTGTGTGCTCTCGAACCGGCCGCCGCCGCCCGCGAGATCCGCGCCTACTGGGCCCGGGTCGAGGCGGATACGGCGGTGCGGCGGGATCTCGCCGGGTTCCTCGTCGACCATCTCGCGGCCGTGTCGGCCGTACCGGGAAAGGACACCACCATGCTGGAACTGCGTTATGCCGCCCACTCGGACCGCGGCCGGGTCCGCCCCTCCAACCAGGACACCGCGTACGCGGGCACGCGGCTGCTCGCGGTCGCCGACGGCTTCGGCCCGGCGGGCGCGCCCGCGAGCGGCGCGGCGGTGGAGGCGCTGCGCTTCCTGGACACCGAGGAGGTACCGGCGGGCAATGTGCTCAACCTGTTGGAGGAGGCGGTGCGGGGTGCCACCGAGGCGGTCCGTGACGTGGCCGATCCCGGCGAGAACGGCACGACCCTGACCGCGCTGCTGTGGACGGGCTCGAAGCTGGCGCTCGTGCACATCGGGGACTCGCGCGCGTATCTGCTGCGCGACAGCGGGCTGTTCCGGATCACGCACGACCACTCGGTCGTCCAGTCGCTGATCGACGAGGGCCGGCTGACACCGGAGGAGGCCGACTCGCACCCCCAACGCGCCATGCTCCTCAAGGCGTTGACGACCGGTACCCCCGACCTCAAACTCCACGACACCCGCCGAGGCGACCGCTACCTCCTGTGCTCGGACGGCCTGACCGCGGTCGTCCCGGAGCACCGGATCCGCGAACTCCTCACCGCGAGCCCGGACCCGGAGAAGGCGGTACGGTCCCTGGTCGACGCGGCGAACGAGGCCGGGGGTCCGGACAACGTCAGCTGTGTGGTGGCGGACGTGGTGTAGGAACGGGGGTGTCCCCGGCACCTGGGGACCGTTGCCCCGACGGCTAAGGAGTGCGCCGCGTGTCCACCCTCTTCCCGGCCCTGACCAACCCGGGCGAGCAGCCCGCTCTCCGGTTCGGCGACCGGTCCCTGACCTACGCGGAGCTGGGCGCGGCGGCGGACGCCCTCGCGGCCCGGTGCGCGGGTACCGGCCGGGTCGCCGTCTGGGCCACCCCCTCGCTGGAGACGGCCGTCGCCGTGATCGCCGTACTGCGGGCGGGAGTCGCGGCCGTCCCCCTCAACCCGAAGTCGGGTGAGAAGGAACTCGGCCACATCCTGACGGACAGCGCCCCGACGCTGGTCCTGGCGGCCCCGGGCGACGAACTCCCTTCTCCGCTACGGCACTTGGAGCGCGTAGACGTCGATGTGCGGGGTGCCGGGGTGGACGCTCCGGACGTCTCCCCCGACGACGAGGACCCGGCGCTCGTCGTCTACACCTCCGGCACCACCGGCCCGCCCAAGGGCGCCGTCATCCCGCGCCGGGCGATCGCCACCACGCTGGACGCCCTCGCGGACGCCTGGGAGTGGACCGGCGACGACGTCCTCGTGCACGGGCTGCCGTTGTTCCACGTACACGGCCTGGTGCTGGGCATCCTGGGCCCGCTGCGGCGCGGCGGATCGGTGCGTCACCTCGGCAGGTTCAGCACGGAGGGCGTGGCACGGGAGTTGAACGACGGCGCGACCATGATGTTCGGCGTCCCGACGATGTACCACCGCATCGCCGAGACCCTCCCGGACGACCCCGAACTGGTCAAGTCCCTCGGCCGCGCACGCCTGTTGGTCTCCGGCTCGGCCGCGCTCCCGGTCCACGACCACGAACGCATCACGTCGGCGACCGGCCGCCGCGTCATCGAGCGCTACGGCATGACGGAGACCCTGATGAACACCAGCGTCCGGGCGGACGGCGAACCGCGCGCGGGAACGGTCGGAGTCCCGCTGCCCGGCGTGGAGTTGCGCCTGGTCGAGGAGGACGGCACGCCCCTCCCCTCCTACGACGGTGAGAGCGTCGGCGAGATCCAGGTGCGCGGCCCGAACCTCTTCACCGAGTACCTCAACCGGCCCGACGCAACCGCCGCCGCCTTCACCGCCGACGGCTGGTTCCGCACCGGCGACATGGCCGTGCGCGACCCCGACGGCTACGTCAGGATCGTCGGCCGCAAGGCCACCGACCTGATCAAGAGCGGGGGTTACAAGATCGGCGCGGGCGAGATCGAGAACGCCCTCCTCGAACACCCCGGAGTCCGCGAGGCCGCCGTCACCGGCGAACTGGACCCCGACCTGGGCGAGCGGGTCGTGGCCTGGATCGTGCCGAGCGACCCCCAATCCCCGCCACAGCTCGCCGAGTTGGCCGACCATGTGGCGAGCCGCCTCGCCCCGCACAAGCGCCCTCGCGTCGTCCACCACATCACGGAACTCCCCCGCAACGACATGGGGAAGATCCTGAAGCGCTCCCTGACCCATGACTGAGCGCCACTCGGCCCGCGAGACCCTGTCCCTCGTCACGGACGACACCACCTTCACCGAACTCCCTTACCCGGCACGGGAGTCCAAGCCGGACGGCCCCCTCGCCTGGCAGGGCTACGACGCCTCGCGCGCCCGCGCCGCCGACCGCACGGGCGAGTCGGAGTCGGTGATCTGCGGCACGGCGACGGTGTCGGGAACGCAAGCGGTACTCATCGCCTTCGAGTTCGGCTACCTCGGCGGCTCGCTCGGCGAACGCACCGGGGACCGCCTCGAAGCGGCGTACACGTACGCCCGTGAGCACCGGTTGCCGGTCGTGCCGTTGGTCGCCACCGGGGGCAGCCGGATGCAGGAGGGCATGATCGCCCTCACCCAACTCCAGCGCGTGGCACGCCAGTCGGCGCTCACGAGGGAGGCCGGCCTTCCCCAGATCGCGGTACTGCGCGACCCGACCACGGGCGGCGGCTGGGCCACGCTCGGCGCGGGCGCCGATGTGATCCTGGCCCTGCCCGGCGCCCAGGTCGGCTTCGCGGGCTCCCGCGTTCGGCCCCCGGACGCGGACCCTACGGCGTACACGGCGGAGGCCCAGGTGGCGGCGGGGGCGGCCGACGCGGTCGTAGAACCGGGGCAGTTGAAGGAAACCCTGGGGAGGTGGCTGCGGCTGCTGGCCACGCCGTGGGCGGGACAGGCGCCGGTGCCTGCGGCGCTCGACCGGTCGGCTCGGCACACCCCGGCCAGTCCATCGGCGACCGCGCGAGACACGGTGCGGGACTCCGGACCGGCCCGGCACGCCGAGGCCGGCCTCCCGGGGACCGGGCGGGACGCGGAGCAGCTCGACCGGTCGGCTCAGCGCACTGCGGCCGATCCGCCAGTGCCCGCGCGAGAGGCCGTGCAGCGCGTCGCGGCCGACCTCCCGGCCACCGGATGGGAAGCCGTGCTGCGTGCCCGGTCCCCTCAACGCCCGCGCGCCGAGAGCTACTTGGATGCCTACTTCACTCACCGGCTCGCGATCAGCGGTGATCGGTGCGGGGGTGTCGACGCGGGCATGTTGTGCGGGTTCGGGGAGCGGGAGGGGCGGACGGTCGCGTATGCCGCGCAGGCCGGGACGGCTACCCGGCCCGCTGGTTATCGCACCGCCGCGAGGTTGATCCGGCTCGCGGAGCGGCTTGGCATTCCGGTGTTGACGTTGGTCGATACGCCGGGTGCGGCGAACGACGCCGAGGCGGAACGGCAGGGCGCGGGGGCCGCGATCGCGGACCTGTTCGGCGCGGTGGCGGCCGCCCGGACTCCGCTGACCACTCTGCTGATCGGCGAGGGCGGTTCCGGCGGTGCGCTGGCGCTGGCCGCGCCGGGCAACACCTGGGCCACACCGGACAGTTACTTCTCGGTGATCGCCCCGGAGTCTGCCGCCGCGATCCTGAAGCGGCCGCCGGAGGAGACGGAGGCGACCGCTGACCAACTCCGTATCCGGCCGCAGGACTTGGCGGAGTTGGGCGTCATCCGGACGCGGCCTGTTTGAGCGCCGGCGCCGTCTCCCCTCCCAAGGAGACGGCGCCGCCCGTCTGCGTTACCGGACTCCCACCGCCCGGACTATCTCCTGCCGCACCGAACCACCCTGGTCGTCACTCGCCGAGGCCCGCAGCGAGATGTACTGAGCGTCCCGGGGCACGGTGAGGGTGCCGCGCCATGACGCGTGGCCGCCGGTGAGCTTCACCGTCCGCCACGACTTCCCGTCGTCGTACGACACTTGGAGCGTGCCGCCGACGATCGTCCCGGTGTCCGGCGCGCCCACCACGTACGAGGCGCTGATCCCGACCGGTACCCGGCCGCCGCCCCGGACATCGCCCGCGAGGTCGGTGTCGACGTCGAAGGCGAGGTTGAGGAGGGGCAGGAAGGTCCATCGATCGGCGGGCGTGGCCGACGAGTTGAAGGTCCACTCGGCGTGACCCCGGGTGGAGAGTTTCCAGCGGTCGGGGTCGAGGGCGGTGTCGGTGACGACCTTGTAGGTGTGCTCGTCGGCGGGCGCGTCCCAGTCGTAGGCACCGGAGCTGGTGCGCCGGTCGACCAGGGTGCCGTCCCGGTACACCTCGGTGGTCTGCGTCATGCCGCTGTCCGCGCTCCACGCATCGCCGAATCCGGTGTGGTCGGGCCCGGAGTCGCCCCAGCCTGGAGTGTTGAACTGCAGCTGGTTTCCCGACCGTTGCTGTCCCCAGCCGAGCCCGGTGCCGAGCCATGGATGCCACACCGGCTTGAACCACTCGAGGGTGCGATGCGTCCCGCCCGTGTACTGGACCAGCCCGCTGCGTTCCTCCAGCGTGCCGTCCCCGACCGTCACGGACTCCGACCACCGCTGCCCGGGACCGGTCGACACGTAGTCCGTCCGCTCGGCCGGATAGTCGATCCGCTCCCGGAAACCGAGCCCGATGGGGAAGGCATCGGTGATCGAGTAACGGAACTCCCCGCCGCTCACCGGCTTCACCGCATGGAACTTCGTTTCCAGGACGGCGAGTTGACTGCGGCTGGGCGCGTAGGTCAGATCGGCGTCCGGGATCGCGCCCTGGTGTCCGGCCGAAAGGTCGTACGTGTAGGGCGTGTTGAGCGTCCCGGTCATGTCGACCGTCTTCGCCGCCCGCAGCCGTGCCGCGTCGGCCGCGTTCACCGAGGCGATCTGCAGCGGACGGTCGGAACCGTCGTCCGCACCCCACCAGGCACTGAGCCGTCCGGCCACGTCGTCCGTCACGAACAACGCCTTGGCGCCCGCGTCTTGGGCGGCCTGCGCGAGCGCGACCGGATCGGCGCCGTCGCCATCACCGTCGGCAAGGTGGGCGAGCACCGCGCGTCCCCGGACCGCACCGGTGATGGGACCGTCCCCCACATCCACCAACGGCAGCCGACTGTGCCCCTCGATCAACGTGCCGCCCGACTGCGCGACGGCCTCACCGACCCCCTTGACCTCCAACAGCGGCTTCCCGAGCCGCCACACGGTCCGGTACTCGAAGCTGCCTTGGGTGACCTTGTCCGTGGGGGCCGCGAACACGCTGTCGTACGTCACCGGCACCTGAACGGCGTCGAAGAGATCGGAGCCGTTCGCGTTCCGGTCGTACTCCATGATCAACTGCCGTGTCTCCGTGCGCTGTTGGACCTTCGCGCGGACCTCCCTGAGCCGCCGCCCGTCCAGGGTGACCTCACGGTCCCGGTCGAGGGTGATCTGGGGCGCCGCGAGGAAACCGAGCCCGAGCGAGTCGGCACCGTGGCTGCCGCGCACGTCGAGGAAGGAGGTCAGGCTGTAAGTCCCGGGCTGGAGGCGGAGCTTGAGCGTCCCTGAGTCGCCGACCGCCTCCGGGTAGGGGTCGTAGCCCTGCGCCAGCCGCTGCACCACCAGGTCGGCGGCCGTGGCAGCCCCGTCCCGGTCCTTCACGTGGACGGTGAGCGTGTACCGCTCCTCCTCCTTGACCAGCCCGAATGCTGTGTGGGCCACGGGAGTTCCGGCGGCGGAGGCGACGATCCGCCCGCTGGTGTTGCCGACCTCGGCCTTCGCGCCGTCGCCGGTCACGGTGGTGGAGGCGGTGCCGTGCGCGGGCACGGTGAGGGTGGAGTCGGCGAGGGTGGCGACACCGGCCGGGGCGCCCTGTACGGCGAGGCTCAACTGGACCGCCGCGTCGGATGCGTTGGCGTAGGTGAGGGTCCTGGTGACCGGCTTGTTCGCGTCGTACGGCCAGCTGTAGAAGCCTAGGTCGGCGCTGCCGGTGGCGGTGACACGGGCGTCGACCGCATCGGGCACGTTCACCCGCCCCGTCCCCAACTCATAGACGGACGCGTCGAGTTGCTTGGACGTGGACATCAACGCGTCCTTGAGCCGCGCGCCGGTCCAGTCGGGATGCTCCTGGGCGAGCAGCGCGGCCACCCCGGCCACATGCGGTGTCGCCATCGACGTACCGCTCATGGAGGTGTAGTACCCACTGCCGTCCACGAGTTGAGAGCGGGCGGCGAGGATGTCGACGCCGGGGGCGGAGAGGTCGGGCTTGAGGGCGTTGTCGCCGTAGCGGGGTCCCGCGCTGGTGAAATAGGCGGCCTGGTCGTTCGCGTCGACGGCGCCGACGGTGAGCGCGGAGTCGGCGGCGCCGGGTGAGCCGATGGAGGAGGGGGTGCCGGTGTTGCCGGCGGCGATCACGAAGAGGGCGCCGGTTTCCTGGGACAGGGTGTTCACGGCTTGGGCCATGGGGTCGGTGCCGTCGCTGGGTTCGGTCGAACCGAGGCTCATGGACACGACCTTGGCGTGCACGTCCCGCGCGGCCCACTCCATCCCGGCGATGATCTGCGACTCGCTCCCGGACCCCTGGTCGCTGAGCACCTTGCCCACGGCGAGGGTGGCGTCCGGGGCAACTCCCTTCTCCTGTCCGGCGGACGCGGCTCCGCTGCCGCCGACGGTGGAGGTGACGTGCGTGCCGTGTCCGTTGCGGTCGGCCACGTCCTCGCCGTCGATGAAGCTCTTGGTGACGGAGACGCGCTGGGCGAGGTCGGGGTGGGAGAGGTCAACTCCCGTGTCCAGTACGGCGACTGTGACGCCCTTGCCGGTCAGCCCGGCCTCCCAGGCGTGCGCCGTACCGATCTGCGCGTTGCTCTCGGCCATGTCGGCGGTGACCCGCCCGTCCAGCCAGACCTTCCGCACCCCGCCTTGCCGGGTGAACGCGCTCCAGAACCCGCGCCCCTTGTCCGCGTCGACGGCGGCCCCGCGCACACTCGCGAGCGTCCGTGTCCGCTCGGCGTCGCGCGGGGTCACGGCCTGTGCCCCCTTGTCGTACGTCACGATCAGCGGCAGCTCGTCGGTCGTCCGGTCGGCGAGCCCCTGCCGTAGCAGCTCGCTCACGTCGAAGAGCCGCCGGTCGAGGGTGCCCGCCCGCAGGTAGGGGAGCGCCTCGTCCGGTAGGACGGTGATGTCGCCGTTGGCCAGCTGGGTGCGGACGGCTCCGGTGGCGCCCTGGGGGCGTTCGACGCTCACGGTCTTCCGGCCGCCCGCGAGGTCGGTGACGGTGACCTTGTCGCCGGTGACGAGGGTGACGGTACGGGTGGGGCTCGCGGTGGGGGCGGCCGCCGTAGGAGCGCCCGGAGCCGCGTGTGCCTGGGTGGCCGGCAGCAGCGCGACCACGAGCCCGGCCGACAGCAGTACCGCCCCGCGTCTGACTGGTCCTCTGCGTCCTCTGCTCATGCCCGCCCCTCTTCGTCGAATCACCGAACCGTCGAGTCGTCGAGTGCTGCGAAGAGTGTCGTGTGCCTTGTGGCGCAAGGGAGTTGAATGGGGCTGGCGGATTGACGCCCCGGCGGTTTCCCGCCAACGCGGCGTCACGAGGACGCCCCCCACTGCCCTTTACGCGCTCTTTAACTCGGGCATTACGGACAAATACCCCCATTTAGCGGCACCCCGCCCGGCCCACCACAAGACGCGCCCGCTCCCTCACCCCCGCACGATGCGAAAGAGGCCCGCCGCCCGGCGAAGCCCCGGTCCGCGCTCTCGGGAGAACCTGCCATGACCGTCAGTCTGGAGCAGTTGCGACGCTGCCATTTCGCCGTCGACCTGGGTGCCGCCCGTACCCGTGTCTACGTCAAGGGCGCCGGGCTCGTCGTCGACCAGCCGTCCGCCGCCGCCGTGAACACCCGGACCGGCGCGCTGATCGCCGTAGGAGAGTTCGCGGAGAAGATGACGGGCCGTACGCCCGACTACATCCGGGTGGTCCGGCCGGTGTCCGGCGGGACCGTCGTCGACATCGAGATGGCGCAGCGCATGCTGCGGCACCTGATCGGCGACAAGGTGCGCCGCGCGCTGCGCCGCAAGCCCCGGCTGCGGGCCGCCGCCTGCACCCCGCACGACGCAGATCCGCTGGCACAGCGGGCCGCGATCGAGACGCTGGTCGGGCTCGGCGCGCGCCGGGTGGAGCTGGTCGACACGCTGATCGCCGCCGCCGTCGGCTGCGGACTGCCCGTCGAGCGGCCCGAGGCGACCATGATCATGGTGTGCGGGGCGGCCGCGACGCAGGTCGCCGTGCTCTCCCTCGGCTCCATCGTCACCGCCGAGCGCATCCCGGTGGGTGGTGAGGCGGTGGACCACGCGATCGTCCAACACCTGCGCCACGAGCACGAGTTGATGCTGCCGAGCCAGTCCGTACGACCGCTGCAGCTGGCCCTGTCCGGCAACGGTCTCACCCCGCACGGCCCGACCACCACCGAGATCCACGGGCGGGACGTGGCGAGCGGCCTCGCGCGGTCCGTACGGGTCGACACCGCGGCCGTACGGGACGCGATCGAGACCCCGCTGACCGCCGTGCTCGACGGGATCGGCCGGGTACTGCGCAACTGCCCGCCCGACCTGGTGGCCGACCTCGCGGACCGCGGGATCATGATGGTCGGCGGCAGCGCGCTGCTCCCCGGCTTCGACCAGATGCTGCGCGCGGCGACCGGGATGCCGGTGCACATCGCCGAGCGGCCGGACGTGTGTGCCGTACAGGGCCTGGGTTACATGCTGGAGGGCAAGATCGAGCCGCTGGTCCTGGACCCGCTGGCCACCACCTGAGCCCGGCCCCGGCCGATCCGCGTGACGGCGTCCCCGACCTCTCCCGGCTCCTCGAAGCGGTCCTGAGCGTCGGTTCCGAGCTCGAACTGCGCACCACGCTCCAGCACATCGTGGACGGCGCCGCCGAGCTGACCGGCGCGCGGTACGCGGCGCTCGGGACCACGGACCCCGGGCAGGACGGCCTCACCGAGATCCGCACGGGCGGTGCCGAGCCGCCGCCCGCCGGGGTGCTCAGCGTGCCGATCCACGTCCACGACGGGGTGTTCGGCCACCTCCACCTCGCCAGTAAGCAGCACTCCGCCCCCTTCACCACCGAGGACGAGCAGCTTCTGCACGTGCTCGCCGCCCAGGCCGGCATCGCGATCGGCAACGCCCGCCTGTACGAGACCGCCCGGCAGCGCGAACGCTGGATCGAGGGCGCGGCGGCCGTCACCACCGCGCTGCTCACCGGTGAGAGGGCGGCCGACGCGCTGAAGACGGTCGCGGAGGGCGCGCGGGCCCTCGCCGACGCGGCCGCGGGCGTGATCCTCCAGCGCACGGCGGCGGGCGGCATGGAGATCGTCACCGCGTCGGCCTACGAGGACCCGGGCGACATCGTCGGTACGACCATCGAGCCCGGCAGCCCGGTCCTGGTCCAACTCCTGGGCGGCGAACCGGTGTTCATCGACGACTCGGCGACCGACCCGCGCATGACGACGCATGTACGGCACCGGTTCGGCCCGAGCATGATGCTCCCGCTCCAGGCGGACGGCCGTCTCATCGGCACCCTGGCCCTCCCGCGCCGCCCGGGCGACCGTCCCTACACGGCCGTAGAACGCCTGCTGGCAACGCAGTTCGCGTCCCAGGCCGCGCTCGCGCTGGTCCTGGCCGACGCGCAGCACAGCCGGGAACGCCTCGCGGTGTACGAGGACCGTGACCGCATCGCCCGCGACTTGCACGACCTGGTGGTCCAACGCCTGTTCGCCACGGGCATGTTGCTGGAGTCGACGCAACGCAGAACGGAGGACACGGACCAGGCCCACGAGCTCCTAGGGCGCGCGGTGGACGAACTCCAGTCGACGATCCAGGAGGTCCGCACGGCGATCTTCGCCCTGCAACAGCCCCCGGCCGAGGCTCCAACGGGCCTGCGCGGCAAGGTACTTCGGGAGGCGGCGGGCGCGTCGGCCGTGCTCGGCTTCCAGCCCTCCACCCAATTCGAGGGCCCGGTGGACACCGTCGTCCCCGACCAGGTGACGGCCCACCTCCTCGCCGTCCTCCGCCGCGCCCTCACCAGCGCGTCCGGCCGCGCCGACGTGTCCCGTCTGGAGATCACGGTCGACGTGACGAGGCCCCTGCCGGACGGCAGGGACGCCGTACGACTGAGGGTGTACGACGACGGAGGGACCGACGCCACGACGGTGAACTGGCAGTCACCGCTGAGGTCCTGGTGCTGAGGTCCTGGTGCTGAGGTCCTAGTACGGCAGGATCCGCCCCGACGGCGTCCTGCGGTCGATGGTGTCGTCGCGGGGCGTGATGGGCCGGCGACTGACGCGAACGCGGATCTGTCGGTTCATGGCGCCCTCCCGAGGCTCATATCTCCTATGCCCCTCTCCTATGCCCCACACTCGTCCTCGCGACTCCCAACAACATCAAGTCCGTACGGTGAGACCCATGACGACCACCTTCACGCTGCTGCATCCCGGCGCCATGGGCGCGAAAGTCGGCGGCGAGGCGACCCGTACGGGCACCCGGGTCCTGTACGTCCCGACGGGCCGCGGCCCAGCCAGCCTCCAACGGGCCCGCGAGGCAGGCCTGGAGTCGGCCGAGTCCCTCGAATCCGCCCTGGCCGTAAGCGACTTCGTCCTCTCGGTGTGCCCGCCGCACGCGGCGGAGGACGTGGCGCGCGAGGTCCTCGGTCACCCCTTCCGGGGCGTGTACGTCGAGGCCAACGCGGTCAGCCCCGACCGTACGCGGCGTATCGCGGCGGCGTGCGCGGAGCGCGGCGTGCTGATGCTGGACGGCTCGATCGTCGGCGGTCCGCCCGGTCCGGGCAGCGCCCCGCGCCTGTACCTGAGCGGCGACGGGGAGCAAGTCGCCCGAGTGGCGGGGTCGTTCAAGGACACGCAGGTCGTGGCCCGCCCCTTGGACGCGGAAATCGGTGCCGCGTCGGCGCTGAAGATGGCGTACGCGTCGTACCAGAAGTCGGCGCGCGTCCTGGCCGCCGTATCGCACGCCCTGGCCGCGCACCACGGCGTGGCCGCCGAACTCGCCCGCGAGGCAGGCTCGTTGACGTCCAGCATCCTCGCCGAGACCGACCAGCTCCCCAGCGTCGCCGCCCGCGCCTGGCGCTGGGCACCGGAGTTGGAGGAGATCGCGGCGACTCTGCGCACGGCGGAACTGCCGGCGGACATGGCGGAGGGCGCGGCGGCGGTGCTGCGCCGGTGGACGGACGACAAGGACGACTACGACCTGCCGTTGGAGGAGGTACTGGCCCACCTCAGGACGGAGAACTGAGGACGGAGGGCTGAGACGGAGGCCTGAGGACGGAGGACGGACTCAGGGCGCCGTCGAGGGTCCGATGCTCCGCAGCTCCTGCACGGTCCCCCCGAGCCGGGACCGGAACCTCTCCAGCAACTCTGGCACCGCGCTGACGACCCACCGCGTACCGACGAGGTACTTGCCGCCGTAGATGGCGGCACTGTCCAGCCAGGTCACCTTGAACCGCTCCTCGGGGAAGGTGGTGATCCGGTACTCGCCCTGCTTCGTACGGCACAGCCCCTCCCGCAACTCTTCCGCCTCGACCCGGATCTCGGCGGTGCACCCGGTCAGCCCGGCGATCACCTCGACCTTGGCGGGGGCCACGACTCCGGCCTCGGGGGCGGCGGTCACGGCGGTCGGAACCGCCTTCCGCTTCCCCTCGGCGCCGTCCTCTCCCCCACCGCAGGCCACGGCCAGCGGGAGCAGGGCGAGCGCGGCGCCTCGGCGGAGACGGGAGGTGTGTCCTGGGCGGGGTGACGACTGCGGTGTCTGGGGGTGGGTCATGACAGGGGGTACGGGGGTGGTGGGGCGGCTGTTCAAGAGGTTCGCCGTGCCGACGCGCCGACGTCTCGAGACCCCGACGTGCCTACCTAGGACTCAGTTCCGCCGACGCCGTTCCTGCCCGTACGGGCCACGCCGGTCATGTGCCCTCCACTCCTCCTCCACCGGGTCCCGGTCCCCACGCCCGGACCGCTCCCCCGCGGCCGCTATGTGCTGCCCGCTGGAGACCTTCGCCAGCAGCAGCTTCATGGGGTCCGCGTACTCGTCGCCGTAGCGCTCGCGTTCCCGCTCGGGGAGCGGCCCCGGACCGGGAGGGCGGAGCGCTGTCTGCCGGACCTTGGGGCGGGGTACGGAGGCGGAGGTGGAGGTGAAGGGGGCGGTGAAGGGGGAGGCGGAGGGGGAAGGGGAGGCCTGGACGCTCCGCCGCTCCGACCGAGCCTGCGGATCCGCCGAGCCGTCTCCGGCCGTCGCGCCACGGACGCCTCCACGGGCGGCTCCCCGAGCCGCCCCACGGGCAATCCCATTGCGCGCCGCTTCCCGCGCGACCTCGGCCGCACGCTCTCGCGCCTGGCGCTGCGTGGACGGCACGGCCTGAGACCGCCGCGTCGGCTTCCGCTTCCGCCGACGCCCACCAGCGCTTCCGTTGGCGCCCGCACTCGCGCCCGCGGCTGCGCCTGAGCTCGCGTTCGCGCCCGCGCCTGCCCGAGCCGGTTTCCCCTCGGGTTGCGGAGGCCGCGGCGCTTTGGGATCAGCCACCCAGACAACCGCCCCGTTGGGATACGTCCATGTCTTCCCGCTCACCAGCAATCCCCCCGGACAGCCGAGCCAATTGGGCACCGATGGAAGGGAGTTGCCCTTTGCGACCGGCATGGAACCGTCGGGTTCGGGGTTGGTGGGGAGTTACGCCGATTGGTGTAGTCGTCCACCGAAGAGGTCGTCCATCGAAGAGGACGAGCACGGCAATGCCCCACGGGTGAGGATGATCGCGGCAGCCCAGCGAACGGCTTGGGGTTCGGCTCCGAATGCAACGAATCCCTGCCGAACGTGTCTGATCCGGCGCTATCTTCTTACCCTGATTGGCCGTCACCTCGACTCCACGTCCAGGTGACGCGCACGCGAAACGGGGGAACGTCGGTGGCTTCGCTCAAGCATCTTGTCGTCGTGGTGCCCGGAATCGGCGGAAGCGTCCTGCAATCGGCTGAGGGAGCCGCGCGTTGGGACGAGCACCGCAGGCGGTTCGTCGCCGCGGCCACCCGGCCCGCGCGGCTCGGCCTGGACACACATCCGGATCTGGTTCCGGTGGGGCTGATGCCGGACATCACCTTGGTCGGCCCGTGGGTCGTTCCGGGATACGACGGCCTCGTCCGCAGGCTCCGCAACCGCTTCGACGACGTGCGCGTGGATGTCGCGCGGCCCGGGTACGCCCCGGATCTGCGGGCGGACGTGGTGCTCTTCCCGTACGACTTCCGCCACAGCGTCCGCCACGCCGCCGAACGACTCCACAACGAGATCGGGGCACGCCTCGACGGCGAGCACACCGGCGCACGACGTCGGCGGGTGATCGTGGTGGCGCACTCGATGGGCGGGCTGGTCGCCCGCTACTGGCTGGGCCCTCTCGGCGGCGCGGCCGACTGCGCGGCCCTGATCACCCTCGGCACCCCGCACCGCGGTGCGCCGAAGGCCCTGGACGTTCTGGTGAACGGACTGACGGTGGGTCGCAAGCGACTGAACGGGCTCACGGACGTGCTGCGTCAGTGGCCGTCCGCGTACGAGCTGCTGCCGCGCTATCCGGCGGTCGGACAGCCCGGGGCCACGACGGCACTGGCCCCGTACGAACTGGCGACGGAGGCCACCGCAGCCCTCGATCCGGGGTTCGCGGCGAAGGCGAATGCGGCCTGGAGCGTCCACGAGGACATCGAGGTGTCCTGGAACAACCTCTACAGCGGTCCGAACTGCCCTGAGGTATCAGCGGTGTTCGGGCGGGGGCACAGCACGCTCCAGCGGGCCTTGCTGTCACCGACCGGAATCTCGGTGACGAAGGACGCGGCTTCCTGGCTGCCCAACACCGACTGGCACGGTGACGGCACCGTCCCCGCGATCTCGGCCATCCCCATCGAGCAGGAGGACAAGCGCGCCCGCAGGGCGGTCGCGGAACGCCACATGCCCCTGGTGTCCTCGTCCGTGGCGGTGGACATCCTGGCCGAGTACGAGGGGCAGTCCCTCACATCCGTACGCGGTAACGAACCGGATCGACCCTGGCTCGGGCTCGACCTGGACGAAGCAGCCCCGACCGGCCAACCGATCCGCGTCGGAGTAACCCTCAACGGAGCACCGGTGGAGGAGCGCACGGGAGTACAGGTCCGTGCCCGCGCACTCGACGGCGGCCAGGGCGGCGCCAAGTGGCAGCCGTGCACAAGGGGCGCGGACGGCAGCTGGCGGACCGAGCTGCCGCCACTGCCTCCGGGGACGTACGAGGTGGAGGCGTCCGCCGCCCATGTCCCGGCCGTGAACCGCTTGAACGCCAGGGATGTCCTGGGCATCGTCCGCACCGAGGACATGGACGTGACCCCATGAGCACGGCATGGCGGCGCTGGCCGAGCAACGATCCGAAGGCCCTGCTCGACTACGTCCAGCGCAAGCGCCACGGCGAGAACACACCGGGGACACCGGCTCAGCTTCTCGGCACGGACATGCCGGCCCCCGGGGACGGGCCCACGATCGATCGCACCCGCGCCCTGTACGAAGCCTTCGCCGCCCGCCGGATCGTCTACGCCGACGAGCCGACGACGAGCGATCCCGGCCGGCAGACGATTCGCCCGCCGTACGAGGTGCTGGCCTCGCCCCGGCACGGCACCTGCCTCGACCTGGCCGTCACCTTCGCCGGGGCCTGTCTGGACGCCGGGCTCCATCCGCTGATCCTCATCACAGCCGGAACCCAGGGCGGCCCAGCCCATGCCCTGGTCGCCGTATGGCTGGACGGCACCTGGTCCAACCGCGCCGACCGGGACTACCGCGCCGACGAACCGGACCCCGACTGGCAGACCCTGCCCCAGGACTTCCTCGACCACCTCGCGGACACGGAGGACGCCCCCGGCGCTTTCCTCGCCATCGACATCACCGGCGTCGCATCCCAGCCCGACGCCGCGGACCCCCGGCGACGGCAACAGCAGTCCTGGGCCGAGTCGGTCACGTACGGAGCCACACTTCTACGGCAGGCCGCCGACGAGAACCGCCTGAGCATCGCACTCGACGTGGGCCTGGGCTACGAGCAGGGCGAACCGCTGCCGCTGCCCGATCAACCCCGCACTCAGATCCTCACTGCTCCGTACCAGCCGATCCCCGAGGACAGCGACAACACCGGGCCGCTGAGGCTTCTTTGGGCCCGCCACGACGCCATCCAATTTCATCCCCGCGACGAACTCGACTTCCTCCAGGACTGGTTCCGCGCTCCCGACCCCGAAGGGCCCCGCACGCGCATCGCCCTGCTCCACGGCGTCGGCGGAGCGGGAAAGACCCGCCTGGCCGCCGAACTCGCCCAACGACTGGCCCACAGCGGCTGGTTCACCGGCTTCCTCGCACGCGACCCCGACCTCCAGGACTGCGCGTGGCTCAGTCGTGTCGCCTCCCCGCTCATGGTGGTCGTCGACTACGCGGAGGATCACAAGTCGGCCGACGTGATCAACACGCTGCGCACACTGCGGGATCGCGAACTGCCCACCTGTCTCCTGCTGACCGCGCGGTCCATCGGCGGCTGGTGGGACGAGGAGATCGCCAACGCGCTTGAGGACGACGGCCGACAACTGCTGGTGCAGCAACTGCCTCTGCCCGCCCGACATCCCCGCGAGACCGGCGTCTACCGCGCAGCACTGCGATCCTTCGGCGCAGCGGAGCCCATGGTCATGGGCAACAACCCACCGCCCAACCCGGACTCCGGCCGGTGGACCACCCTGGACCTGGTCATGCTGGCCTGGCTCAACGCCCGGACCGACGACGACGGCGAAACGCCCAGCTCCGAAGAGCGACTGTACGAAAGGATCCTCAAGCACGAACTCGATTACTGGGTACGCACGTACAAGTCCCAGATCGGTAAACCCTCCAAGCGGACAAGGGAGTTGCTGCGCGAGGCGGGGGCCTGTGTCAGTCTGCTCGCCCCACGAGAGGACCGGCTCGATCACGCGCTCACGGCCATCACCGAGCTCGGCAGCGATACCAAGCGACGTGACGAAGTGACAGCTCTCTTGGAGGAGTTGCTGCCCACGACGCCGGAGGACGGCACTGTCGCGGTGCGCCCCGACCCACTGGGCACCCACCTGGTGTCAGCCGTCTTCCGCACGAACCATGAGCTGTTCGGCGCATGCCTCAAGACCGCGGACACGGACGAGCAATTGAACGCCTGCGTGGGTGTGTCACGCCTCGCCACACTGAGCCGCGGAGCGGACGCCGACACGTTGGCGCAGACGGCCTTGGAAGCAGTCTCCGAACTCTGGCAGCCGGCGCTCTCCCTGGCCGCCGCGCAAGGAGGCCCGTTCGTCAAGGCTCTCGAATCGCTCGCCGCCGCCGAGACGACACCGCTGCCGCTGGCGGAACTCTCCGCCGCACTCCCGATCGGGCACAGCAATCTGCGGGGGCTGGCGCTGATCGCCACCGAACGTTCCCAGCCAGATGGCTTGGCGGACTCGTCCGAGGAGGTCTTGGCCGCACGTGCTGGTTGGCTCAACAACCTCTCCATCCGGCAGAGCGAGACCGGCGACCACCAGGCCGCACTCACCTCCATCACCGAAGCCGTCGACCACTACCGCACCCTCACCACCGGACCCAACGGCCCCGCCTACCTCCCCGACCTCGCCGGATCCCTCAACAACCTCTCCAACCAGCAGAGCCAAACCGGCAACCACCAGGCCGCACTCACCTCCATCACCGAAGCCGTCGACCACTACCGCACCCTCACCACCGGACCCAACGGCCCCGCCTACCTCCCCGACCTCGCCACCACCCTCAACAACCTCTCCAACCAGCAGAGCCAAACCGGCAACCACCAGGCCGCACTCACCTCCATCACCGAAGCCGTCGCCATCCGCCGCACCCTCACCACCGGACCCAACGGCCCCGCCTACCTCCCCGACCTCGCCGGATCCCTCAACAACCTCTCCATCCAGCACGGCAACACCGGCGACCAGCAGGCCGCGCTCACCGCCGCGACCGAAGCCGTCGACCACTACCGCACCCTCACCACCGGACCCAACGGCCCCGCCTACCTCCCCGACCTCGCCACCACCCTCAACAACCTCTCCATCCAGCAGAGCCAAACCGGCAACCACCAGGCCGCACTCACCTCCATCACCGAAGCCGTCGCCATCCGCCGCACCCTCACCACCGGACCCAACGGCCCCGCCTACCTCCCCGACCTCGCCGGATCCCTCAACAACCTCTCCGTCCAGCAGAGTAAGACCGGCGACCACCAGGCCGCACTCACCTCCGCGACCGAAGCCGTCGACCACTACCGCACCCTCACCACCGGACCCAACGGCCCCGCCTACCTCCCCAGCCTCGCCATGTCCCTCAACAACCTCTCCATCCGGTACAGCAACACCGGCAACCACCAGGCCGCACTCACCTCCATCACCGAAGCCGTCGCCATCCGCCGCACCCTCACCACCGGACCCAACGGCCCCGCCTACCTCCCCGACCTCGCCGGATCCCTCAACAACCTCTCCATCCGGCAGAGCAAGACCGGCAACCACCAGGCCGCACTCACCTCCATCACCGAAGCCGTCGACCACTACCGCACCCTCACCACCGGACCCAACGGCCCCGCCTACCTCCCCGACCTCGCCATGTCCCTCAACAACCTCTCCAACCAGCAGAGCGAGACCGGCGACCACCAGGCCGCACTCACCGCCGCGACCGAAGCCGTCGACCACTACCGCACCCTCACCACCGGACCCAACGGCCCCGCCTACCTCCCCGACCTCGCCATGTCCCTCAACAACCTCTCCAACCAGCAGAGCGAGACCGGCGACCACCAGGCCGCACTCACCGCCGCGACCGAAGCCGTCGACCACTACCGCACCCTCACCACCGGACCCAACGGCCCCGCCTACCTCCCCGACCTCGCCGGATCCCTCAACAACCTCTCCATCCGGCAGAGCGAGACCGGCAACCACCAGGCCGCACTCACCGCCGCGACCGAAGCCGTCGACCACTACCGCACCCTCACCACCGGACCCAACGGCCCCGCCTACCTCCCCGACCTCGCCGGATCCCTCAACAACCTCTCCAACCAGCAGAGCCAAACCGGCAACCACCAGGCCGCACTCACCGCCGCGACCGAAGCCGTCGACCACTACCGCACCCTCACCACCGGACCCAACGGCCCCGCCTACCTCCCCGACCTCGCCGGATCCCTCAACAACCTCTCCATCCGGCAGGGCCAAACCGGCAACCACCAGGCCGCACTCACCGCCGCGACCGAAGCCGTCGACCACTACCGCACCCTCACCACCGGACCCAACGGCCCCGCCTACCTCCCCAGCCTCGCCATGTCCCTCAACAACCTCTCCATCCAGCACAGCAACACCGGCAACCACCAGGCCGCACTCACCTCCATCACCGAAGCCGTCGCCATCCGCCGCACCCTCACCACCGGACCCAACGGCCCCGCCTACCTCCCCGACCTCGCCATGTCCCTCAACAACCTCTCCATCCAGCACAGCAAGACCGGCAACCACCAGGCCGCACTCACCTCCATCACCGAAGCCGTCGACCACTACCGCACCCTCACCACCGGACCCAACGGCCCCGCCTACCTCCCCGACCTCGCCACCACCCTCAACAACCTCTCCAACCAGCAGAGCGAGACCGGCAACCACCAGGCCGCACTCACCTCCATCACCGAAGCCGTCGCCATCCGCCGCACCCTCACCACCGGACCCAACGGCCCCGCCTACCTCCCCGACCTCGCCACCACCCTCAACAACCTCTCCAACCAGCAGAGCGAGACCGGCAACCACCAGGCCGCACTCCACACTTCCGACCAGGTGATCTCCGAATTCCCGTCTGGCCCCCAAGCCGAGTTGCTCGTCTCCCGCGCCGACAACTGGCGTCGCACACAGGATGACCATGCCGGTGCTATTGCGGATCTGATCTCCGCGGCACGACGCGCCGACGAAACCACCGACCCGACCTGGGCCGGACGCGCCCGTCGTTCAGTCCGAGATCTCATCGACACACTGCAGCAGGACTCGCAATGCCAACCGGCGCTGGAGCAAGCGCGCAAGCACTTGCCGACCTGGGCAAAGGGCGAACTCCTAGACGAGTCCGTCGAACGGTTCAACCAGTGGCTTTCAGCCCGGAGTTGGACCGAGCGTGAGGACTTCCTCAAGCAGACGTACGCGGTTCTCACCACACCGCAGGAGCAGGCTGCCCTTGAGATCTCGCGTGTGGTGTACCCAGAAGCCACCGCGCTCGCAGACCTTGCAGGCCTGATAACGGCCGCCGTAGAACACGGCCTTGACCGCATTCTGGACGAGCAGCGTGCATTCCACACCGCCACAGATCTGGTGAGGCAGTGGCTCGCTACCCTCACCTGGCCGGAAGACCTGGACTTCCTTGAGCAACACCCCGCTCTGGCCAGTGATCCTCTTGTCAGAGAACTACTCGGGTCCCTCTCGGACGATCCGGCCGCACATCAGCATCTGGGCATCCTCAGCCTCACGGAGCATCTGACCGTCCCGGACATCTACGATGCCGTGACCGACCCGTCGACAGCCGTGGATATGGCCATGGACTTCGTCGAGCAAGGGCAGCCGGACAGGCTCCCCTGGCTCCTTCTGGCGGTCCCAATGCTCACCCGCATACCTTTCGTCGCGCCCTACGTGATCGCGGTGCACCAGTTGTTCTTCCCGACAGATGAGGAAGGGCACGCCTCCCTGAGTCCCGTGGAACTCATGGGCCAGGCCGCCGAACAGGGATCCGAGGTTCAACGAGGAGCCGGTGCAGCGCGCCTGCGGTCCCTGGCCCGTCACCGACCGGAGCACGCCGCCGCGCTGGACGACCTCGCCAGCACCCTCACTACTGATCCGGCGGAAACCGCACCAACCGAAACCGCCGTCGATGCCGGATAAGCGGTCGCCCCGCGCCGAGCAGTTCCCCGAGTTGACGGCTGCCGAGATCACCCATCTCCGCAACCTGGGCCGGTCCGTCCGCTCAGCCCCCGGATACCGGGCCATACAGGACGCGCTCGACACCGCACTCAGAGCGGCACTGCGCCATCGGCATGAGGGAGTCGCCTGGCGCTCAATCGTCCGCGCGCTCGGGATAGCCGAGGAAGAACTCCAACACCGTTTGCGCGAAACGACAGACAAGCCGCACGAGCCACCTCGGCCGGCGATGGCAAGTCCAGGCCTGTCCGTCGGCCCCGAACACGACAGCCCCGCGTCCTCCGGACCAAGTACATCCTCGCGTCAGCACACCTTGGGTTCGATCTCCGCGTCCATGTCCCAGGACATGACCTTCTCGGGCACCATCCCGGCGCACGCAACTCCCAACCAAGGCACCATCGGCCTCACCGGCATCTCCCGCCGAGTCCTGTTCCTCTCCGGAGACCCTCGCCCAGGACGTAACGACTTCGGCTCCGAAGCAGCATGTATCCGGCAGGCTCTCGTCGGCAGCTTCGTCCAGCTCATCGAGATGGGGTCGGTCCAACTCGCCGAGATCTGCGCGGCATTGGAGCACCACACCCCCGCTGTTCTGCACATCGCGGCACACAGCGCTTTCGGCGGCGTCCATCTCACACAGGAGGGCAGTGACCTGTCCATCGCCTACAGGGACCTGTGCACGCAGATCGCTCGCGTTCGCTCTCCGCCCCGCCTTGTCATCCTGAACGTCTGCGACTCGACCGCAATGGCCGATCAGATGGCCCGGACGATCGCGGCGGTGATCAGCTGGCCATCCCCTCTCAGCGACGACCAAGCGCGGATCTTCACGAGGCAGTTCTACCGCTCCCTTGCCGGCCGACGGTCCATCGCCGACAGCTGCAAAGACTCCGAAGCCGCGTTGACCGGCCCTCACCCGGACTGCCCACCGCCCGTAGTGCACGGCCTTGCCGCGAACAGCGCCTTCTGAACCGTCTCCCCGTCGGCCCCGCGCGCTCAGGCCCGCACATCCCGCCACTGCACTCCCTTGAACACCCCGGCCACCGTCTCGAAGTCGTTGTCCACGTGGAGAACGGTGTGCCCGTGATGCACCGCCGTCGCACACACCAGCAGCTCGATCGGCCCAGCCGCACGATGCTGACCCCGCTGGGTCAGCTTGTACTGGGCCGTGTCGACCCAGCGCCAAGCGTTCTTCGGAACGGGCGCGAGCAGGCAGAGCGCGTCCAGTTCCTCTGCGAGCTCGTCGCGGTGGGACGGGCTGGTCGCCGAGTAGAGGAACTCGGTGCGTGTCGGCACGCCACAAAGCCGCGGTGTCCACCAGATACGTGATCACTCAAAGCCCTCGCGCCGGGCGCGCTTGCCCGCGTCGTGCGCCGCCGCGGCCTGCTCGAACTCACCCCGCGCACCGCGCGCGGCCAGCTTCTCCGCGGCCGCAAGCCTCTTGACTGACCCGCGCCACGTAGTCCTGAAGAGCCGCGTTGACGGTCTCCTTCTTCGTCGTGGCACCCATGAGCCGCATGACCGTCGATCCCAGCCATCGCTCCCGGCCGTCGCCCCACCCCGATTCGGACGGAAGTACCAAGAGTGAAGTCACCGAACTCTCACCTGGCACAACCCCCGTCGCTGACACGCTGGTTGAGGTGATCGGGTCAGCTCGGTGAGCTGTGCTGTCGGGGGGCGGGCGTGGCGGTTCGGCAGGCTGTTGGTGGTGCTGGTTCCGGTGCTCGTCGGGCGGGTGGCGAGGGGACGCGCGCGGTGCCTCGTCATGTCGCGTGTGTGATGGACGGGAACGGGCGGTGGGCGGCTCAGCGGTCGTTGCCTCGTACGTCCGGGCACCGTGCCGCGGAGACGACCGCGATCGACGTCATCGAGGCGGCGCGGGCGGCCGGAGTCGAGTGGCTGAGCATGTACGCGTTCTCGACCGAGAACTGGGGGCGTCCGAGCGCCGAGGTCGATTTCCTCATGCGGCTGGTGCGCCGGGTGGTGCGCAAGCACGCCCCGCTGCTGCACGCGCGGGGGATCCGCTGCCGCTTCCTCGGGGTCACCGATCCCCGCATCCCCCCGGCGCTGGCCCGGGACTTCGCCGACCTGATGACGCTCACCGCCGACAACCGCGGCCTGACGCTGACCGTCGCCTTCGATCACGGCGGGCGGCGGGACATCGTCGAGGCCGCGCGGTCGCTGATCCGCGACGGCGTGCCGGCCGACGGCGTGACCGAGCAGACCTTCGCCGCCCATCTGCCCTTCCCCGACACCCCCGATGTGGACCTGGTCATCCGTACCTCGGGGGAACAGCGCATCTCCAACTTCATGCTGTGGCAGGTCGCGTACGCCGAGTGGGTCTTCCCGCCGGTGCTGTGGCCCGACTTCCGCGCCCCGCACTTCCTGGAGTGCCTGCACGCCTACCGGCTTCGCGAACGCCGGTTCGGCGGTGTCCCGCACGGCCTCCCGTCCCTCCCGAACGGAGAACTTCGATCGTGACCGACGTGACCGACGTGACCGACGCAGGTTCCGGCATCCCCCAACAGCCGCGCCCAGCTGGAGACTTGACGCCCATGTTCGGCCCGGACTCCCACTTCGACGAGCTCCTCAACGATCCTCGCTGGGCCCTGGCCATCGTGCGGGCGACCGTACTGGAGGCCGCGCATCCGCAGGTCGGCGCCGCCCTGATCGACAGCTCCACGTTCGTCGCCCACCCTTGGCGCAGGCTGCAGAACACCTTCCTGAGCCTGCGGCGCATGTTCGGCGCCGACGACGACGTACGACAGCGGGAGGCGGCGCGGCTCAACCGGCTGCACGCGCGGCTGAACGGGACCGACGCCCGAGACCGGCCGTACGACGCGCTGGATCCCGCGACGCGTGCCTGGGTGGTGGCGACGCTGTTCGAGAGCACCGTCACCATGTTCCGGCTGAGCGGACAGCCCCTGGAACAGCGGGCCATGGAGAGGCTGTACGCCGAATTCCAGGCGTTCCTCGGCGCTTTGGGGGACGAAGCCGGTCAACTGCCCGCCACACTCCCCGAGTTCTGGCAGTACTACGACCGTGTCGTGGAGGAGGAGCTGGAGAACACGGAGGCGATGCGCGTCATCCTCTACAAGCTCTTCGACCACCTTCCCGCTCCGCCGCTGCTGACCAGTCTGCCCACCCTGTGGGCGCTCGGCCGCGCGGTCGGCGGTCCGGTCATCGGAGCCATCACCGTGGCCTCGCTGCCCGAGCCGTTCCGCCGCCGGGCGGGGCTGCCCGAACTGCCCGGCGCCCAGACGCTGACGCAGAGCGCGTACCTGACCGTAGGACTGGCCCGTTTCCTGCCCGCCGGCTGGATCCGGGCCGAGAACATCGCCGACCTGCTGGCGCTCACCCCCGACAGCGACGACCCCCGCGCCCGGACCGTCCGCGCCCTGCACGACAAGATGAAGCGGGCCGGCGCCTTCCTCCGGCTCGTCACGCCCTTCGGCGCGGAACCGGAACCGGGACCCGGACCGGAGTCCGCCGCATCCGGAGGGATCCGGCGCGACGCGGAGGAGTTCTTCCGCGAGGTGCTGGACCAGACCGGCGACGGCTACGTGGACTGGCCCGACCTCGCCGCCATGGCCCGCGAGCTGTCCACCCGCCTCGACCTCGACGAGCCCGAGGAGACCAGGCTCTACAACGCCTACGCCGACTGGTGGCGGGAACTCCAGAGCGCCCTCGACACCGACGGCGACGGCCGCGTCAGCGCCCAGGAGTACGCCGCGGCCACCCCGTCCCTGGCCGGACCCGCGCTGATCAGGGTGGCGGAGGTCCTCTTCGACGCCACGGACAAGAACGGCGACCAGCGCATCGACGCGGACGAGTACCGGGCCCTGTTCCGGACCGCGTTCCGTCGCGAAACCACCGGCACCGGCGGCGGTACCAATGGCGCGTACACCCGCAGCGCGTTCGTCAAGGACTTCCTGTCCTTCATGTCCGGCCGACAGCGCTCGACCCCGTACGACCCGCTGCTCGCCCAGGCGTGATCACGCGCCGCACGTGACCGGCACATGGATAGTGGCCAGTAGGCAGTAGTCAGTAGTTGCCGGTCGGACAGTTCCGGCCTCCGGGAAGGAACTCATGACGCATCGGGCCAAGGACACCGCCGCCACAACCACAACCACCGCCACCGCGATCCTCGAAAGCCTGCTCAGCGACGAGGGATCAGCCGACCCCTTTCCGCTGTTCGAGCAGGCCCGGGCGCTCGGACCCGTCCTGCCCACCGACGACGGCACCCTGCTGGTGACCGGCTATCCGGAGGCGGAACGGCTGACCCGCGACCGCGCTTTCGGGATCCTGAGCGGCGAGACGCGCGAACCGACCGGCCCCGGCGTCACCGGGCATCTGTCGCGGCGGATCGTCGGCGCCTCCCTCCTGGAGACCGACCCTCCCCAGCACACCCGCCTCCGTTCCTTGGTCGCGTCGTTCTTCGCGGCCCGCAGGATCCCCGCGCTCGAACCGCTGATCGCGGCGGCGGTGGACGACCTGCTCGACGAGATGGCGGAGCGCGCGTACCCCTCCGGCACCCTCGACTTCATGGAGGCCTTCGCCTCCCGGCTGCCGATGAGCGTGATCTGCGAGCTGATGGGCGTACCGAAGGAGGACCGGCACCGGTTCCGCGCCCCCGCCTCGGCCCTCACCCGCTCGCTGGAGATCGTCACACCCCCCGAGGTCGTACGGACGGCCGACACCGCGGCGGCCGAACTCGTCGAGTATTTCTCGGACTTGGCCGCCCGGCGTCGCGCGGAGCCACGGGACGACCTCGTGAGCGCGCTGTCAACTGCCGCTGCAGGGACGGAGTCCCGCCTCAGCGAGCACGAGATGCTGTCCATGTTCGTCCTCCTTCTCGTGTCCGGTTTCGAGACGACCTCCCATCTGCTCGGCAACGCCCTCGCCCTCGCCCTCCAACACCCGCTGGCGGCCGATGAGTTGCGCGAGGGCCGGACTCCCGCCCTCGGATTCACCGATGAGGTGCTGCGCTTGGAGGCCTCCGTCCAGTACGCGGCCCGGGTGCCGCTCCGCGAAGGGCTCGACGTCGGCGGGGTACCCGCGCCCCTCGGCACGGTCGCCCTGGTGTTCCTCGGGGCCGCCAACCGTGACCCGAGGCGGTACGACCGTCCGGTGGAGTTCGACCCCCTGCGCACCGGCCCCCAGCCGCTGGCCTTCGGCGGCGGCGCCCACTTCTGCCTGGGCGCCCCGCTCGCCAGGCTGGAGGCGAGCGTGGCACTGCCCGCGCTGCTGCGGCGCTTCCCCGGTCTGCGCCTCGCCGGGGAGCCGGTCCGGAGGTACGGATTCATGCTGCGCGGTTACGAGGAACTGCCCGTCGCACTCGGCTGATATTCGCACTGCCGTTCCCCGCCTCCTTCGTTACGGGCACGTATTGCCACCCAAACCCCACGTAAGCAGACAGAACACTCAGAGTGCGCTTGAGGGGATAGTTAAGCTGCAATGCGCTAATAGGCCGCATAACGAAGCATTTCTTTTCTCTCCTCCGTAAGTATCCGTAGGCAAGGGAGAGACGAAAAGGAAGAGACGAAAAGGACCGGAGAGGGCCAGGTGGATCCGGAAACGCTGTTGTTCTCGATGTTCACCCCGGAGGGCAGGGTCAACTCGTACCCCGCACTCGCGGAATTACGGCGGACCGAACCCATCTACTACCACCCCGGATTCAACACGTATTTCCTGACGCGATTCGCGGACTGTCAGGCCGTCCTCACCGATCCCGCATTCCTGGTGCCCGATCTCGACTGGTGCGCGCGCGAGGTACCCGACTGGCGTGACCGACCGAGCGCGGAATTCTTCTACTCCTCGCTGCTGCGCAGCAACGGCACGGACCACGCGCGGCTACGGCGGCTCGTGGGCGGCGCGTTCAGCGCGCGCCGGGTCGCCGCGCTGCGGCACACCGTGCGGGACATCACCGCGCGCCTGCTCGACGACTTCGCCGACGCCACCTCGGACGGCGGCAGCGCCGACTTCCAGGAACTGGTGGGGTATCCGCTGCCCGTCACCGTCGTAGGCCATCTCATCGGGGTGCCCGTCGAGGAGCAGGGGCAGTTCCACGGGCTGGGGCAGGACGCCGGGCGGCTGCTCGAACCCGTCCGGTCCCCCGAGGACTGGCGGCGCGCCGACCTCGCCGTCGTAGCACTGCGCGCGTACTTCACCGGCCTCATCGCCCTGCGCAGGGCGCGGCCCGCCGACGACCTCACCTCGATCCTGCTGGCGGTACGGGACGCCGACGACGGGCGGCTCTCCGAGGCCGAACTCGTCGACATCCTCGTGCTCGTCCTGATCGCCGGTTTCGAGACCACCGCCGGGCTCCTCGGGCTCGCGGTGCACGCGCTACTGGCTCACCGGGACCAGTGGGACCTGCTCGTGAGCGGACCCGAACTGGCCGCGCGGGCCGTGGAGGAGAGCCTGCGCTGGGACACCCCGGTGCAGATGACGGAGCGCATCGCCGCCGGGCCCGTCGACGTGGCCGGGGTGACCGTCCCCGAGGGCGCCAACGTGACCACCGTGCTGGCCGCCGCCAACCGCGACCCCGAACGCCACGCGGACCCCGACACGTTCGACATCCGGCGCGACGACATCAAGGTGCTCGGCTTCAGCGCGGGACTCCACTACTGCCTCGGCGCGGCGCTCGCCCGCGTGGAGGCCGCCGAACTCCTCGAACAACTCCCCAGACGCTTCCCGACCTTGACCGCATCCGGCCCGCCCCGCCGCCGCGAGTCCATCAGCCTACGGTCCTTCGAGAAACTGCCGCTGACGGCGAACGTCTGACGACGAACGCATGACGACGAACGGCTGACGCCACCCACCACCGCCTGGGTCACCCCACCGCTCGAATCCGACCGACTACCCGATCCGGACTGCCCGTCCAGATCCGACCAGCCGTCCAGATCCGCCCGACCACACGGCTCCGCCCTCCCACCCGGACGCGCCCCTCTCCCCTCACCTTCCAGCTCACCTCACCCCCAACCCCCAGGGGCGCGGGGAACTGCGCGCCCAGCCCCCACCCACCCGCACCCCGCACACAACCCAAACCCCCACCCCCGCCCCGGCCATCCCCCACCGCCCCCGCCGGACGAGAGGCACCCCGTGAAGTTCCTGCACCACGAACGCGCCACCGTAGAAGCCCTGTTGCCAGGCCTGGACGCGGCCCTGACCCGACTCCCGCTGGCGGAACTGGAGCGCACCCCGAGCCCCGCCATCGCCGAGTTCCGCGCGGCGGGCGGACCCGGACTGCTGGTGCCCACCGAAAACGCGGGCATCGGCGCCACCCCCCTCCAAGCCGTGCGGGTACAGCGAGCCGTCGGCTCCCGCTGCCCCTCGCTCGCGGTGGCGACGACCATGCACCACTTCTCGATCGCGGGACTCGTCCAGGCCGCCGCGTACGGCAACGGCACCGGCACCGGCACCGGCGCGGAAGGCCTGCTGCTCGAAGCCATCGCCAAGGAAGGGCTGTTGCTCGCCTCCGGATTCGCCGAGGGCAACACCGGCCAGAACATCCTCGCCCCGCACATCACCGCCCACCGCACCGCCGGCGGAAGCATCGTGCTGAACGGCAGCAAGATGCCGTGCAGCCTGTCCCGTTCGATGGACCTGCTGACCGCGTCCGTGATGATGAAGGACGAGGACGGGGTCGACCGGCTCGCCGTCGCCCTGATCCCGGCCGGATCACGGGGACTTGAGGTACGACCCTTCTGGAGCTCCCCCGTCCTCGCGGGTGCCGAGAGCGACCAGGTCGTGCTGACCGATGTCGAACTCGACCCCGCGATGGTGGTGTTCACCCGGGTCACCGCCGACGCCGTCCCCGACGAACTGAACATCGCCGGCTTCCTGTGGTTCGAACTCCTGCTGACCGCCGGGTACATCGGGATCGCCAGCGCCCTCGTCGAGCGGGTCCTCGACAAGGCCGGCGGCCCGCAGGACCCGACGCCCTTCCTGGTCGACATCGAGGCCGCGATGCTCGGCGTCGAGTCGGTGGCCCGGGCCATGGACACGGAGGCGTGGAGCGAGGCGCTGCTCGTCGACGCCCTGTCGGCCCGGTACGCGGCGCAGGACGCCATCGCCCGTACGACCACGGCCTGTCAGGCGGCGCTCGGCGGCATGGCGTTCATCACGGCGCCCGACAGCACGTACCTCGCCTCCGCCGCCACCGGTCTCACCTTCCACCCGCCGTCCCGGGCTCGTATGGGCGCGCCCCTGCGGGAGTTCCTGAACGGCGCCCCCCTGCGGATCGGTTGAGCCCGGTGCTGACGACGAACAGGAGCGGGCTGCCCATGGAGCCCGCCGCCGACACCGCCTGCCGGGTCGAGGTACTGCGCTCGATCGACTTCCTGCCGGAGTCGGTCTGGCACGAACTCGCCCCACCGGACGACCCGTTGTGGTCCCGTACCGTCTTCGAGGCCATGGAGGGCGGCGCCATCGGCCCGGCCGGCTATGCCTACCTGGTGGTCCGCAGAGGCCCGCGCACCGAGGCCGTACTGCCCCTGGCGCTCTTCCGGAACCTACGCCTCGACGACATCGTCGGCTCGCGCGAGCGCCAACTCCTTCGCCCCGTGCGGAAGTTGGCACCCCGCCTGCTGCGGGTGCCGATGCTCTTCTGCGGGAACCTCCTCGGCCAGGGGCATGTCCTCAGCGCCGGGCCGCTCACCGACGAGGTCAGCCGACTGCTGGTCGACGGCGTGCTCCGGTTCGCGCGAGCCGAAGGCCTCGGCACCGTGGTCTTCAAGGACTTCACCCCGGCCGGTCTCAACCCGCTGCGCACCGCCCTCAGTTCGGCGGGCTTCTTCCCCGCGCAGAGCATGCCCGACACCGAACTCCCGCTGTCCGCAGCCTCGTTCGACGAGTACGTCGAGCAACTCCCCGCCAAACCAAGGCGCAACGCGCGCAGCAACCTCCGTAAGTTCGCCGCCCATCCGGGGCTGCGGATGGAGACCGTCGAGGACTTCCGCCCGCTCGTACCGCAGATGCTCGGCCTCTACCGGCAGGTCATGGACCGGGCGGACCAGCGGCTCGACGTCCTCGACGCCGGTTTCCTCACCACTCTCGCGGCCTCCCCCGGGCCGGACCGACGCCTCGTGGCCTGCTTCGACGGCGAACACGGCGACCGTCTCGTCGCCTTCCTGCTCTGCCTGTTCAGCGGTTCCGGCGCCACCGGCGCGCGCATCGGCCTCGATTACACGCTGGCGCACGAGGCCCGGCTCTACCACAACGTGCACTACGCGGCGGTCCGCCTGGCCCTCGACACGGGCTGCCGCCACATCCGCTTCGCGCAGACCGCGTACACCCCCAAGATCGAGTTCGGCTGCCGCCTGATCCAGCAGTCGTACGCGATCACTCATCTACGTCCGCTGCCGCGCGCGGTGCTGCGCCGGCTGCTCCCCGCCGCCCTAGCGGCGGCACGGACCCAGGCGCTCGGCCCGCATGTGCCCGCGCGGGCCACACGTCCCCCGAGCCGCCCCGACCAGGAAGGTGCCCCCTCCGCATGCCCCGAGTAGAGGTCGAACTCCCCATCGCCGTACCGCCGGAGACCGCGTGGGCCGCCGTCGTGGACGTGGAGGCCTTCCCCGCGTGCATGGACAGCGTGGACTCCGTCACGATCACCCGGCGGACCGACGACCGGCACCGGACGAGCGCCTGGGCGGTACGGCTGAAGGGTTCCGTGCTCCAGTGGACCGAGGACGAGGTCCTCGACCCGGTCGCCCGGCGCTTCGACTTCCGCCAAGTCACCGGCGACCTGGGGGAGTTCGTCGGTCACTGGGCCGTACGGCCCGCGCCCGGCGGGCACAGCACGGTCTGTCTGGACGTCACCTTCGACATCGGCATCCCGCTCCTGGCCGACCTGCTCAACCCGGTCGCGGCGGACGCCCTGCGGGAGAACGCCGCCCAGATGCTGTCGGCGCTGGAACGCCAACTGCTGGCTGCTGACGCCCAGTTGAGCGCACCGCTGAGTGTCCCGCCGCCCACCCGCGAAGCCGAAGAGGAACCCGACCTCGTATGACCACGACCGTCCAAGCCCCCTCCGACACCTTCGACCTGATCCGGCGTCACCTCTCCCCCCGGCTCTCCCTGACCGGTTCGTTCGCGGGCCGGGGCGCCACCGAGGTGTCCGGCGACGGCTGCCGGGTGACGCTGTCCGACGGGCGTACGGCGCTCGACTTCGGTTCGTACGCCGTCACCCTGCTCGGCCACCGGCACCCGGACGTGCTCGCGGCCGTACGCGAGCAGCTCGCCGCGATGCCCACCTCGACCCGCAGCCTCGCCAACCCCACGGCCGCCCGCGCCGCCGCGCACCTCGCCGAGTACTTCCAACAGGCCCTGCCCAAGGTGTACTTCGGGCTCAACGGCGCCGACGCCGTCGAGGTCGCCGTCAAACTCGCGCGCCTGGCCAGCGGACGCGGCCGGGTCGTGGCGGTGGAGGGCGGCTTCCACGGCAAGTCGCTCGGCGCGCTCGCACTCACCCACAGTCCGCTGTACCGGCGGGGTCTGCTCGGTACGGCCGTCGATGTCGTCCACGTCCCGGCCGACGACCCCGGCGCCGTGCTGCGGGAGGTCAGGGGCGGGGAGGTGGCCGCGGTCGTCTTCGAACCCGTCCAGGGCGAGAACGGCGCGGCCGTGCTGTCCGTCGAGGTCCTGCGCCAGTGGTGTGCCGACGCGGCACGCTACGGCACGTTCACCATCGCCGACGAGATCCAGTGCGGGCTGCGCCGCTGCGGGGAGCGTTCCGTCGCCCTCGCGGCCGGGCTGTCCGTCGACGCCGTGCTGGTCGGCAAGCCGCTGGGCGGAGGGGTCGTACCGCTGTCGGCCCTGGTCTGCTCCGAGGAGTTGTACGCCCCGCTGAGCGCCGACCCCTTCCTCCACTCGGCGACCTTCGGGGGCCACCCGCTCAGCTGCGCGGCGCTGCCCGCCGCGCTCACCGCGATCGAGGGGGCGGCCGAACACGGCGGGCGCATCGCGGCCGCGCTGGACGCTGCCCTGGCCGAACTCGCGGGCAGGCACGGTGAGTTGATCGCCGGGATCCGTGGCAGGGGCCTGCTGCGCGGGATCGACTTCACCAGTTCCGCGGTGGCCGGCTCCGTGGTGATCGAGCTGGCCGGTGCGGGCTTGCTGGTGTCGCCGTGCCTGGGGCGCCCGGGCACCGTACGGCTGCTGCCGCCCCTGGTCAGCACCGAGTCGGACATCGCGGAGGCGGCTGACATCCTCGACACGGCGATCGGCTTGGCGGCACGGAGCGGCGCGCCGGGTGACCGGCCGTAGGGCTCCGCATGTCGCCAACTCCCGCACAGCGCACAGGAAAGAGACACGTATGGACCGCACGGATCTGAAAGACACAGACCATGACACGCCGGTGCTCGGCCGGGCCGAGCTGTCCCTCACCGTAAGGACAGCCGTGTCGGACGTCCTCGGCACCGAGGTGGACGACATCGACGAGACGACCGACCTCGGCAACGACTTCGGCATCGACAGCCTGGAGTTGATGGATGTCGGCGCCCGGCTGGAGAACGTCCTGCGGGTCAAGATCCAGATCTCCGACCTCGTGGAGGCCAGGACCGTCGGCGACGCCGTCGACCTGCTGGAGCGGCGCATGGGGAGGCCCGTATGAACGGCACCTCCCCTTCCGGGCGAACCCGGGTCGTCGTCACCGGACTCGGGGTCAGGTCGCCCGCGGGCAACGACGTCGAGGCGGCGTACGCGCGGCTGCTCTCCGCCGAGTCGGCAGCCGCCGTAGCGAAGCATCTGGTGGAGGCGGAGCCTGAGGTCGCCGTCGAAATGGCGTGCCTGGTACCGGAGTTCGACATCGAGCCGTACGTCACGCGGCGGGAACGGCGTCAACTCGACCGGGCCGCCGAGCTGTTGCTCTGCGCCGCCGTGGACGCGGTGTCCGACGCGGGCGAGTTGGCCCTCGCCGACCTGCCGTCCTCGCGGGTGGGTGTCCAGGTGGGTACGGGGATGGGCGGCCTGGGGACGATGGAAGGGACCACGCTCGACTACGGCGCGAATCCGATGGCGATGCCGGTGCACACCGTCCCCCGGACCATGGCGAACTCGGCGGCCTGCCGGGTGGCGATGCGCTACGGCTTCCGCGGCAACTGCGCCACCTACGCCACCGCCTGCGCGAGCGGCACCACCGCCGTCGGCGAGGCCGCCCGCCGTATCCGGTACGGGGAGTTGGACGCCGCGGTGGCGGGCGGGGTCGACGCGCCCGTCACGACCACCATCGTGGGCGCCTTCGCCAAGATGCGGGCCCTGTCCCGGCGTTGCGACGAACCGGACCGGGCCAGCCGCCCCTTCGACACCGACCGCGACGGCTTCGTCATGGGCGAGGGCGCCGCCGTACTCGTCCTGGAGCGACGCGACCTGGCCCTCGCCAGGGGAGCCAGGATCTACGGCGAGATCACCGGCTACGCGGCCAACTGCGACGCCTTCCACATCGCCGCGCCGGACCCGGAGGCGGCCACGGCGGCCGAGTGCATGCGGCTGGCCATCGCGGACGCGGGGCTCTCACCGGCCGACATCGGGCACATCAGCGCGCACGGTACGTCGACGGTGCTCAACGACCGGTCGGAGGCGACCGCGGTCCACCGGTGCTTCGCGGGACAGTCGCCGCCGCTGACCGCCGTCAAGGGCGTGAGCGGTCATCTCATCGGCGGATCAGGCGCGTTGGAGGCGCTGCTGGGGCTGCTCTGCGCCGAGCGGGGTGTCGTCCCGGCGATCGCGAACACGCTCGGCAGCCCCGAGGCCGACCTGGTGGACGTGGTGATCGGCAGGCGCCGCACGATCGCGCCCGGGCGGCCCGTGCTCTCCAACTCCTTTGGTTTCGGCGGGCAGAACGCGTGCCTGGTCCTTTCGCCGTCGACGTGACCGACGCCCGCTGAAAGCTCCCTACTCGACTCACGGAACGGTCAACACCATGCGAACCCTTGTCACCGGCGCCACCGGTGTGGTGGGCACCGAAGTCGTCGACCGGCTGCGCGCGGATCCCTCCTGCCCCGAACCCCTGACCGGGGTGGCCAGACGGGCGCCGGACGCGGAGGTGACGGCCTGGAACATCGGGAGCGAGCCGCCACCGCCTGCCCTGTCGGGCCACTGGGACGTGATCGTCCACACCGCGGCCTCCACCCGCTGGACGATGAGCAGGGCGGAGGCCGTGGCGGCCAACGTGGACCCGTTGCGGGCGGTACTCGCGCTGGCCGACGCGGACACTCATGTCGTCCATGTCTCGACGGCGTACGTGGCGGGGGCGCGGGCCCAGGAGGACCTGCGGGGACCGGAGTTCGAGGGGTACCGCAACGGCTACGAGTGGTCGAAGGCGGCCTGCGAGTCGCTGGTGCGGGAGGAGCACGCGGGGCCGCTGACGATCGTGCGGCCACCGCTGATCGTGGGCCGGCGCGACGACGGGCGGATCGCCCGCTTCTCCGGGCCCTACACGATCATCCACGCGCTGGTGTCCGGCCTGGCCGCGGTCGTCGTAGGCGATCCGGAGGGTTACGCGGAGATCAGTCCCGTCGACGAGGTGGCGGAGGCGGTCGCCGCGGCGGTGCTCGCCGCTCCCCCGCTCACTCCTCGCGTCGAGGTGATCGCGGGCGGCGGCGGGAGTCTGCGCCTCGCCGAGATGATCGGCATCGCGTGCCGGACCCTGAACGAGTTCCGCGCGCTGCACGGCGTCGCCGGTATCGAGCAGCCCCCGTTCGTCCCGCCCGACACCTGGAACCGCTTCTTCCTGCCGCTCGCGGACCAGTACCTGTCACCGTTCCAGCACCAGGCGGTCCAACTGCTCGCCATGTTCCAGAGCTACACGAGCATGGCAGTGCCCTTCGAGCCCACGCGGACGGTCCACGACCCCGGGGCCGTCATGGAGACGGCGGTACGGCACTGGGCTGCGCGGAAACCCCGGCTGGCGCTTGCCCGGCCCAATCCTTGGACGTTGGTCGGGGTGTGAGGGGGGCACGGCGTGGCCCGGAGTTCACCTCGTGGGGCGGTCGCCGGTGTGCGGCTGCTCCAGCTGTGAGGCCAGGACCGCGGCCTGGACCCGGCGCTGGACACCGAGCTTGGCCAGCAGCCGGGAGATGTGGTTCTTGACGGTCTTCTCGGAGAGGTAGAGGCTCTTGCCGATCTCGCGGTTGGTCAGCCCGTCCCCGATCAGGGCGAGGATGTCCCGCTCGCGGGGGGAGAGACTCGCCAACTCGGGTGAGACGGTGGGAGTTTCGGCCGGATCGGCACGCAGTGAGCGCATCAGGCGAGCCGTGGTCGCGGCGTCCAGCATCGACTGGCCCGAGGCGACCGTCCGCACCGCCTGGACCAGGTCGGAGCCTCTGATCTGCTTGAGGACATAGCCCGAGGCCCCGGCCATGATCGCGTCGAGCAGGGCGTCCTCCTCGTCGAACGACGTCAGCATCAGACAGGCCAACTCCGGCATCTGGCTGCGCAGTTCGCGGCAGACCGTGATGCCGTCACCGTCCGGAAGACGTACGTCGAGCACGGCGACGTCCGGGCGCAGCGCCACGCAGCGGACGAGCGCGTGCTCGACGGTGGCCGCGTCGCCGACCACCGAGATGTCCGGTTCGGCGTCGAGGAGGTCGGTGACGCCGCGTCGTACGACCTCGTGGTCGTCCAGCAGGAAGACACGGATCGGGTGCTGCTCCGTGAAGGTGCGTGACTCGGCCATGACGACCCCTCGTTCCCCGGTGGCGGACGGCCTGCGGGTTGCCCGTGCGGACGATCATTGCTCGCCCGGCCCGGATGCACCAGGGCCGACCGGCCCCAGTCGCCCTCACCGGACCGGGCTGTACGCGGAGAGGCACTCTCAGGCATCAACGGCTGTACCGCTGGTCTCGAAGAACGAACCCGCGCCCGCCTTTTCTCGGTCGGCCCGCACGCGGTCAGATCCGGCTGCCGGCGCCGTACGGGGCGGGCGGCGACTTCTCCCCGCCTGCCCCACTCAGCGGACAGCGGCTTCAGTCCGTCGGCCCGAAGTCCCGATTCCGAACGCCTGATGAGACGTTTCCGCAAGGCGTTGGACGTGCGTGGTGGGGCGGGTGGGACTCGAACCCACGGCCGACGGATTATGAGTCCGCTGCTCTAACCGGCTGAGCTACCGCCCCATTACGGCGCGTCGCGCACATTTGTACGCGCCGTCTGCCGCAGCATAGCCGCTCATACGATCTCCTGCTTCGGATGGTCGACTTCGCACGACCATGAGGACTGCGGCCTGCCGCGAGCGGTTCCGGGGGACATGAAAAAGGACCCCAACGGGGTCCTCATCACTGCTTCCTCACTGCGCTCTCCCGACTGGACTCGAACCAGTAACCTGCCGGTTAACAGCCGGCTGCTCTGCCAATTGAGCTACGGAAGACCGAAGCTCCCCCGACTGGACTCGAACCAGTAACCTGCCGGTTAACAGCCGGCTGCTCTGCCAATTGAGCTACAGGGGAATGCCTCGTTGCATCGAACGTACCGCCCTGGGTATTCGCCAGGGGGCGTGTGCTCGCTGCGACACATACATTAGCGCAAGCAGGGGGGTGCTCCGCCAATCGGTTCCCCCGGCCCCGGTGCCGCGCCGGAGATCTACGCAAGGGAAGGATGGCCGTCATGCGCTACAAGCTCACGTTCGTCGTCGGACTGGCTCTGGGTTACGTGCTGGGCACGCGGGCCGGACGCGAGCGCTACGAGCAGCTGAAGAAGTCGGCACGTCAGGTCGCGCAGAACCCCGCCGTCCGCAACACCGCCGAGACGGCGGCACAGCAGGGCCGCCAGTACGCGGGCAAGGCGTACCACGCGGTCAGCGAGAAGGTCGGCGACCGCATGCCCGACTCCGTCGCGGACCGGGTCCGCTCGCTCCGCGACCGCAACACCAACGGCACGGGCGGGGACGACTGGGGGACGAGCAATACGTAACGGCGCATGTCTCCAGGAGGGCGAGTGCACGCCCTGAGGGGCGCGGGGCTGTGTTCATTTGCGGCTCCGCCGCGCGGTGCGACCAGCCACAACGGACCCGCGCCCGCCCCACGGCACGCACCCCTGCGGCTTGACGGCCAAACCCGGCGGAGCGATGCGGCAGAATTTCCGCCATGGGGATAGTCGCCGGGTTGGACAGTTCGCCCGATTTCACTCGTATCGTCGTCTGCGACACGGACACGGGGTCCGTGCTCAGGCAGGGATATGCGCCGCATCCGGTCGAATCCGAGACCGAGGGCGGCGGGCGGCCCTCCGATGTCGATCCACAGGCCTGGCTGTTGTCGCTGGGCGAGGCGGCCGGCGGGGGGCTGCTCGAAGGCGTGCAGGCCATCGGTGTGTCCGCGCAGCAGAACGCGCTCGTGCCGCTGGACTCGCAGGGCAACACCGTGCGGCCCGCGATGGTCGGCGGTGACAAGCGGGCGCAGGTCGCGGCGGCCGATCTGATCGACGCGCTCGGCGGGCGCGAGGCGTGGGCGCAGGCGGTGGGTTCCGTACCGCAGGCCGCGCAGCCCGTAACCAAGCTCCGCTGGCTGAACAGGACCGAGCCCGACAACGCCCGGCGTACGGCCGCGCTGCTGCAGGCTCATGACTGGCTGGTGTGGCAGCTGCTCGGGCGGCCCGTGCGCAGGACGACCGACCGGGGTGGGGCTTCCGGGACGGGCTACTGGTCCGCCGCCAGTGGTGGCTACCGGCCCGATCTCGTCGAACTCGCCCTCGGCCACCAGGCCATGCTCCCCGAGGTGATCGGCCCCTCGGACGCGGCCGGTACGACCCCGGAGGGGCTGCTGATCTCCGCCGGCACCGGCGAGACCATGGCCGCCGCGTTCGGGCTCGGGATCGGGTTCGGGGACGCGGTCGTGTCGCTCGGGGCCTCCGGGTCCGTGATGGCCGTGCACCACGAGGCGCTCGTCGATCAGAGCGGGATGATCACCTCGCTGGCCGACGCGACCGGGATGCATCTGCCGGTCGTCACCACGCTGAATGCCGTACGGACCCTGCGCGGAGCCGCCGAGCTGCTCGGGCTGCCCGATCTGGAGAGTCTGTCCGAGCTGGCGATGAAGTCGACGCCCGGGGCGCACGGGCTGGTGTTCCTGCCGTATCTGGAGGGTGAGCGGACGCCCAATCTGCCGCACACCGCCGGGACGTTGGCCGGGCTGCGGCGGGAGTCCATGAAGGCGGAGCATCTGGCACGGGCCGCGTTCGAGGGCATGCTGTGCGGGCTCGCGGACGCGCTGGACGTGCTGCGCGGCCGGGGCGTGGCCGTACGGCGGCTCTTCCTGCTCGGGTCGGCGGCCGAGCTGCCCGCCGTGCAGGCGGTGGCGCCCGCGCTCTTCGGGACCCAGATCGTCGTACCGCAGCCCGCCGACTACGCCGCGCTCGGCGCCGCCCGGCAGGCCGCGTGGGCGCTCGGTGTCTCGCAGGGCACCCTGGACCCGCGCAACCCGCCGCCCTGGCAGGGTCCGGTCGCCCAGGTCTTCGAGCCCGGTGACGAACTGGCCGTAGGACAGGCCGTGCGGCAGCAGTACGTGTCCGTACGGGAACAGACCCATCCGGGCGCGTTCCGCTCGTAGGTACGTACCGATGTCGGCGCGGATAAGGCACTCAAGGGTGCATAAGGGGCCGTAGGGCAGTGCTGTTGGCTTAATCGGTTGAGGTAACGCGGGTGGAGTGTCCGACGATAGGGGCGAGGGGGCACACCGCCCGCCCTCCACCCGCCGACTCCGAGAGACCCAGCGTGCTCATACGACTTCTGCGGACCTATCTCAGGCCCTACAGGAAACCCATCCTCCTGCTGGTGCTGCTGCAGTTTCTGCAGACCTGCGCCACCCTCTACCTGCCCACCCTGAACGCACACATCATCGACAACGGTGTGGTGAAGGGGGACACCGGCTACATCCTGTCGTTCGGCGCCCTGATGATCGGGATCTCGCTGGTCCAGGTCGTGTGCAACACGGGTGCCGTCTACTACGGCGCGCGCACCGCGGCGGCCGTCGGACGGGACATCCGGGGTGCCATCTTCGACCGGGTGCAGTCGTTCTCGGCCCGCGAGGTCGGCCAGTTCGGCGCGCCCTCGCTGATCACCCGGACGACCAATGACGTCCAGCAGGTCCAGATGCTGGCCCTGATGACGTTCACCCTGCTGGTGTCGGCGCCGATCATGTGCGTCGGCGGGATCATCCTGGCGCTCGGTCTGGACGTGCCGCTGTCCGGGGTGCTGATCGCGGTGGTGCCGACGCTCACCATCTGCGTGACGATCATCGTGCGGCGGCTGCGGCCGCTGTTCCGGGCCATGCAGGTGCGGCTCGATGCGGTGAACCGGGTGCTGCGCGAGCAGATCACCGGCAACCGCGTGATCCGCGCCTTCGTCCGCGACGAGTACGAGAAGGACCGGTTCCGCAAGGCCAACAGCGATCTCACCGAGATGCAGCTGAAGACCGGCAACCTGCTCGCGCTGATGTTCCCCGTGGTCATGACGACCGTGAACCTGTCGTCGATCGCCGTCGTCTGGTTCGGCGCGCATCGCATCGCCAGCGGCGGGATGCAGATCGGTGATCTGACCGCGTTCCTCGCCTATCTGATGCAGATCGTGATGTCCGTGATGATGGCCACCTTCATGTTCATGATGGTGCCGCGCGCGGAGGTCTGCGCCGAGCGCATCGAGGAGGTCCTCGACACCGAGAGCAGTGTCGTGCCGCCGGTGGCTCCCGTCTTCGAGCTGCGCCGGCACGGGCATCTGGAGGTCCGCGGGGTCGGGTTCTGCTACCCGGGCGCCGAGGAACCCGTACTGAAGTCCATCGACCTGGTGGCCCGCCCGGGCGAGACGACGGCCGTGATCGGCTCGACCGGCAGCGGAAAGTCCACCCTTCTGAGTCTGGTCCCGCGCCTGGTTGACGCGACCGACGGCGAGGTCCTCGTCGACGGTGTCGATGTGTCGACCATCGACCCGGTCCTGCTGGCCAAGACGGTCGGCCTGGTCCCGCAGAAGCCGTATCTGTTCGCGGGGACGGTGGCGACCAACCTTCGCTACGGCAATCCCGACGCGACCGACGAGGAGTTGTGGCACGCGCTGGAGGTGGCGCAGGCCAAGGGTTTCGTGGAAGGACTCGAGAACGGGCTCGACTCCCCCATCGCACAGGGCGGCACGAACGTCTCCGGCGGTCAGCGGCAGCGGCTCGCGATCGCCCGGACGCTGGTGCAACGGCCGGAGATCTACCTCTTCGACGACTCCTTCTCCGCCCTCGACTACGCGACCGACGCGGCGCTGCGGGCGGCGCTCTCGCAGGAGACCGCCGAGGCGACCGTCGTGATCGTGGCGCAGCGGGTGGCGACGATCAGGGACGCGGACCGGATCGTCGTACTCGACGAAGGTCGGGTCGTGGGGACGGGCCGCCATCACGAACTGATGGCGGACAACGAGACGTACCGGGAGATCGTTCTCTCCCAGCTCACGGAAGCGGAGGCTGCCTGATGGCCGGGCCCATGGGGCGGATGATGGCCGGGACGGGCCCAGACGCCCGTTCGATGGACTTCAAGGTGTCCGGCAAGCGGCTGATCGGCCAGTTCAGGCCGGAGCGGCTGACCATCGGCATCCTGCTGGTGTGTGTGGTGATCAGCGTGGGGCTGAACGTGGTGGGGCCGAAGATCCTCGGCAACGCCACCGACCTGGTCTTCGCGGGGATCATCGGGCGGCAGATGCCGGCCGGGACGACCAAGGCGCAGGCCCTCCAGGCGATGCGCGACCGGGGCCAGGGTTCGGTCGCGGACATGCTCAAGAGCACGGACTTCACCCCGGGCAAGGGCATCGACTTCACCTCGGTGGGGCATGTGCTGCTGCTCGCGCTGGGCACGTTCATGGTGGCCGGGCTGCTGATGGCGGTGGCGACCCGGATGGTCAACCGGGCGGTCAACCGGACCATGTTCCGGCTGCGCGAGAGCGTGCAGACGAAGATGTCGCGCCTCCCGCTGTCGTACTTCGACAAGCGCCAGCGCGGTGAGGTGTTGTCTCGCGCGACCAACGACATCGACAACATCGGCCAGACCCTCCAGCAGTCGATGGGCCAGCTGATCAACTCGCTGCTCACGATCATCGGCGTCCTCGCGATGATGTTCTGGGTGTCCTGGCTGCTGGCGCTCGTCGCGCTGGTGACCGTGCCGCTGTCGTTCCTCGTCGCCACCCGCATCGGCAAGCGCTCGCAGCCGCACTTCGTGCAGCAGTGGCGCTCGACGGGCAAGCTCAACGCGCACGTCGAGGAGATGTACACCGGCCACACCCTGGTGAAGGTCTTCGGCCGCCAGGACGAGTCGGCGAAGCTGTTCGCCGAGCAGAACGACGCGCTCTACGAGGCGGGCTTCAAGGCGCAGTTCAACAGCGGGGTCATGCAGCCGCTGATGATGTTCGTGTCGAACCTCAACTACGTGCTGGTGGCGGTGGTCGGCGGCCTGCGGGTCGCGTCGGGCTCGTTGTCCATCGGTGATGTGCAGGCCTTCGTCCAGTACTCGCGCCAGTTCTCGATGCCGCTGACGCAGGTCGCGTCGATGGCGAACCTGGTGCAGTCCGGCGTCGCCTCGGCGGAGCGGATCTTCGAACTCCTCGACGCGGAGGAGCAGGCGCCGGACCCGATGCCGAGCGAACGTCCGGAGGAACTCCGCGGCCTGGTCGCCCTGGAGCACGTCTCCTTCCGCTACGACCCCGACAAGCCGCTCATCGAGGACCTCTCGCTGACGGTGGAACCGGGCCACACGGTCGCGATCGTCGGCCCGACGGGTGCCGGCAAGACGACTCTCGTGAACCTCCTCATGCGGTTCTACGAGGTCTCCGGCGGGCGTATCACCCTGGACGGCGTCGACATCGCGCGGATGTCCCGGGACGAACTCCGGTCCGGGATCGGCATGGTGCTCCAGGACACCTGGCTGTTCGGCGGTTCCATCGCGGACAACATCGCGTACGGGGCCTCTCGCGAGGTCACCCGGGGCGAGATCGAGGAGGCGGCGCGGGCGGCGCATGCCGACCGGTTCGTCCGTACGCTGCCCGAGGGCTACGACACGGTGATCGACGACGAGGGTACGGGCGTCAGCGCCGGTGAGAAGCAGCTCATCACCATCGCGCGGGCGTTCCTGTCGGACCCGACGATCCTGGTCCTCGACGAGGCGACGTCCTCCGTCGACACCCGTACGGAGGTGTTGATCCAGAAGGCGATGGCCAAACTCGCCCACGGCCGCACGTCGTTCGTGATCGCACACCGGCTCTCCACGATCCGGGACGCGGACACGATCCTGGTCATGGAGAACGGCTCCATCGTCGAACAGGGCGCGCACGCCGATCTGTTGGCGGCGGACGGGGCGTATGCGCGGCTGTACAAGGCACAGTTCGCGCAGGCGGTGGCCGAGGTGGATTAGCGGTTGTTGTTCGACTGACGGCCGGTGGGGGCTGGTCGCGCAGCTCCCCGCGCCCCTAAAAACCCGGGACGCGCCCTGTTCTTTCAGGGCCGCGCAGGTCTCCGCGGCCCTACAAACCCGGGGCGCGCCCTGTTCCTTTAGGGGCGCGGGGAACTGCGCGGCCCGCCCCCACCGGGCCCGCACCCGGCATCAGTCCAGATAGCCCCTCAGCTGATCCGCAAAAGCGTGATCCCGCAGCTTGTTGAGCGTCTTCGACTCGATCTGCCGTATCCGCTCCCGCGTCACGCCAAAGATCCGCCCGATCTCCTCCAGCGTGCGCGGGCGGCCATCCGCAAGCCCATACCTGAGCTGTACGACCTTCCGCTCCCGCTCCCCCAGCGTCGACAGCACAGCCTCAAGGTGCTGCCTCAGCAACAGGAACGCCGCCGACTCCACGGGACTCGTCGCGTCGCCGTCCTCGATCAGGTCACCGAGGGCAACGTCGTCCTCCTCCCCCACCGGCGCGTGCAACGAAACCGGCTCCTGGGCAAGGCGGAGCACCTCGCTGACGCGCTCCGGCGCGAGGTCGAGGTGGTCGGCCACCTCTTCCGGCGTCGGCTCGTAGCCGCGCTCCTGGAGCATCCGGCGCTGGACGCGCACGACCCGGTTGATCAACTCCACGACATGCACCGGGACGCGAATCGTGCGGGCCTGGTCGGCGAGGGCGCGGGACATGGCCTGGCGGATCCACCAGGTCGCGTACGTCGAGAACTTGTACCCGCGGGCGTAGTCGAATTTCTCAACTGCCCTGATCAGGCCGAGGTTTCCCTCCTGGACGAGGTCGAGCATGGTCAGCCCGCGCCCCACGTACCGCTTGGCAACGGAGACCACCAGCCGCAGGTTCGCCTCGATCAGGCGGCGCTTCGCCATCCGGCCCATGACGACCAACTTGTCCAGGTCGAGGGCGAGTTGGCTGTCCAGGTCGGTCGCGCCGCCGAGCTTCTCCTCGGCGAACAGACCGGCCTCGACACGGCGGGCGAGGTCGACCTCCTCGGCCGCGGTGAGCAGCGGGATCCGGCCGATCTCGCGCAGGTACTGGCGGAACAGGTCCGAGGAGGGTGCGCCGTTGTCGGCGGCGACCCGGCCGCGGGGCCGTGCCTCGGGCTCGGGGGCCTCGGCGGTCTCCACCGCTTCGGCCGTCGGTTCTTCGAGCTCGGGCGGGCTCTCCGGGTCCGCGGTCTCGGGGTGGTGCGCGGCACGGCTCTGCGGAGGGACGGTCGCGAGGACATCGGTCTCCGCTTCCGCTTCCGCGCCGTCCGTCGTGCTGGTCTCGGTCTGGTCGAGGGTCTGGGTCTGCACGGGGGCGACCTCCAGGATGATCGCTGCCAGGGGGTACGGCAGCGGTACTTCAGGGGCGGAGACGACGGCCTCGCCGCTGTCCGTCCCGTACTCGATGAGCGGAACCGCGGGGGTGAAGGACCCGCTGGGGACGGATCGGCCGCGCTCCGAGGACTCAGGCACCGGAACCCAGTGTGGAGTACGACACATCGCCGCCACGAGGGGCGTGCGGTGACTTTTTGAGTCCGTTCCGTGACTACGTGCTCAGAGCGCTGTGGCGCCGTGCACCTGGAGTGCCTGGTCGTACTGCTGAAGTACCCACAACTCGTTCTGCACTGCGGCCAGTTCGGCGGAGTCGCCGTGGCTGCCGAGGCGGGTGAGCGTGCCCTGGATGTCGCCGATGCGGCGCACGACGGCTCTTCGGCGGACGGTGACGAGCTGCTCGCCCGCGTAGTTCTCGTCGACCGTGCGGCGCATGATCGCCTCGACGGCCAGCTCGGTGACCATCGCGCGGACCGCGTCGTCCGGTGCCGCCTCGCGGACCCGGACGAGATAGTCCTGAGCGTCCTGGAGGCCGTACTCGGCACCGCCCGCCTCGATGATCGCCTCGCGCACGGCGGCGTAGGGCGGGGCGGTGAACTCGTCCACGCCGTACGCGTCGAAGGCCGGGGAGACCAAGTCGGGGCGCTGGAGCGCGAGTTTGAGGAGTTCGCGCTCGGTGGCGAAGACCGGGTTGCGCAGGGTGAGGGCGGGGCCGCCGGTGGGGGTGCGGGGGGTGGTGTCGTACGGCTGCTGGGCGGCGCCGCGTGTCGGCGCGGGGCCCTTGCCGCCGCGGTCGCGGGCCCAACGGGCCAGCTGGGCAACGCGCTTGACCACGAACTGGGTGTCCAGGATGCCGAGCATGCCGGCGAGCTGGACGGCGACCTCGTGCTGGGCGCCGCTGTTCTTGATGCGGGCGACGATCGGGGCGGCCTCGTCCAGGGCGGCGGCGCGGCCCGCAGGGGTGTCGAGGTCGTAGCGGACGACGATCTGGCGGAGGGCGAACTCGAAGAGCGGGGTGCGGGGTTGGACCAGGTCGGCGACCGCTTCGTCGCCCTTGGCGAGGCGTAGCTCGCAGGGGTCCATGTTGTCGGGCGCGATGGCGATGTACGTCTCGGCGGCGAACTTCTGGTCGTCCTCGAAGGCGCGCAGGGCCGCCTTCTGGCCGGCCGCGTCGCCGTCGAAGGTGAAGATCACGCGCGCGCTTCCGTTGTCCATCAGGAGCCTGCGGAGGATCTTGATGTGGTCGGTGCCGAAGGCCGTGCCGCAGGTGGCGATCGCCGTCGTCACCCCTGCCAGGTGGCAGGCCATGACGTCCGTGTAGCCCTCGACGACGACCGCGCGGGACGACTTGGCGATGTCCTTCTTCGCGAGGTCGATGCCGTAGAGGACCTGCGACTTCTTGTAGATCGCGGTGTCGGGCGTGTTGAGGTACTTCGGGCCGTTGTCCGACTCGTAGAGCTTTCTCGCGCCGAAGCCGACGACCTCGCCGCCGATGTCGCGGATCGGCCACATCAGGCGGCCGCGGAAGCGGTCGATGGGGCCGCGGCGGCCCTCCTGGGCGAGGCCGGAGAGGAGGATCTCCTTGTCGGTGAACCCCTTGCCGCGGAGGAAGCGGGTGAGGTGGTCCCAGCCCTGCGGGCTGTAGCCGACGGAGAAGTGCTCGGCGGCGGACTGGTCGAAGCCGCGCTCGGCGAGGAACTTGCGGCCGGTCTCCGCCTCGGGGCTGACGGCGAGCTGCTCCACGTAGTAGTCGGCGGCGACCTTGTGGGCCTCGACCAGGCGGATGCGCTCGCCGCGCTGGTGGGCGGGGTTGTACCCGCCCTCCTCGTACCGCAGGGTGATGCCGGCCTGGGCGGCCAGGCGCTCGACCGACTCGGAGAACGTGAGGTGGTCGACCTTCATCACGAACGTGATGGTGTCGCCGCCCTCCTGGCAGCCGAAGCAGTGGAAGAGACCCTTGCTGGGGCTGACCTGGAAGGACGGCGACTTCTCGTCGTGGAAGGGGCAGAGACCCTTGAGGTTGCCACCGCCCGCGTTCCGCAGCTGGAGGTACTCGGACACCACGGCGTCGATCGGGACCGCGTCCCGAACCGCCTTCACGTCCTCGTCGTTGATCCGTCCTGCCACGCGTGAATTCTACGGGGCCGGACTGACAGCAGTGACGACTAGGAGCTCTTGGCGCCCAGGCTGTCCAGCGGAACGTGTGGGTCCGCGAGGGCCTCGGTGTCCACCTGGGCCCGGGAGCGGATGAGCTGCTGGATGGGCTCTGTGACGTCCCACACATTCACGTTCATCCCGGCCAGCACGCGGCCCTCCTTCATCCAGAAGGCGATGAACTCCCGCTTGCCCGCGTCTCCCCGGATCACCACTTCGTCGTAGGAGCCCGGGGGCGCCCAGCCGGAGTACTCCATACCCAGGTCGTACTGGTCGGAGAAGAAATAGGGCACGCGGTCGTAGGTGACGTCCTTGCCGAGCATCGCGCGGGCCGCCGCCGGGCCGCCGTTGAGGGCGTTCGCCCAGTGCTCCACCCGGAGGCGGGTGTCGAACAGGGCGTGGTGGAAGGCGGCCACGTCGCCGGCCGCGTAGATGTCGGGGGCGGAGGTGCGCAGCCGTTCGTCGACCGCGATGCCCCCGCCGTGCGCGCGGTCGGCCAGCTCCAGACCCGCCGCCTCGGCGAGCGCGGTGCGCGGGGCCGCGCCGATCGCCGCGAGGACGTCGTGCGCCGGGTGCTCCTCGCCGTCGTCGGTGCGGGCGGCCAGCACCATGCCGTCCTGGCCGATGATCTCGGTGAGCTTGGCGCCGAAGTGGAAGCGCACGCCGTGCTCGGCGTGCAGGTCGGCGAAGAGCTGGCCCAGTTCGGGTCCGAGGACGCCGTGCAGCGGCGTCTGGGACGGTTCTACGACGGTGACCTCCGCGCCGTACTCCCGGGCCGCCGCGGCGACCTCCAGGCCGATCCAGCCGCCGCCGGCGATCACCAGATGGCCGTTGTCCCGGCCCAGCGACGCCAGCACGTTCTTCAGGCGCTCGGCGTGCGAGAGGCGGCGCAGGTGGTGGACGCCCGCGAGGTCCGTGCCCGGGATGTCGAGGCGGCGGGGCTCGGAGCCGGTGGCGATGAGCAACTTGTCGTAGCGGACCAGGGTGCCGTCGTCTCCGAAGCGCACCGTCTTCGCCGTACGGTCGATGGCGTCGACGGTCTGGCCGAGGTGCAGCTCGATGTCGTTCTGCGCGTACCAGGCGGGTTCGTGTACGAAGACGCTGTCGCGCTTCTCCTTGCCGAGGAGGTAGCCCTTGGACAGCGGCGGCCGCTCGTACGGGTGGTCGCGTTCGTCGCAGATCAGTATCACGCGGCCGGTGAAGCCCTCCGCTCGGAGCGTCTCGGCCGCCTTGGCGCCGGCCAGGCCTCCTCCGATGATGACGAACGTCTGATCCGCGTCGACCACTTGATGCCTCCTCGTAAGGGTGCCGCCATATGCGAGCGTCCCGCACGCAGTGTGATGCGGGAAGGGGGTGTGGCCCGATCAGGCCACGGAGGGTCACATTCGGGCTTGTTTCGCGTCACTGTGCCCCAGAGACGTGAGATGCGCGTGAAGAGAACGCGCCGACGCGTCCGTCAGCGAGGCGATCTGATCCACGATCACCCGCTTGCGGGCGCGGTCGTCGGCCGCCTCCTCGAACTGCGCGCGGAACTGCGGCTCCAGTCCGTCGGGCGCGCGCGTCGTGAGCACCTCGGCGAGTTCGGCGACGACGATCCGCTCGTCGGCGCGGATGCGCTCCTGCTCCGCGCGCTGCATCACGTACCGGTCGGCGACCGCCTTGAGGACCGCGCACTCCAGCCGTGCCTCGTGCGGTACGACGAGTTCGGCGTCGTAGCGGGTGAGGCGGCCGGTGCCGTACGCCGCGCGCGTGGCGGACTCGGCGGCCAGGCAGAAGCGGCCGATGAGCTGGCTGGTGGCGTCCTTGAGGCGGGCCTGCGCCACGGCCGAACCGTCGTAGCCGTGCGGCCACCACTCCTGGTCCTGGAGCCGGTCCAGTGCCTCGGCGAGTTCGTCGGGGGCCGTGTCGGCGGGGACGTAGCGGCCGATGGCGACCTTGAAGATCTCCTGGCGTTCCGGTTCTGCGTGCAGGCAGTTGGGGTCGATGTGGCCCGCGTGCAGGCCGTCCTCGACGTCGTGCACCGAGTACGCCACGTCGTCCGACCAGTCCATCACCTGGGCCTCGAAGCACGTGCGCGTGCCGGGGGCGCCCTTGCGGACCCAGTCGAAGACGGGTCTGTCGTCCTCGTAGACGCCGAACTTGGGGGACTTGGGGTCGGTGGGGTGCGCTCCGCGCGGCCAGGGGTACTTGGTGGCCGCGTCTAGGGCGGCGCGGGTGAGGTTGAGGCCGACGCTCACCATCTCGCCTGTCGTGTCGCTTCTTACGAAGCGCTTCGGTTCGATGCGGGTGAGGAGTCTCAGGGATTGCGCGTTGCCCTCGAAGCCGCCGCAGTCGTCGGCGAATTCGTTGAGTGCCTGTTCGCCGTTGTGGCCGAAGGGGGGATGGCCCAGGTCGTGGGAGAGGCAGGCCGCTTCGACGAGGTCGGGGTCGCAGCCGAGGGCTGCGCCGAGTTCGCGGCCCACCTGGGCGCACTCCAGGGAGTGGGTCAGGCGGGTGCGGGGGCTGGCGTCCCAGGCCTGGCTTCGGGTTCCTGGGGTGACGACCTGGGTTTTGCCCGCGAGGCGGCGTAGGGCGGCGGAGTGGAGGATTCGGGCGCGGTCGCGTTGGAAGGCGGTGCGGCCGGGGCGTTTGTCGGGCTCCGGTGCCCAGCGGGCGACTGACGTGGGGTCGTAGGGGTGGGGGGCTGCTGTGCGTGTACCTGCGGTGCCTGCTGTGCCTTCCATGCTTCGACAGTAAGCGGCGGTAGTGACAATTCGGGAGTTGCGGGGCGCCTATGCGTTTGCCGGGTGCGGTTTGGGGGCGGGTGCGTTGTGGCTGGGCGCGCAGTTCCCCGCGCCCCTAGGTTGGCTGCCCCTGCCCGTGTATCAAGCTGAGGCCAACTCCGGTGCCGTGCTCGCCCTCGTCACCATCATCTGGTCGTAGCGGTGGAGGACCAGCCTCGCCATCGCGGGGTGGGCTCCCAGGGGGGCCGATGCGATCCAGGGGGCCTGTTCCGCGCACTGGGTCGCGAAGCGGCCCAGAGCCGTGAAGCAGGACGCCACCGCCACCCTGTGGTGGCCTTGGGCCGTGAGGGCGCGGATCGCCTCGGGGACCGTGGGTGTCGCCGCTGAGGCGTAGGCCGGGATCACCGGGACGCCCAGGCGGGTGGCCAGGAGGCGGGCCGTGCGGGTGGTGTCCAGCTTCGACTCCGGGTCCCGGGAGCCTGCCGCGGCCAGGACCACCGCGCTCGCCCTCCGGGTCCTTGTGGGCCAACCCGCCTCCACCAGGCGGTCGTAGAGGGTCTCCACGAGGAGGGGGTGTGGGCCCAAAGGGGGTGCCACGCGCGTGTGCGCGTGGGCCTGCGCTGCCATCTCCGGGATGTCCCGCTTGACGTGGTAGCCGCGGGTCAGGAGGAGGGGGACCAAGACCGCCTCCGGGGTGGGGAGTTGGGCGAGGGTGTCCGGGAGGAGCGGCTCGTTGAGTTCGATGTGGCCCAGGTGGACGGAGAGGGCGGGGCGGAGGTCGCGGACCCGGTCCGCGAGGGCTCGTACGGTGTTCAGGGCCCGGGGGTCGCGGCTGCCGTGGGCCACCAGGACGAGGGCGGGCGTACTGCCGAGGGGGGATTCCTCGCGAGGTGGGATCGACGCCGTCATGGAGTGATGGTGGCAGGGGGAGGTTGCCACCCCGTTGCACTGGAATCACGGGGCTTTTCCGGGGGTTCACGGTGGGGTGCCGGGGTGTGTGAGGCGATGTGACCTGGTGTTTCCGGGTGCACAGTGAAGGCGGTCACACTGCGGGCGGCGAACCGTCGCGGGTCACGGCGCGTCTGTGACTGTCGGAACCGAACGCGGAGGGGCCCCCTTGATACGTCTGATGCGCCGCCTGAGGCCCCGTCGGCCGCGCCTGCCACGCACGCGTGCGGGATGGCGGCAGCTCGTGCAGGTGGTGGCCGCCGGGTGTGTCGTCGCGCTGCTTCCGGCGACCTGGCTGTGGGTCGTGACGGCGGACCGGCTCGGGAGCGTCCAGGACGCGCCGCGCACCGATGTCGCCGTGGTGTTCGGTGCCGGGCTGTGGGACGGCGAGCCGTCGCCGTATCTCGCGCACCGGCTGGACGCGGCGGCGACGCTGTACCGGGAGGGGCGGGTGAAGGTCGTCCTGGTGACCGGCGACAACAGCCGCAAGGACTACGACGAGCCGGACGCGATGCGCGTCTACCTGGCGAAGCACGGGGTGCCACGCGCGCGCGTGGTGACCGACTACGCCGGTTTCGACACCTGGGACTCCTGCGTCCGCGCCAAGAAGATCTTCGGCGTCGACAGGGCCGTCCTCATCAGCCAGAACTTCCACATCCGGCGGGCGGTCGCGCTGTGCGACGCGGCGGGGGTCGACTCGTACGGCGTCGGTGTCGACGAATCGCACAACGTGACCTGGTACTACGGCGGCACCCGCGAGGTGCTGGCGGCGGGCAAGGCGGCGCTGGACCTGGTGTTCCATCCCGATCCGCACTTCCTCGGGCCGAAGGAGAAGGGCGTCACGCGGGCGCTGGCCTCCGCCGACTGAGGCCTCTTCACCGGCGGTTGAGCCAGTCGCCGCCCTCAATCAGCTTGCCGTGGGTGCGGAGGCGGGCGGTGACGGCGGGGGCGGCGAGGTACACCCAGGCGCGGACGGACGTGCCGTCGGCGTCGCGGGTCACCCGGCGTTCGACGCGTTCGTAGAGGTTGGCCGGGTCGCCGGGGGCGTAGTCCTCAAGTCGGTCCAGTTCCCGGAGGAGTTGGGGGTGGGCCTCGGGGCGTGCGGTGACGAGTTCGCCGACGATCACCGAGCCGGGGGCCCCGACGGCGTACGGGTAGCCGGGGCCGTCGTAGAGGGCGGCGTCGTGGAGTCGGGCCCGTTCCTCGGAGGCCGTGCGGCCGCGCAGGAAGAGGTCGTGGTTGGGCTCGCCGGGGCGGAGGGTGCCGTAGACGAAGAAGGGGAGGGGTGTCGAGGGCGTCGCCATCGCTCTCCTTGGGGGCGGGAGTCCGGGGGCCGGTAGCCGGGAAGTCTTTGCACGCGCTATGGACATGACATGTCATGGGCCCTTTAAATCTCATTCAACATCAACGCAGCCCCCACGCCCCCCACTTGCGTTCTTGAGGAGACCCATGAGTCGGACACGGCACATCCGAGGTTCCCGTCTCGCCACGGCCGGTGTCGCCGCCGGCGCCGCGACCCTGCTGGCCGCCACCCTCGCCCCCACCGCCCACGCGGCCGACCGGCCGTCCCGGACCACCGCGATCGCGAACGCCGCGTCGGCGCTGGTCGCCCATGCCGCGGGCTTGGGTCTTACGGCCGCGGAGGACACGTCGGTTCGCGATGTGATCGTCGACGCGGACGGCACCCAGCATGTCCGCTACGACCGGACGTACCGTCAACTCCCGGTACTCGGCGGTGACTTCGTCGTCCACCTGGCCCCGAACGGCAGTTACCGGAGCGCCGACCGCGCGACCCGGAGTTCCATATCCCTGCCGTCCGTGGCGCCGAAGGTGGCCGCTCCGAAGGCGGCGGACCTGGCGGTGAACGCGCTGCGGGCGGCGAATCTCGGTGAGGCGCTGAAGGGGGTAACGGCCAAGCCTCAGCTGATAGTTGACGCCCTGCACGGCGCTCCGAAGCTCGCCTGGCGGACGAACGTGGTCGCCAAGGACTCGCTCGGCAACCCGGTCGCCCGCACGGTGCTGACCGACGCCCGTACCGGCGCCCAGATCGACGCCTGGGACAGCGTGGAGACGGCGACGGGTGACGGGCAGTCGCTGTACAGCGGGACGGTGCCGCTGGAGACGACGCTGTCGGGATCGACGTATCAGCTCAAGGACGCGACGCGCGGCGGGACTTACACCGGTGACGCGGCGAACAAGACCGACCTGTGCATCCTCGGCATCTGCATCAGCCGCGCCCCGTCCACGGTGTTCACGGACGCCGACAACCACTGGGGCACGGGAGCGAGTTCGGACCGTTCGACGGCGGCGGTGGACGCGCAGTACGGCACCGACGAGACCTGGGACTACTACAAGAACGTCCACGGCCGGAACGGCATCGCGGGCGACGGCAAGGGTTCGTACAACCGCGTCCACTACGGCAACAGCTACAACAACGCCTTCTGGGACGACAGTTGCTTCTGCATGACGTACGGCGACGGTGACGGGACGCAGCTCGGTCCGCTGGTGGCACTGGATGTCGCCGGGCACGAGATGACGCACGGCGTGACGTCCAAGACGGCCGCGCTGACGTACTCGGGCGAGTCCGGCGGGCTCAACGAAGCCACCTCGGACATCATGGGCACGCTGGTGGAGTGGTACGCCAACAACTCGTCCGATCTCGGGGACTACTTGATCGGCGAGAAGATCGTCCGGTCGGGATTCGGCAAGGCCGCGCTGCGGTTCATGGACCAGCCGTCCAAGGACGGGAATTCCGCGGACTGCTGGAGTTCGTCGGTGGGGAATCTCGACGTGCACTACTCGTCGGGCGTCGCCAACCACTTCGCGTATCTCCTCGCGGAGGGCAGCGGCGCGAAGACGATCAACGGCGTCAGCTACAACTCCCCCACCTGCAACAGCTCTTCGGTGAGCGGAATCGGCCGGGACAAGCTCGGGGCCATCTGGTACCGGGCGTTGACCGTCTATATGACGTCCTCGACGAACTACGCGGGGGCCCGGACGGCGACGCTCAACGCGGCGAAGGACCTTTACGGGGTGGGGAGTTCGGAGTACGCCGCGGTGGGGGCGGCGTGGAGTGCGGTGAGTGTGGGGTGAGTTGAGGCCGAGGCCCGGGGTCGGCCGTTCGGCGGAGTTATGCCGTGGCGACGGCCGGGCGGCGCTGGCTAGGCTCCGGTGCCGCCTCACAGACCCGGAGACCCATGTCCGCCAGCGCCAGGATGCACGCCGACGAACTCGACATCGACGCGGAGCTGGTGCGTGGGCTGATCGCCGAACAGTTCCCGGACTGGGCGGAGTTGCCAGTCACGCGGGTCGCCTCGGCCGGGACCGACAACGCGATGTACCGGCTGGGCGAGGACATGGTCGTACGGCTCCCCCGACTCCCGGGCGGGGCACGGCAGATCGAGACGGAACAGCGCTGGTTGCCGCGTATGGCACCGCACTTGCCGCTGTCCGTGCCGGTACCGCTGGCGATGGGTGAGCCGGGGCGGGGGTACGGGCTGCGGTGGGGGGTGTACGGCTGGCTGGACGGGGCCGACGCGTACGACTCGCCGCTGACCGAACCCGCCGACGCGGCAGCCGAGTTGGGGCGTTTCGTCGCCGCGTTGCGGCGGGTGGACGTGGAGGGCGGGCCGGTGTCCTTCCGGGGCGGCCCGCTCGGTCCGCAGGACGCGGACGTCCGCAAGGCGATCGAGGACCTGGGCGCCGACGGCACCCACGACCCGGCCCTCGCGACGGCGGCCTGGGAGCACGCCCTCGCCCTCCCCCAGTGGGAGGCCGCCCCCGTCTGGCTCCACGGCGACCTCCTCCCAGGCAACCTGCTGACCGGGGCCGGCCGCCTCACCGCGGTCATCGACTTCGGCTGCCTCGGGGTCGGCGACCCGGCGGCGGACGCGCTGCCCGCGTGGGCCCTGTTCTCCGCCGGGACGCGTGAAGTGTTCCGCGAGGCGGGCGAGTTCGAGGATGAGGTCTGGGCCCGGGGGCGGGGGTGGGCGTTGTGCTTCGGGCTGGTGGCGGAGCACTACTACCGGGGCGGACGGAATCCCGTGTTGGCGGGGGTGGGGCATCGGGCCGTGCGGGAAGTGCTGGAGGAGTTCGGGGCACGTCGCCGGTTCATCGGATCGACATGACAGATCACGACAGATACTGACGTCATGACTGATCAACACGAGGTCTCCATCGTCCGTCGGGCCGGCCGGACCCTCTCCGCCGAGGACGGACTGGGCGCGTTGCTGACGGCGTACCACCTGCGGACGGAGGCCGAGAAGGGGAAGCCCGTCGCCGACGTGGACGCGCTGCCGGACCGGTACCGGGCGGAGATCTCGGACCCTCGGACCGCGTTCGCCGACGATGTGGTGCTGGTGGCGCTGAGCGGGAACACGGCGGTGGGTTGTCTGGTGGTGACCGCTCCCGTCGACGGGCGGTCGGAGATCAAGAGACTCTGGACGGACCCGGCGCACCGAGGGCGGGGCATCGCGTCCGACCTGCTCGGTGCCGCGCTCGCGCAGATCACGGAAAGCGGCGCGCGCGCCGTACGGTTGTCGGTGTGGAGTTGGCGGACCGGGGCGATCGCGCTGTACGAACGGCTCGGCTTCGCCGGCACCGGGTCGTGGGACGAACGGGATCAACTGGTCTGCATGGAACGGGCCTTGTGAGTCGAGCCGTACGACGCCCAACTCGCACCACACGGCCTTGCGGGCGCTGCGCCAGGCGGGCGGCCAGCGGGCAACGATCCAGTAGCCGACCAACACGACAAGGCCGCTGCCCGCGGTGGGCAACGACCCTGTCGTCCAGAGGAGTTGGGGGCTGAGGGGCTTAGGTCAGGCGGCCAACTCCCGTTCCCCCAGCTCCCCTTGGGCCTCCGGCACCGTCTCCCCCCGCGCCCCGTCCCGCATCACCACCGCCGCCAGCACTCCCGCCGCCACCACCCCAACCGCGCTGACCATGAAGGTCGTTGACATGGCGTGCGTGAACGCCTCCCGGGCCGCCCGGACCAACCCCGCGTCCCCGTGCGCCGCCGCCAGTGCCCCGCCGATCGAGTGGCGGGCATCCTCGGACGTACCGGAGGGCATCCCGTCGGCGAAGCCGCTCGACAGGAGGGAGCCGAGGATCGCGATGCCGAGGGCCGTACCCGCTTGCTGGATGGTGTCGTTGAGGGCCGAGCCGACGCCCGCCTTGTCCTCCAGGATCGTGCCCATCAGCGCGCCCACCGCCGCCGGCATCGCGAGGCCCGCGCCCAGGCCGAGGAGGCCGAGCGCGACCGCCGGGACGGTGAAGCCCGTGTCGGCCGTGACCGTCGTAAGCAAGGCGAAGGACGAGGCCATCACCAGCATGCCCGCCAGGATCAGGTACCGATGGCCGTACCTCGCCGTGAACTTGGCGCCCGCCGCGTTGCCGACCAGCGCGGTGACCGCCAGCGGCACGAAGGCCAGGCCCGCCTTGACCGGTGAGTAGCCGAGCACGAACTGCAGGTACTGGGTGAGGACCAGCAGCAGGCCGCCGTTGCCTATCTGGACCAGGGTCAGGGAGAGCGAACCGCCGCTGAAATTACGGTGCTTGAAGAGGACCAGGGGGACCATCGGGGTCGGGGTCACGTTCTCCCAGACCACGAATCCGGCCAGCCCCGCCACCGCCACCGCGAGGGTGACCAGGCCCCGGCCCGCGAACGCCCCGTGCTGCGGGATCTCGATGATCCACCAGATCAGGGCCGTCATACCGACCGCCGACAGCACCGCACCCAGCGGATCCGGCTTCTGCCAGGGGCCCTTGGACTCCGGCATCAGCGTCACACCGGCCACCAACGCGAGCGCTACGACCGGCACATTGAGGAAGAAGATGGAGTGCCACGAGAAGTGGTCGATCAGGACGCCGCCGAGCACCGGGCTGCCGACCAGCGCCAGCATCGACACCGAACCCCAGGCCGCCATCGCCTTCCCGCGTTCCTCCGCGTCGAAGACCGTGATGAGGATCGAGAGCGTCGACGGCATGACCAGCGCACCGCCCACCCCCATCGCCACCCGCACGGCGATCACCTCGCCGGGATTCGTGCAGAACGTCGCCGCCAGTGACGCCGCACCGAAGAGGACCAGCCCGATCAGCATCACCTTCCGGCGGCCGAAGCGGTCGCCGAGGCTGCCGGAGGTCAGCAGCAGGCCGGCGAAGACCAGGATGTAGGAGTCGAGGATCCACTGGGTGTCCTGGGCGCTCGCCCCGATGCTCTCGGTCATCGACGGGACCGCCACGGTCAGCGCCATGCTGTCGACCACCAGCACCAGCGAGCTGAGGCACAGCACGACGAGGATCCACCAGCGCCGGGGGTTCCGGGTTTCCGTAAGTGCTTCCGGGTGACTGCGACTGCCCATGACTGCTTCCTCTGCTTCCCTCGTCGGCCTGCGTACACCGTTCCTTCGATGCGAACACTGTACGCATAGCGGAACAGCGTGCGCAATCCCTGAACTCTGTACGCTGGATGCGAACGACGTACGCACGGCCCGCGCGAAGGAGACCCGTCATGGCCGCCAGGACCACGCCGAACCCCATCCCCTCCGTGTGGGCCCGTGAGCAGCGCGCGGCCGACCAGCCGGCGCTCAGCAGGGACGCGATCGTGCGCGAGGCGATCGCGATGCTGGACACCGACGGCATCGAGGCGCTGAGCATGCGCAAGCTCGGCGCCCGCCTCAACGCCGGCGCGACCTCGCTCTACCGGCATGTCGCGACCAAGGACGAGCTGATGGAACTGGCCGTCGACGAGGTCGCCGCCGAGATCCACGTCCCGGCCGCGGACACCGCCGACTGGCGCGCCGCCGTCACCGAGGCCGCCGCCTCCTTCCGTACGACCGCGCTACGGCACCGCTGGCTGTCCTCGGTGCTCGGGCAGGCCGGGCTCGCCTACCTCGGCCCGAACCTCATGTCCTTCACCGAACGGCTCGCCGCGCTGTTCACGACCGTAGGATTCCCCGAGCCGAGCGGCGCGATCGACGCCGTGCTGTCGTACACGATCGGGATGAGCACGACCGAGGCCGCCTGGCTGACCACGGTCGCGCGGTCCGGCGGGACCGAGGCCGAGTTCATCGCCCGGCTGATGCCGGCCGCCCAGCAGGCCGCCGCCGGTCACGCCCATCTCGCCGGTTCCTACGCCGAGTCGACCGTCACGAGCACCGATCCGGTGACCCTGCGCGACGGTAAATTCACCTACGGCCTCGATGTCGTCCTGGACGGGCTGTCGCTACGACTGACCCGTTAAGCCCCTCCCGCCAGGTCGGCCGTCTCCAGGTACACCTCCGCCAGCACCTGCAACTCCGTTTCCCCAGTGGTGAGTTGCTCGCCCGGGCGGAGGCGGCCGGCCAGGTCGTTCGGGCGGTTCGGGATCGTCACCAGGTGCGCCGCCGTCTCCGCCGCGGCGCCCGACGCCAGCCACTCCCCCGCGAGTTGAGCGGTCAGCACCTGGTCGAAGTCCGGGGGACGGATGAGGGCGTGGGTCAAGTAGAGCTGTTCGCGGCCGAAGAGGACGTAGCGGAGGGGCGCCGGTTCACCAGTGGGCTCGGTCGGGTGGCCGACGTACAGCCGCTCCTCGATCGCCACCCTCACCTCCCCCTGCAGCTCGCCGTCCCTCCCGAAGCGGCCGAAGTAGAGGTCGGCGGGGAAGGTCGCGCCCGGCTCAAGGTCCTTGAGGAGGAGGGTTATTGGGCTGATCGTGAACAGGGCCGACGTACCGTAGCGCTTGCGGGCCGTGCGGTAGGTGTCCGTGTCCAGGGTCACCCGCAGGACCGCCTGGTAGTCGTACGGCGCGGTGAACGTGGGCATGTGGACGGCGTACACCGTGTCCGTACCGAGCAACACGAGGCCGTGCACGGCGAGTTCGGGGGTCACCATGTCAGTGCCGGGTCAGGGTCCGGGCTCTTCGGCAGCTGTCTGCACACGAACCCCGCGAGGAACACGTCCTCCGGTGCGGTGACGCTGCTCTGCATCGCGGAGGTCGCCTGCTGGTAGGCCACCCAGCGGAGTTGGAGGTCGTAGCCGTACTGGACCACCTGCACCTTGGCGAAGCGGCCCTCCGTCGTGCGTACGGCGAACACGTCCCCGGTGACCAGTTGGTTGCTCGCGTTCGGGTTGCCGGTGAGGGGGGTGCTGCCGTAGGTGAGGGTCGAGAGGCGGTGGCCGTCGAAGGCGTCGTAGTCGACCTGGCCGAGGTTGACGATTCCGGCGTGGGAGCTGGGCACCAACTGGGCGGTGGTCTCCGTCATCCACTCCCACCAGAGGTCGGCGGTGTTCATGTCGCCGCCCGCGATGCCGTTGTCGAGGTCGAGGGTCCAGGTGCCGTGGAGGGTGGTCTCGCCGGGGGTCTCCGTGTAGCCGACGGCCTGGCGGATGAGTTCGATGTTGCGGGCCAGGGCGACCGATTCGACGTAGGACGGGCAGCGGCCCTGCGGTGGGGTGGCGCCGTCGCTCAGCGGGGCGACGCCTGACGAGAGGCGCCAGGCGCGGGAGCCGAAGAGTTCCATCGGCGGGTCCAGCCAGGGGCGGATCACGGACACCACGCGGTATTCGAAGGCCAGGGAGAAGACCGTGTCGTCGGTGGCCCGGTCGCCGAACGCCGACCGGAGTTCCGCCGGTGCCTGGGCGGCCAGGGTGCGGAGCATGTCGTCCGAGAGCACGACTCTCGACCAGGGGTCGTCCAGCGCGCCGTCCGGTGAGTAATAAGTGGGCGCGAAACGCGTGCCGTTGGGGGCGGTCGTGTACTGGTCGGGGAGGTTCGGGTTGAAGGTGTCGCGGTGCCGTTTCCAGATGCTGGAGGGGGCCTTCGAGGCGAGTTCGGAGGTCTCGCGCAGGGCGTCCTCGACCTCGGCCTTGTGGCCCGCGGTCTGCCAGGCGTCCATGGCGTCGTCCCTGGCCTGGCGGAGCCGGGGTTCGTCGACGTGGGTCCAGTGGTCGCGGGCTGTCGGGTCGGTCGACATGGCAGCCGCTTGTTCCGCCTGGTGGTAGTCCGTGTCGGCCTGGAGCCACGCCTGGCGGGCCGTGCGGTAGTCGCGCAGGGCGGCCGAGGGGACGAAGACTCCGTCGGCGCCGGTGTCGTAGAGGTAGGCGACCGCCTTGTCGTAGCGCTGGTGTTCCTCAGGGGTGAGGGTGGAGCCGGCGAGGTCGGCGCCGAGTACCTCGCCGTAGATTCCCCACAGGTGGACGGTGGACGGGGGTGCCCAAGTGGGTTGCGTGGGGATCCTGTTGACGAGTTCGCAGAACTCGGACCAGACCGTGGCCCGGGGCGCGTCCAACGCGCCGCCGAAGCGGAACATGCTGTCCTGGTAGACGATCGGCGTCACGGGGACGCTCACCAGGTGGTCGGGGTCGGTGAGCAGGTTCCGGAAGTACGCGCCCAGGCCGAACATGGCCGCCGCGTCCACCGGGGACGCGGCCCACACCGCTGCGGTGTCGTTCATGACCGGCCGCCGCCCTAGACGAGTTGGTCGGGGTCGAGGCCGTCGAGCAGGTTCGGTGTCTTGTCCAGCAGGTGGTTGACGAAGCCGATGATCTGCATGCCAGGGACGGTGATGGTGGCGCCGTCGTTCTCGGAGTGGAAGTGCTGGTCCGACTCGGAGTGGCTGTAGCTGCCCTTCACGGTGAACGGGCCCCAGCCGACACTCGCGTTGACCGACACGGAGCTCTGGTGGGTCTGCAACGCCTGGGCCAGCGAGGCGGAATGGATGGTGAGGTTCCTGATGAACAGGGCCTGGAGCGGATAGCCGATGAAGCGGCCCTGGGGCGGGTTGCCGCCGTCGGACGGCATCTGGTCGTAGTTCCAGCCCTGCCCCTGGCGCAGGTCCCAGCCGCGGTTCTCCAGGAACTCCGGGTAGAACCAGGGCCGTACGACCTGCACCTGGGCCATCTCGAAGGACATCGAGAAGTCGTCGACCTGGTAATTCTCGCTGTAGTCCTGGGAGTTGGAGGTGACGCCCGAACTCGCGCTCCACAGGCCGAAGTTCAGTCCGCCGCCCGCCGACCAGGACGTCGTCTCGTAGTGGCTGTGGGAGTCCACCATCTGGTGGTACATCGAGTACGCGGTCCAGCCGTTCGAGGACGCGAAGTCACCGGGGACGACCGTCGTGTAGTAGAAGGACTGGCCGGGGCCCAGCGCGTTGGTGTTCGCCTCCTCGTAGAAGCGCTCCAGGTTGCGCTTCCACAGCAGCATCGACTTCTCGGTGGTCTGGTCGATGTAGGCGTTGATCTCCTCGACCTCGTTGCGGTACCCGCTCGACGTCCAGTCGTCCATCGCGGCGGCCACCTGCATCGAGTACAGCTGCGCGTTGGCCGCCCAGTCCGCGACCGCCTGCTTGCCGGACTCCCCGATGGCGGCCTGAGCGGCGATGCGCTTGTTGTTGTACGACAGCGCGGCCGTGACGTAGGCCTGCATGCACGCCTTGTAGGCCTTGAGCATGGGGCTGTCCTCGGTGACCTGCTTCTCCTGCTCGGTGACGATGTCCTTCACCGTGCGCGTCACCCTCAACAGGCCCCGGAACCGGTCCAGTTTGGCCTTCTGGTCGTCGCTGAGCTGATCGTCGACGACCTTGGAGAACTTGAGGATCTGGCCGTAGATCTCGCTCAGCCGCGCGCCGCTCGCGTTGCGCCACACCCCGTCCTGCCGGTCCGACGAGTACGCCGAGGTCACGTCCGGGATGAAGTCGATGAGCGAGGAGAAGTTGTACGCCTGCTGGAGCAGGAGCTTGTCCTCCGCCGCCGTGGCGCCGGTGCCGATGCCCTGCGCGGCGAACGCGAAGTCCGCCTCCTGGTACGGCAGTCCGGGCATGCACCAGGTGATGAAGCTGGACTTGGCCGGCGGGACGCTGCCGTCGCCGCCGGTGAGCACGTTGTACATCTGGTCGCGGAACGTCCGCCCCAGATCCCCCAGTTGGTATCCCATGACCCCGTCCTGCCCGGGTCATATGACACCTATACGGCGACTTCGGCCTGTTCACCCGGATAAGTGAACCCTGCGCACGTGGGGCGACTTCGACGCGGCTCAGGCGGCGGCCTCGATGCTCCGCATCACCGACGCGAGGGAGTCGTAGTAGTTCGTGGCGGTCGCGTACCCCGCGTCCGCGACCGCCCTCGCGAAGGCGTACGGGGCGTCGGTGTGCTCGAACGCGGGCGCGTAACGGGCGTTGTTCCGGAGGTAGTTGCCGTGGGCCGTGAAGGACTCCTCGGGGGTCACGTAGACGCGGAACCAGTCGCGGACGACGTACAGGTACTTGCCGTCCGGGCGCTGTGTCACCGAGATGACCTCGGGGAACTGCACGTCGGGGCGGTCCAACACCTCCTGGGTCCGCAGCAGTTGACGTCTCTCGGGCGGGTCGCTCGCCTTCGCCTTGATGCCGAAGAAGTTGTTGCCGGGGGCTGCCGTGCCCCAGCCTGATTCCAGCGCCGCCTGGCCGAGCGTGACCAGTGCGGGGACACCGGTCGCCGTTTCGCTGGCGGTGGCGAACTCGCCGTAGGAGAGCCGGAATTGAGCTGCCCTGCTCGAACTCGGCGGCGAACTCGGTGGCGTGGTGGCCGCGTTGGACCAGATCGCGTCGTAGGGGCCGGTCAGGCCGGGCCACTGGTCGGCGGTGGTGAGCGGGTAGCCGTCCTCCTGCTTCTTGGTGTGCCAGTCGATGGCCACGTACTCGGTGCCCTTGAAGAGGTACGCCCGGCCGTTGCCGGGGTTGAGCGCGCCGTCGATGCCGTCGCCGATCCAGTCTGCGGTGACGCCGCTCCAGCCGTCGGCGATCGGCTTGGGGTAACCGGGGTCCTGGCGGTCGGCGGCGATGTCGTAGCGGACGTACTGCGGGCCGCTGAAGAAGTAGAGCTTTCCGTCGGACCAGTTCATGACCGCGTCGACGGTGTCGAAGGAGAGGCCGGACCAGTTGTCGCGGGTGGTGAGGGGGTAGCCGTCGTCGACGGTCTGGGTGGCGAACGGGATGCGGACGTACTCCGTGCCCCGGAAGACGTAGAGATGGTCCTGGCCCAGATCGACGGCCGCGTCGACGCCGTCCTCCCAGCCGGACGGCAACCCGCCCCAGGCCGCGCCCAGTTGCCAGTCCTGCGCCGGGTCGGCCGCGTCCGCGTCGATGTCGTACGTGGACACGGTGGCCCCGACGGTGAAGTACGCCTTGTCCACACTCATGCCGGGATGCATGCTCCGGCGGTGCGGTTCTTATGGCGCGGTTCGGGGTCCCGTTCGAGTGAATCATCGGGTGATCCACGTGGCGTCATGGAGGTGGCACCACGTTTCCAGTGATCGTTTAGGGGTTGTCCGGCCCGACGTGCCCGTTTTCCGGCGCGTCATCCAGAGATCATTGGAGTAGTCATGCGTATGCGTTCCGCCCTGACCACGTCCGTCCTCGCCGTCGGCATCCTGCTCGGTGGCGCGGGTGCCGCCCTCGCCCACGACAACGGCCCGTTCCCCCACGACGACGGCGCGCTCGTCCAGGGCACCGGCTCGCAGGGCTCCGGGCACGTCGACAACACCATGTTCGCCGGTGTCATCGACCACGTCGGCCCCGTCTACTCCTCGACCACCAAGACGGACCACGACTGGGACCGTGGCACGTTCGAGGGCGTCTTCGGTTTCTGACACCTCCCCGTGGTGGTGTGAAGGGGCGGCCGACAAAAGTCGGCCGCCCCTTTTTTCGTTGGATCCTTGTTCTCATTGGACCCTTGTTCTCGTTGGATCCTTTCTCGTCAGACCAACGGCCGAACCTGGCGCGCGTCCTTCAACGCCCTTCCCCACCAGACCAGTTGGTCCAGCATCGCCTTCGCCGCCGCGTCCGGGGCCGACGGGTCCTTGAGGCGGCCGTCGTCGTCGAAGGACGCGCCCGCGTTGTGGAAGGAGACGGTGTCGCGGACCGTCACGGCGTGGAGTTCGGCGAAGACCTGGCGCAGGTGCTCCACCGCGCGCAGGCCGCCCGCGAGGCCGCCGTAGGAGACGAGGGCGACGGGCTTGGCGCGCCACTCGGTGAAGTGCCAGTCGATCAGGTTCTTGAGGCCGGCCGGGTAGGAGTGGTTGTACTCGGGGGTGAGGACGACGAAGGCGTCGGCGGAGGACAGTTTCGGGGTGATGCCGGCGAGTGCGGTGGTGGCCTCCGGGGTCGGGGCGAGGGTCGTGGGCAGGTGGCCGGTGTCGGCCACGTCGACGACCTGGAGGGTGAGGTCGGGGTGGTCGCGGACGTGGGTGAGGAGCCAGTCGGCGACGACCGGGCCGAAGCGGCCGTGGCGGTTGCTGCCGATGACGACGGTCACGGTGAGCGGCTGCGTGGGGGTGATGTCGGTGTCCATACGGGCAGCGTCGTACCTCAACCATTCTTGAGGTCAAGGGCGGCCGGCCCCGGCTTCGCCGGCGGTGACCGGTCACCCGTTCACACGCGCGGCTTGCGCTCTTCGGGTTCTTCTCCGGGACGGATTTCGGCGTAACCCGTCGTACCGCTATGACCTGCTGAAACAGCGTCGAGAAGGCGTGTCTGAGGCTCTTTCTGACACCCATTCACCGCAATTCTGACGCTCGCTCAGGAAGCGGGCTCGGCCCGGTGCCACTTACCTCGGAAGGGCAGCCAACCACAGCTCGGAGGAGCACCGATGCGTCGTACCGCCCGTCTGCTGACCGGCACCGCGCTCGCCGTGGCCGCCGCGGGTCTCGCGACCGCGCCGGCCTACGGCGGCGAGAGGGGCAGTCTGGAGGTGTTCCCGTCGAACGCCGTGCCGGGCGGCGACGTCACGGTGAACACGGCGGCGTGCGGCGACGACGGTACGGCCGCCGGTGATGCCAGCGCGGTGGGCGCCGGCACGTTCACGCTGGCGCCGAGCGCGCACGAGGGCGACGCCATCGGGCAGTTCAAGGTGCCGCCGAGTGCGCAGCCGGGGACGTACGAGATCGTCGCGAAGTGCACGGACGGCCGCGAGGTCAGCGGCGATCTGATGGTGACACTGGCCTCGATGCGGCAGCAGGTGCAGCCGCGGGGCAGTGTGAAGACGGGGGTCGGTGGCGCCTTGGGCCCCGACCCCGTGCAGACCGCGGCCGGCGTGGCGGCTCTCGCCGTCGCCGCCGCGGGCGGTACCTGGCTCCTGCATCGCCGGGCGAGAGGCGACAGGTTCTGACGGACACCCTCCGCTGTCCGTCCGCCGGTACCGCACGTCCCGTCCCCCTCCGGGTCCGACGCCCCTCGTGGCTCGGAGGGGGCGCGGGGCCAGTTACTGGAGAGGGGTGCGCAATGCGTCTCGGCAACACCGCGATAGGGGCCGTCACCGTGGTCGCGCTGTGCACCGGCGCGTGGCTGTTGACCAGTGGTTCCGATACGAACGCTCCGCCGCAGCCGTCCGCCGCCGAGGGCCGGCCCGACCCGGTCGCCGGGCGCACCGCGGCCCGCGCGCTGCCGCCGTCGCCGCCGGACCGCATCCGTATCCCGGCCATCCATGTGGACGCCCCGCTGATGGGCCTCAAACTGACGAGCGCCGGCAGCCTGGACGTGCCCCCGGCCGCGAAGAAGAACCTCGCCGGCTGGTACGAGGCCGGGACCACCCCCGGTGAGACCGGCACGGCGGTCGTCGCGGGCCACGTCGACAACGCCGACGGGCCTGCCGTCTTCTACGACCTCGGTGCCCTGAAGAAGGGCAACACGATCGAGTTGGACCGGTTGGACGGGAGCGTCGCGCTGTTCACGGTGGACGCGGTCGAGGTGTACCAGGCGAGCCGGTTTCCGGATCAGAAGGTGTACGGGGCCGCGCGGCGGCCCGAGTTGAGGGTGATCACGTGTGGGGGCGGGTATTCGCGGGCGACGGGGTATCAGGGGAATGTCGTCGTGTTCGCGCACCTGAGTGGGAGTCGGTAGGGGCTTCGGGGGAAGGGCCGTGTGTCGTCTGCGGGTCCGCTGTGGCTGGTCGCGCCCACGCGGCGGAGCCGCGGGTGGAACTCTCACTGCGGGCACACCAGATCGGACAGCACGGCAAGCGGCAGGGACGGGTTGGCTGCTGCTGCCTCCACTACCTGCCAGTCCGCGTCGGCGAGCAACTCTACGACGACCGGTGGCGGGAGTGATGGATGGCGGGCGGCTACGGGTCTTGCCTGTCTGTCCGCGAGGCAGACGAGCAGGGCCGAGGCCGTTGCTCCGCGATGCCGGGCCACCTCACGGAACACCTTCTGCACCGTCGGACTGTGCCGGACCAGTTCCTCCAGCAGTGCCGGGGGTGCGTCCGGGTTGGTCGCCACCTTGGCCAGAACGCGGACGCCGTGCCGGTCGACCATGGCGCGCAACTGCGCTTCGGTGAGGCCGGGGTGCGGAGCGAGGGCCTTGACCACCTTCGCGTCGGGGTCGTCGGCCAGACGGTCACGTATCCCGGGTGGCAGATTTCGTAGGTGGGCCACGAGCATGCGGGCAGCAGGGTCCGATGACTCGGCCAGTTCTTCCACCTCGGCGGGAGAAGCGGTGGCGATACGGGGCAGAAGGGTGTTGCCGATCTTGGCAGTTCGGGCCAGCCGGGTGAGCACGTCGAGCGGCACGCGGGGATGGTGCGCGAGCCTGCGGCGCACGTCGGGGTCGCGGTCACCGGCCAGCACACGGATCAGGGCATCGTCGATCACGGGATTCTCGGCGAGGTCGGCGCGCACACCGGGAACGGGGTCCGAGGCGAGCCGTGCACACGCCTGCCGGGGCAGGTCCCGGCGGGCGGCGAGCGCCCAGCGCAACAGCATCGACGGATGGTCCACGAAACCGACGACGGCTTCGACGGGGGTGGCGGGGTTACGCAGTGCCGCCTCCCGCATGTCATGGACGGTGGACTCGTGGGAGCCGTCGCAGGAGGCGCCCGGCGGTAGATCGCAGTCGAGCCGTGGGCACTGCCGATCGTGAACGAAGGGGGTCTCCTCGCGGTCACAGACCAGGCAGCGTCGCGCCGCAGGCAGCCCTTCTCCGGTCAGCAACGCCGCCAGTACGGCGGGGGGTGTCGCCTCGTTGCCCGCCACCGCGCGGCGTACCTCGGCGTGCGGATGCGCGGCGAGGCTCGCGGCCACGTCCGGGGTGGTCCACAACGCGAGTTCGGCGACGACACGTACGTCCGGGTCCGCCGCGAGCGTGTCCACCACGTCGGACGGGAGGCCGGGGGAGGCGGCCAGCTTCTCCCGGCGCTCACGGCCCGGGTCCGCCGCGAGGAGACGCGCCCACTCCGGGCGGCCGACACCGTGGTCGAGCAGGGCGAGGGCGGCATCCGGCCAGACAGAGGGATCGACGTCGGCGGCGGTCAGCCGACCCTCGTGCGCGAGCCGCACCGCGCTCGCGTCGACGCGCTCGGCCAACGCGACCGCCTGTGCGCGGCTGAGGTCCGCACGACAGGCGAGGTCCATGGCGATGTCGTCGTCCGCGATGGATATCAGCCGGTCGACCAGCTCGGACGACAGGGCTGGATTGGCGGCGAGCCCGCACAGGATGTGATGCACAGAGGCATCCTGCCCGGAGTGTGAATGATGAGTTCGGGATTTTCTGATGGTCTGCGGGAGCTGGCCGCTCCGTTGTCGCCGTCGTTCAACTCCCGTCCACAGGGCGGCGGGACCGCTCCGTGTGACGAGCGGGCTGTGGCGTCGGATCCACCGGGCGGTCCTGGACGAACTCGACGCGCGGGGCGAGTTGGACCGGGCCGAACCCGGTCGATCGCACGACGGTGAGCGCTAGGACCAGGAACGTGCCGTGCCGGGGTGCCCGCGAGGACGGGGACGCGGAGGACTCCGACCGTTGAGCGGGTGGTGAGCTTCGGCCGGCCTCAGCGGGCCGTTTCCAGGTAGCGGAGTACCGCGAGTACCCGGCGGTTTCCCGTCTCCGAGGGCGGCAGGTCGAGCTTCGCGAAGATGTTGGCCACGTGTTTCTCCACGGCTCGTTCCGAGACCGTGAACGCGGTGGCGATCGCGTGGTTCGTACGGCCCTCCGCCATCAGGGCGAGGACCTCCCGCTCGCGCGGGGTGAGGGTGTCGAGGGCGGTGGATCGGCGTGCGGCGCCGAAGAGTTGGGCGACCACCTCGGGGTCGAGTGCGGTGCCGCCGGCCGCGACGCGTTCCAGCGCTCCGACGAACTCCCCGATGTCCACGACCCGTTCCTTGAGGAGGTACCCGAACCCGGCCGGGTTTCCGAGGAGTTGGGCCGCGTGGGTCGTCTCGACGTACTGGGAGAAGAGCAGGACGCCTGTTGCGGGGTGCCGGTCGCGTAGGCGTACGGCCGCGCGTACGCCCTCGTCCGTCTGGGTGGGCGGGAGGCGGATGTCCACGACGGCGACGTCGGGCGCGTGGGCCGCGACGGCGGTCAGCAGGGACTCAGCGTCGCCCACCGCTGCGGCCACCTCCACGTCCCGGAGCTGGAGCAACTGGACCAGGCCGTCGCGCAGGAGGGCCGAGTCCTCGGCGATGACGACGCGCATGCCGCTCCGATCGGGTCCGCTCAAGTGGGGCACGTGTGGGGCAGTTCGACCGTGACCACCGTAGGGCCTCCGGGCGGGCTGTCGCAGGTCAGTGTGCCGTCGACCGTGCGGACGCGGGCCAGCAGGCCGGTCAGGCCGGAGCCCGCGCCGATCAGCGCGCCGCCCTGTCCGTCGTCGGTGACGAGGAGGCGGAGGAGGCCGTCGCGGGCGGTGACGTCGACGGTGGCCGCTGTGGCGTGGGCGTGTTTCGTGGCGTTGGCGAGGAGTTCGGCGGCGCAGAAGTAGGCGATGGTCTCGACGGCCGGGGTGGGGCGGGTGCCGATGTCGGTGGTGAGGGTGACGGGGAGGGCGCTGTCGGCGGCGAGGGTGGTGAGGGCGGCGTGCAGTCCCTCGTCGAGTACGGGCGGATGGATGCCCTTGACCAGGTGGCGCAGGTCGGTGATGGCCTGGGTGGCGTTGCCCTGCGCGGTGTCCACGACCGTGAGGACGCGGTCGGGTTCGGCGCCTGCGGTGACCAGTTCGCGGATCAGGGTGAGGTGCATGGCGAGGGCGACGAGGCGGGCCTGGGTGCCGTCGTGCAGGTCTCGTTCGATACGGCGAAGGGTCTGCGCGGCGTCGTCGACGGCTCGGGCGCGGGTCTCCTCCAGGGTGCGGATACGGCGGGTCGCGGCGTCGGGGCCGAGCAGCACGAACAGCAGGGCGCGGTGCGGGCCGAGGGCGTAGCGGAGGAGGAGCGGGGCGACTGCCAGCAACAGCAGACCGGCCGCGAGCGGGATCAACCAGCGTGGCCAGGAGTCGAGTTGGTGGCCGAAGAACTCCAGTGACACGTGGCGGTCCGTGGAGCCGTCGGTGCCGTGAACCGTGTTGTAGTTCCAGCGCTTGAACAGCGGGTGGAGGGTGAGCAGGACGCCGTAGACGTATCCGATGACGACGGCGGCGTACGCGAAGACGGCTGTGAACGGCGTCAGCAGCGCGCAGCCGACGGCGCGCCAGCCGGACCGGTCGAGCAGCACTCCGCGCCGCCACCCCAGGATCCCGCTGCCGCCCGGCGCTCCCGGCTCCTCGATGTCCAGGCCGAGCATCCGTCGGGCGAGCCCCCGTTGCAGCGCGCCCAGCGCCAGCGCGCCGCGCACGGTCGCCGCCAGCAGCCACAGGCCGAGCGTGGTCACCGACAGCGCCCCGCCGAACACCAGCCCGACGAGCGTGAGGAAGAAGCCGACGAGGGCGAGCGGGAAGGCGAGCACGCCGTAGAGGACGGCGGCCAGGGCGGGGCGTCCGAAGGTGGCGGTGGCGAGGGAGCGGAGGCGGGACCGGAGACGGGAGCGGAGGCTCGGCATGGGATCAACCTAGGAGAGGAGCGCCCTGGCGACACGGACCTGCACGGCGGTCAGGCCGCGCACCACCCACGGCATCAGGAGGAGGAAGCCGATGCCGCCGATCACCGCGTGGAAGGCCCAGGCTCCGGCGAAGGTCGGACCGCCCCAGGCGCTGGAGTAGTCGTCGCCCGCACGGAGCGGCCAGCCGAGGTTCATGGGGACGATCGCCCAGCCGTAGAGCGTGATGAACGCGGTGATCAGGTTGAGCGGGGTGGCGAGGAGGGCGTGGGGCAGGCCGCCGGCGCGCGCTGTGCCCGAGATCTCCGTGTCCAGGAAGCGGCGGACCAGCCCGCGCTGCCAGCGCGCCGTGGGGGCGCCGAGGAGGGCGAGCGGGATGCAGGCCAGGCCCAGCGGGAGGGCAAGGAGGGCGTAGGCGGTGCGGCGCCAGGTGGTGGCGGTGAACGGTGCGCGGACGAGGTTCCAGGCGTGGACGGAGGTCGGGTCCGGGGCGGGCGGTCGGGTGGGCAGATCGCGGGTGGTGGTCATGGTGCATCCCCCTGCACATGAGTCGGTGACGTGGAGTCGGTGTACGGGTGTCGGCGCAGCCCGTGTGAACTGCTGTGAACCGATGTCTCCAGCTTTCCGCCGCCGCCCGGCGCACACGATGGTGCCTGCACGGGACCCGGGGGTTCGGTTAACCGAACCTCACGCTCCTCCCCCGGCGCGCGCGCCGAACCCTCACACCCCCCGCGCGCTCCCGCTGAGGGCAAGGTTCCTCGCGGGAAACAGGTGGGATGCGGTCGGGTAACACCGGCGTCGCAGGCTCCTGGGCATGACCTCGAATCCGCGTGTGGTGTCCACCGTGCCCACCATCGTGCTCGTCGGCCACGGCATGGTCGGTCAGCGCTTCCTCGAAGCGCTCGCCGAGCGCGGCCTGACGGCGACGCACCGCGTGGTCGTGCTGTGCGAGGAACCGCGTCCGGCCTACGACCGCGTCCAGCTCACCTCGTACTTCTCGGGCCGCACACCCGAGGAACTCTCGCTCACGGACGCGGAGTTCATCGCGGACCACGGGATCGAGCTGTACATCGGCGACCCGGCGGAGACGATCGACCGGTCGGCGAGGACCGTAACCGCCCGCTCCGGCCTGGCAGTTGAGTACGACACGCTCGTCCTCGCCACCGGCTCGTATCCGTTCGTGCCGCCGGTCCCGGGCAAGGATGCCGAGGGCTGTTTCGTCTACCGCACGATCGAGGACCTGCTCGCGATCGAGGAGTACGCCGGGTCGCGGGCGACCACGGGTGCCGTGGTGGGGGGTGGGCTGCTCGGGCTGGAAGCCGCCGGTGCGCTCAAGGGACTCGGACTGGCCACGCACATCGTGGAGTTCGCGCCGCGGCTGATGCCGGTGCAGGTCGACGCGGGCGGTGGCGCGGCCCTGCTGCGCACCATCGAGGACATGGGACTGACGGTCCACACGGGGACCGGTACCCAGGAGATCGTGGCGGACGCCTCGGGTGCCGTCACCGGCATGAAGCTGTCGGACGGTTCCCAACTCGCCACGGACATGGTGGTGTTCAGCGCCGGTGTCCGCCCCCGCGACCAACTCGCCCGCGACTGTGGCCTGTCGGTCGGTGAGCGCGGCGGCATCACGGTCGACGAGCAGTGCCGTACGGTCACCGACCCGCACGTGTTCGCGATCGGCGAGTGCGCGCTGGCGGCGGACGGCCGGGTGTACGGGTTGGTGGCGCCCGGTTACGAGCAGGCGGAGACCGCCGCCGCAACCATCGCTCAGGACGAATCCGCCTTCACCGGCGCCGACTTGTCGACCAAGCTGAAGCTGCTCGGCGTGGACGTGGCGTCCTTCGGCGACGCGCACGGCGCGACCGCGGACTGCCTCGACGTCGTCTACTCCGACGCGCGGGCGGGGACGTACAAGAAGCTGGTCATCGGCCGGGGCGGCGAGCTGCTGGGCGGCATCCTGGTCGGTGACGCGGACGCGTACGGCACGCTGCGCGCGTTCACCGGGTCCGTACCGCCGGTCTCCCCCGAGCAGTTGGTGCTGCCCGCCGGTTCCGGGGGCGCCGTCCAGCTCGGTCCGTCCGCGCTGCCCGACGCGGCCGTCATCTGCTCCTGCCACAACGTCAGCAAGGGCGCGATCCGCGGCGCGGTGACGGACCACTCCTGCGCGAGCGTGCCGGAGGTGAAGAAGTGCACCAAGGCCGGTACGGGCTGCGGGAGTTGCGTCAAGGTGCTCGGCCACCTGGTCACCGCCGAGCTGGAGGCGAACGGCGTCGAGGTCGACAAGGGCCTGTGCGGCTGCTTCGCGCAGACCCGCGAGGAGTTGTACGAGATCGCCCTCGCCCTGCGGATCAACTCCTACCAGGATCTGCTGGATCGCTACGGCCGTGACGGCGCCCGGGGCGGCGACGGCTGCGAGATCTGCAAGCCGACAGTCGCCTCGATCATCGCGTCCCTCGCCCCGACGATCGGCGCGAGCGGCTATGTCCTGGACGGCGAACAGGCGGCGCTCCAGGACAGCAACGACCACTTCCTCGCCAACTTGCAGAAGAACGGCTCCTATTCGGTCGTGCCGCGCGTCCCCGGCGGCGAGATCACCCCCGAGAAGCTCATCGTGATCGGCGAGGTGGCCCGCGACTTCGGCCTCTACACGAAGATCACCGGCGGCCAGCGCATCGACCTGTTCGGCGCGCGGGTGGAGCAACTCCCGCTGATCTGGGCCCGGTTGGTGGACGCCGGCTTCGAGTCCGGCCACGCGTACGGAAAGGCCCTGCGGACCGTCAAGTCCTGTGTGGGGCAGACCTGGTGCCGTTACGGCGTCCAGGACTCGGTCCGGATGGCGATCGACCTGGAGCTGCGTTACCGGGGTCTGCGGTCGCCGCACAAGCTCAAGTCGGCCGTCTCCGGCTGCGCCCGCGAGTGCGCCGAGGCCCAGTCGAAGGACTTCGGGATCATCGCCACCGCCACCGGCTGGAACCTGTACGTCGGAGGCAACGGCGGCTCGACCCCGCGTCACGCGGACCTCCTCGCGAAGGACCTCTCCGATGCCGAACTGGTGCGCCTGATCGACCGGTTCCTGATGTTCTACATCCGTACGGCCGACCGGCTGGAGCGTACGAGCGTGTGGCTGGAGCGGATTCCGGGCGGCCTGGACCACGTACGGGATGTGGTCGTGGCGGACTCGCTCGGTATCTGCGGGGAGCTGGAGTCGCTGATGGCCGCGCATGTCGCCGGGTACCGCGACGAGTGGGCCACGACCATCAACGACCCCGAGAAACTGGCCCGGTTCGTGTCCTTCGTGAACGCGCCCGACACCCCGGACCCGGTCGTCGGCTTCGTCCCCGAGCGTGACCAGATCAAGCCCGACCTGCCGCTGCTGACCATCGGCATGCGGCCCCAGCAGCCCGCAGACGTCCTGGAAGGAAGCGCCCAGCGATGACCCTGGCTCCCGAGACGACCGACCTGAAGGTCCAACTCCGGCTGACGGAAGGCTGGTTCACGGTCTGCGACCTCAACCGGCTCACCCCCGGCCGCGGAGTGGCCGCCCTACTTCCCGACGGCTCCCAGGTCGCCCTCTTCCGCGACCGCTCCGGCACCCTCTACGGCATCGACAACCGCGATCCGTTCAGCGGCGCGGCGGTGCTCTCCCGAGGGCTTACCGGCACGCACCAGGGCCGCCCGTTCGTCGCGTCGCCGCTGCTCAAGCAGCGGTTCGACCTGATCTCCGGGGAGTGTCTGGACGACGCCTCGGTGCGGGTGGCGGCGTACGAGGTGCGGGCAAGCCCGGTGACACGCGAGCCGTGATGCCCCTTCGGCGCGAGGCGCACCACGGCTCCCTCCCCTCTTTTTCCCTCAGCGGATCCGGTGCGTGCGCAGCGCGGTCGTCAGCGCCGCGGCGCTCAACACGGCCGTAACCAGCAGGTAGTAGCCCGGTGCCACCGGCGAGCCGGTCGCCTCGATCAGGGCCGCGGCGATCGTCGGGGTGAAGCCGCCGAAGAGCGCGACCGTCGTGTTGTAGCTGAAGGACAGGCCCGTCGCGCGGGACCGGGCCGGGAAGACGTCGGCCATCACCGACGGCAGCGTGCCGAAGTACACCGCCTTGAGCAGGGCGAGGACCGTGGTGCACAGCGCGAACGTGAGGAAGGACGGCGAGGCGTTGAGCCACAGGAAGAGCGGGACGACGCTCACGCCGATCAGCACCGCGGTCGGGATCATGAAACGCAGCCTGCCGTGGCGGTCGCCCAGCAGCCCCACGAGCGGGGTGACGAAGGTCAGGACGGCCCCGGCGATGAACAGCGCGGTGAACGACAGCGAGGCGTCCAGGCCCAGTTGACCGATGCCGTACGTCGGCAGGTACTGGAGCATGAAGTTCAGCGCGGTCGAGACGATCAGCGCACCGCCGGCGATCAGCAGCCCGCCCCAGTGGTCGCGGAAGACCGACACGATCGGGGAGGGCTTCGGGGCGGCCGACTCCAACTGCGGTGCCAGCGCCGGGGATTCGTCCATGTAGCGCCGTACGAAATAGCCCACCGGTCCGATCAACAGCCCGAACGCGAACGGCACGCGCCACCCCCACGACGTCATCTGCGCATCCGACAGCACAGCCGTGAGCACCGCCGCGAAGCCGGCCGCCATGAGGGTCGACAGCCCCTGACTGGCGAACTGGAAGCTGCCCAGGAAGCTCTTGCGCCGCTCGTCCTGCTCGACCAGGAACGACGTCGCCGCCCCGAACTCGCCCCCGGCGGCGAACCCTTGGATCAGCCGCGCGAGCACGATCCCCAGGGTCGACGCGATACCGAGGGTCGAGTACCCGGGCATCACCGCGAGCAGCAGCGTGCCGAGCACCATGAGCCGGATCGACAACACCAGTGCTTTCTTACGGCCGTTGCGGTCCGCGTACGCGCCGAGCAGCAGCCCACCGAGCGGCCGGATCAGATACGTCACGCCGAACACGGCGTAGGCCTGCACCAGTTGGACGCCGGGGTTGCCGCCGGGGAAGAACGTGCGGCCGATGTAGGAAGCCATCAGCGCGTACAGGGCGAGGTCGAAGAATTCGAGCGCGTTGCCGATGCTGGCCACCGCGATGGCACGGCGTGCGGTGGGACGGCTCGGCGCCCGGGTGTCGTCGGGGTGGGCGGACTGGATGGGCTGGGGGGACGGAGCGGTCATCGGGGGTCCTTCCGGCGGGTGTTGGGGAGGGGTGTGCCGGACGGGGCGCGGGTGCCGAGACTGGGGACTATCGGGGTTGCACGGGGAGCGGCCGGTCCGCCGACGGACGGCCGAGCGCGTGGAAGAGGCCGGCCGCCAGGACGAGGCCCTCGCGGGCGATCGGCGCCAACAGGTGTTCGTCGGGGGCGTGTTGGAGGCAGCCGGGGTAGGAGTGGGGCAGCCAGAGGGTCGGCAGGCCGAGGACGTCGGTGAAGACGGCGTTGGGCAGGGAGCCGCCGATGTTGGGCAGCACGGCGATCGGGCCGCCGGTGACCTCTTCGAGCGTGGTCTTGGTCCAGCGCACCCACGGGTCGTCGAGCGGGGTGCGGCTCGCGGCGAAGCTGCCGAGCGCCCGGACCTCGACCATCGGGTACCCGTGCTCGGCCAGGTGCCGGGCGACCGCCTCGGCGGCCTTGTCGGCGTCGGTGCCCACGACGTAACGGAGTTGGAGGACCGCGCGGGCGCTGCCCGGGATCGCGTTGACCGGCCGGTCGGCGTCGGCGGCGCCGAGGGCGAGGACTTCGAGGGTGTTCCAGGCGTAGAGCCGTTCGGCGGCGGACAGTTCGGGCTCGCCCCAGCCCGCGTCCGGCACCGGGTCACCGGGCGAGGCGGCGACCGTGACACCGGCGAGTGCCTCGCGGACCTCCTGCGGGATCGGGGGCGGCAGCAACTCCGGTACGCGGATACGGCCGTGGCCGTCGACCAGGGTCGCGACGGCACCGGCCAGGGTGGTCGCGGGGTTGCGCAGCAGGCCGCCCCAGTTGCCGGAGTGGTAGGCGTCCGGCCGTAGATCGGCGGTGAGTTGGAGGCCGAGGCCGCCGCGCGCACCGAGGAACAGGGTCGGGGTCGTGGCGTCCAGGCGGGGTCCGTCCGAGGCGACGAGCACGTCCGCCTTCAGCAACTCCCGGTGCGTGGCGGCGAATTCGGCGAGACCGGGCGAGCCGATCTCCTCGCCGGACTCCAGTAGGAAGGTCAGGTTGAAGCCCAACGAGCCCTGGTCGGCGAGGAGTAGGCGCAGCGCGGCCAGTTTGACCAGGTGCTGGCCCTTGTTGTCGGCGGAGCCGCGCCCGTACCAGCGGTCGCCCTCGGCGGTCAGCGTCCATGGGTCTCGGCCCTCGCTCCACCGGCCGGCCTGGCCCTCGACGACGTCCGCGTGGCCGTAGACGAGCACGGTCGGGAGGTCGGGGGACTCGACGCGGGTGCCGATCAGGAAGGGGCCGGCCGCCGGATCGGGGTTGTCGTAGCGGGCGACCTCACAGCCGAGGGCGGTCAGGGCGGGGGTCAGGAACTCGTCGAGGTATGCCTCAATGGCAAGGCGGCCCTCCGGACGGGAACTCTCCGTGGCGTACGCGACCATGGTGGCCAGCTCGGTGAAGAAGGCACCCGAGTCGACGAACTCCTCGGCTTTACGGGCCAGTTTCTCAGGGATCACGGGAAGATTTCTCCAGGGAGGGCGGCGGTGGGGCGGGCGGTGCGCTCTCGTCGTTCCAGCAGAGTAGGGCGGAATCGGGCGAGCGACCATTGCCGTTTGCGACGTGGTGCGTTCTACTTTCGGCAACGCAGTCCCTGACCCGGAAGAGGGCTCATGCAACTCCTGCCGGTGAACCTCGCCTACTTCCTGGAGGTCGCCCGCACCGGATCGGTGACCGAGGCGGCGCACGCCCTGAACGTCGCGCCGTCGGCGATCAGCAGGCAGGTCGCCAAGCTGGAGTCCGGGATCGGGGTCCCGCTGTTCGCCCGGCATCCGCGCGGGATGACGCTGACCGAGGCGGGCTCCCGGCTGCTGGCCCACGCCCGCCGCACGGAGACCGAATCGTCCACGCTGGTCGAGGAGTTGCGGACCGGGCGGGGTGCGGAGGCGCGCAGTGTCGCGGTCGCCTGTTCGGAGGGGTTCGCGCGCCGGCTGGTGCCGCGGGCGATCGCCGGCTTCCGGCGCGAACACCCCGACGTGGCCTTCCGCGTGGACGTGGTCGCCCGCCAGGAGGCGACCCGCCGCGTGGTCGAGGGGCTCGCCGACGTCGCCGTCACCTACACGATGGGCCCGCAGCACGATGTCCGCGTCGAATGCGCGGTCGTGGTCCCGGTGACGGCGATCGTGCCGCTGGGCCACGCACTCGACGGACGCGACCGCATCAGCCTCGCCGACCTGTGCGCGTACCCGCTCGCGCTGGCCTCGCCCGGCACCAGCCAGCGTGAACTCTTCGACATCGGGGCGCAGTTGGAGGGGATCACGGTCCGTCCGGCGCTGGTCTGCGACAGCCTCGCTCCGCAGTACGAGTTCGTGCGGGCGGGCGGTGGTCTCGCCCTGGTCGGAGACCTCGGCGATCTGGGCGATCTCGGCGACACAGATCAGAGCGCCGCGACCGAGGGCGTGGCGTACGTCCCCGTCGACCACCCGGTGTTCCGGCAGCGCGAGGCGCAGGTGCAGACGGCGACGGGGCGGCGGACGTCCTGGTCGGCGACACAGTTCACCGAACTGCTGGTGGCGTCGCTGCGGCGGGACCGCTCCCCCTGAACCACTCCCACCTACACATGAGCCTCACAGCGGAACATCACGGCTGTAACACACTTCCCCGGCAATCTGATCCGGCCGCGTGGGAGCGCTTCCCATCGCAAGTTGGCCGGAGCGAAGGGCAGTTCAGTACGTGAAGCTCGACATGTTCAGCGAGATCCAGGACCCCAGGCCGTGGGCGACCGAGGACCACGAACACCGGCGGATCACGGAGGCGGTCGAACAGGCCGTGCTCGCCGACGAGTTCGGGTACGACTGCTGGTGGCAGGTGGAGCACCACGGCGCGGCGGAGTTCAGCCTCAGCTCGGCGCCGGAGCTGCTGCTGGCGGCGCTGTCGCAGCGCACGTCCCGGATACGGCTCGGCCACGCGGCGGTGTTGGCACCGGCCGAGATCAATCATCCGAGGCGAGTGGCCGAACGGGCCGCCTGGCTGGACCAGTTGAGCGGCGGCCGGGTGGAGCTGGGCCTGACGCGTTCCACGGCGCCGGAGTGGCGCATGTTCGGCGTGGACCCAGCGGGCGCGCGGGCGCAGACCCAGCGGGCGTTCGAGGAGATACCCCGGCTGTGGACGGGCGCCGGCGACCAGCCGCTCGTCCCCGCACCGCTCCAACACCCGCACCCGCCCCTGTGGCAGGCGGCGTCCAGCCCGGCGTCGTTCGAGGAGGCGGGCCGGCGCGGGGTGGGCGTCCTGGGCACGACCCTCTGGGAGCCGCTGACCCGGGTGGCGCGGCTGGTGGAGCTGTACCGGGAGGCCGTAGCCGACTGCGAACAACCCGCCGGAGCGTTCGTCAACGACCAGATCGCGTTCTTCACGTTCGTCCACTGCGCGGAGACCGACGAGGAGGCGCTGCGGTCGGGTGCCGCAGCGGCGGCGGCCTGGTACACGGCCCGGGCGCTGACCTTCTTCGAGGCGGCGGAGGCGTTCGTCGAGACGATGACGATCCAGCAGGGCATCCTCGCCGACCCGGCCGGCGGCGGCCTGACCGGCGCGTTCCTGCGCGACGAGGTCGACACGGCCCCCAACGCGGCCCAACTCGCCATCGGCCGCATCCTCCAGGGCGAGACCGTCCCCGAGGACGAGCTGTTCGAGGCGCTGATGGCGCAGGACTCCCTGATCGTCGGCAGCCCGGACACGTGCCGCAAGAAGCTGCGGGCGTACGCGGACGCGGGCATCGACCGGTTGATGTGCTTCCAGCAGGTGGGGGCGATCCCGCACGAGCGGGTCATGGACAGCATCCGGCGGGTGGGCGAGCTGATCCCCGAGTTCGCGTGACCGGGCCAGCCCCTGTGCGTCGGACGAGCATTCTTGACTGAGCGTTCTCGATAAACCTAGGCTGCTGGACATGGCCAGGACCAAGGAGTTCGACCCCGAGGCCGCGCTGCGGGCAGCCCTGGAGCTGTTCTGGCGGCGCGGCTACGAGGCGACGTCGATGTCCGACCTCGTCGAGCACCTCGGCATCGGGCGGGCCAGCATCTACGCGACCTTCGGCAACAAGCACGAGCTGTATCTGAAGGCTCTGGAGAGCTACGACCGGGCCGGACTCACCCCGATGGTGCGGGAGTTGTCCCAGCCGGGCCCCGCGCTGCCGCCCGTGCGGGCGATCGTGCGGCGGTACGCGGCCGAGGCGGCGAACGAGCAACTCCGGGCGCTGGGCTGCCTGGTGACCAACACGGCGGCCGAACTCGCCCCGCACGACGTGGCCGCGACCCGGCTGGTGGAGCGCAACTGGGACCAGTTGGAGGCGGTGTTGCGTTCGGCGTTGGTACGGGCGCAGGCGCAGGGCGAACTGCCCGCCGACCGCGATCCGCTCGGCCTCGCGCGCATGCTGCTGGTGCTGATGCAGGGGCTGCGGGTGGTCGGCCGGGCATCCGGGGAGCCGGCTCGGGTGCGGGACGCGGCGGAGCAGGCGCTGACGTTGCTCGACTGAGACGCCTCGCTGTTCAGGGCCTTTTCCTATGCCCTCAAATTGAACCGATCGGTCAAGAAAAGGGGAGATCATGACCAGCCGCAACACACCAGCCCGCTTCTCCGGCCGGACCGCGCTCGTCACCGGGGCGGGTTCGGGCATCGGAAGAGCGATCGCCCTCGCGTTCGCGGCGGAGGGGGCGAACGTCGTCGTAGCAGGGCGGCGACGCGAACCGCTGGACGAGACCGTCGCGCTGATCGAGGCCGAGGGCGGGAAGGCCCTCGCGGTAACCGCCGACGTATCGAGGGCAGTTGACGCCCAAGCCCTGGTCCAGGCAGCCGTGGACCGCTACGGCTCGCTCGACGTGGCCGTCAACAACGCGGGGATCTTCCGGGGCGGACGCCCCCTCGCCGACCTCACCGAGGAGGACTGGCGCACACAGCTCGACATCAACGTCACCGGAGTCTTCCTCGCGCTCCAGGCGGAGGTCCGGCAGATGCGGAGCCAGCCGTCCGGCGGCGCGATCGTCAACGTTGCGTCGACCTTCGGCGTGCACACGAGCAGCCCCGGGGCCGCCGCCTACGCCGCGTCCAAGGCCGCCGTAGCCGTCCTGAGCAAGGGCGCCGCCGTCGACCACATCCGCGAGGGCGTCCGCATCAACGTGGTCAGCCCCGGCGCCACGGACACCCCGATGTCCCTGCGCGCGGGCGAGACGGAGGCCGACCGAGCCGAACGCGTACGGGCCACGCTCCCCCTGGGCCGCATCTCCGCCACGTCCGAAGTGGCCGCCGCCGTCCTCTACTTGGCCTCGGACGACGCCGCGTCGGTGGTGGGCACGGACCTGGTGGTGGACAGCGGCGCGACGGCGTAGAGACCGTTGGCCTGAATGCCGGTAACTCAACCACTCACGGCTTGAGTTGGTCGTAGACGACCCCCGTCAGCTCCTCCGAAGCGGCCCAAAGGCGTTGCCCCATCGCGTCGTTGAGGGTCCAGGGTGCCCGCCAGGACGGCGCGGGCGCCCCGCGCCACATCGCGATACGGGGGCCGAAGAACGCATCAGGGCGTACGTCGGGGGGCGGTGGCCGCGTAGAGGGAGGGCAGCGCGCCGGCCTCCGCGGACTGGGCGAAGACGCGGTTGCCGATCTCCATGAACCGCTCGGCGCCCCTGCGCCCCTCCGCCTGCGGACCGGCGGTCTGGAGGTTGGTGGCGGCGTACCCGGGGTGGGCGGCGGCCGCGACCACCCCTGAACCGGCCGCCGCGAGCCGTCGCGCCAGCTCGTGGGTGAAGAGCAGGTTGGCGGTCTTGGACCGGGAGTACGCGGTCCAACGGCTGTACCGGCGCTCGCTGTTGAGGTCGTCGATGTCGATGTTGGCGAGCACGTGCATGAAGCTGGAGAGCGTGACGATCCGGGCGTCGGGAGCGTCGAGCAGCGCCGGCAGCAACAGCCCGGTGAGCGCGAAGTGCCCCAGGTGGTTGACCCCGAACTGCGTCTCGAACCCGTCCACCGTGGTGCCGTACGGCATCGCCATGACCCCGGCGTTGTTGACGAGCAGATCGAGCCGCTCGTAGGGGAAAGTGCCCGCGAACTCCCGCACGGAGGCCAGATCCCCGAGATCCAGCCGCCCGAACTGCGCCTCGGCGCCCGGCACTTCGGCCACGATCCGGTCGGCGGCCTCACTCCCCCGCACCTCGCTCCGGCACGCGAGCACGACCCGGGCACCCTTGCGGGCCAGCTCGCGCGCGGTGACGTAGCCGAGCCCGCTGTTGGCCCCGGTGACGACGGCAACCCGGCCGCGCTGGTCGGGGACGTCCTTCTCGTTCCAGCCGGACATGGGCGGTTCCCTCCGTCGAGACGTGCATCCCGGTGCACGACGAGCGTACGAGAGCCGGACCGGCCCCGCTCCCCGCACACCGAGTGACGTGACCATCACAGGTTGGTCACTCCTCCTTCGCGTATCCCGTCCCGGTATTACGTTCCATGCCACACCAGACACAGGGGGACGAGATGACTCATCCGTACGCGATGCCACCCGTACCACCGGCTCCCCAGCCCGCGCCCCGCTGGGCACGCAAGCGGTATGTGCTCCCGGCCCTCGCGCTGGCCCTCTTCGTCGGCGTCGGTATCGGCGCCTCCGGCCAGGACACGAAGAAGGACACGACGGCCGACGCGAAGCCCGCCGCCGCCAGGCCGCAGCCGACGATGACCGTCACCGCGACGACGACGGAGACGGCCACCCCGGCGCCCGCGCCCACGGTCACCACGACCAGGACCGTCAAGGTCACCAAGACGGTCACCGCCGAGGCCGCCGTGGACAGCGGATCCGGTTCGGGTTCCGGTAGCGGCGACTCCGGCGGAGGGGCCGGCACGTACTACACGAACTGCACGGCAGCCCGCGCCGCCGGCGTCACCCCCCTGTACGCGGGGCAGCCCGGCTACGACTCCCACCTCGACCGGGACGGGGACGGCGTCGCCTGCGAGTGACACCGGACGACAGCGGAGAGGGGCGACACCCCCGCACAGGGTGCCGCCCCTCCCCTCGTGATCCGGAACCGCCGCCCATCGGTTGAGGGTCGGGGACGGGTGGCGGCTCCGGGGTCCAGATGGCCGTAGGCCTACCGGTTACCGGTGATCGCTCCCCTGCCCCGCCGAAGCCGCCCGCCCCGCCTCGAGCCGGGCCACCGGAATGCGGAAGGGGGAACACGACACGTAGTCCAGGCCGACCTCGTGGAAGAAGTGGACCGACTCGGGGTCGCCGCCGTGTTCGCCGCAGACGCCGAGCTTGAGGTCCGGGCGGGTCTCGCGGCCCGCCTTCGCCGCGAGCTGCACCAGCGAGCCGACGCCGTCACGGTCGATCGTCTCGAAGGGGCTGACGCCGAAGATGCCCTTCTCCAGGTAGGCCGTGAAGAAGGAGGCCTCTACGTCGTCCCGGCTGAAGCCCCACACCGTCTGCGTGAGGTCGTTCGTGCCGAAGCTGAAGAACTCCGCCGCCTCCGCGATCTGGCCCGCTGTCAGGGCCGCGCGCGGGAGTTCGATCATCGTGCCGATCGAGAGCTTCAGGGACGTGCCCGTTGCCGCCTCGACCTCCGCGACGACCTGGTCGGCCTCCTCGCGGACGATCTCCAGCTCCTGGACCGTGCCGACGAGCGGGATCATGATCTCGGCGCGCGGGTCGCCCTTGGCCGCCTTGCGTTCGGCGGCGGCCTCCGCGATCGCCCTTACCTGCATCGTGAACAAGCCCGGGATCACCAGGCCCAACCGCACACCCCGCAGCCCCAGCATCGGGTTCTGCTCGTGCAGGCGGTGGACCGCCTGGAGGAGGCGGAGGTCGTTCTCGTGGGACTCCTGGCGGGACTCCGCGAGGGCGACACGGACCGACAACTCCGTGATGTCCGGCAGGAATTCGTGCAGCGGCGGGTCCAACAGCCGGACGGTGACCGGGAGTCCGTCCATCGCCTTGAACAGCTCGACGAAGTCGGCCTTCTGGAGCGGGAGCAGCGCCTTGAGGGACTCCTCGCGCTCAGTGTCCGTGTCGGCCAGGATCAGGCGCTCGACCAGTTCGCGGCGGTCGCCGAGGAACATGTGCTCCGTACGGCACAGGCCGATGCCCTGCGCCCCGAAGCGGCGGGCGCGCAGCGCGTCCTCGGCGTTGTCCGCGTTGGCGCGCACCCTCAACCGCCGTACGCGGTCCGCGTATCCGATGATCCGGTGGACCGCCTCGACCAGCTCGTCGGCGTCGTCGGCACCCGCGTGCATCCGGCCCTCGAAGTACTCCACGACCGGCGAGGGGACGACCGGGACCTCGCCCAAGTACACCTTGCCGCTCGACCCGTCGATCGAGATCACGTCGCCCTCCTCGACGACGTGACCACCCGGCACCGTCATCCGGCGCCGCTTGGTGTCGACCTCAAGCTCTTCCGCGCCGCAGACACACGTCTTGCCCATGCCCCGCGCTACGACGGCCGCGTGGGACGTCTTGCCACCCCTGCTGGTGAGGATGCCCTCCGCCGCGATCATGCCGTCGAGGTCGTCCGGGTTCGTCTCCCGGCGGACCAGGATCACCTTCTCGCCCGAACGCGACCACTTCACCGCCGTGTACGAGTCGAAGACCGCCTTGCCGACCGCCGCACCCGGCGAGGCCGCGATGCCCCGCCCGACCTGCTGGACCTTCGCGTCCTCGTCGAAGCGCGGGAACATCAGCTGCGCCAACTGCGCCCCGGTGACCCGCTGGAGCGCCTCCGCCTCGTCGATCAGCCCCTGGTCGACGAGTTGGGTCGCGATACGGAAGGCCGCACCCGCCGTCCGCTTCCCCACCCGCGTCTGCAGCATCCACAACTGCCCGCGCTCGATGGTGAATTCGATGTCGCAGAGATCCTTGTAGTGGTTCTCCAGGGTCTTCATGATCTGCATGAGCTGGTCGTACGACTTCTTGTCGATCTGCTCAAGTTCCGCGAGGGGGACGGTGTTTCGGATGCCGGCGACGACGTCCTCGCCCTGCGCGTTCTGCAAGTAGTCGCCGTAGACGCCCTGGTGGCCGCTGGCCGGGTCGCGGGTGAAGGCGACGCCCGTGCCCGAGTCGGGGCCGAGGTTGCCGAAGACCATGGAGCAGACGTTGACCGCCGTGCCGAGGTCGTGCGGGATGCGTTCCTGGCGGCGGTAGAGCTTGGCGCGGTCGGTGTTCCAGGAGTCGAAGACCGCGTGGATGGCGAGGTCCATCTGCTCGCGCGGGTCCTGCGGGAAGTCGCGGCCGGCCTCGGTCTTGACGATCCGCTTGAACCGGGTGACCAGCTTCTTCAGGTCGGCCGCGTCCAACTCGGTGTCCACGACGACCTTCTTGACGTCCTTGGCCTTGTCGAGCGCCTCCTCGAAGAGGTCGCCGTCGACGCCGAGGACGGTCTTGCCGAACATCTGGATCAGGCGGCGGTACGAGTCCCACGCGAAGCGCTCGTCGCCGGCCTGCTTCGCCAGGCCCTGCACGGACTTGTCGGAGAGCCCGATGTTCAGGACGGTGTCCATCATGCCGGGCATCGAGAACTTCGCCCCGGAGCGCACCGACACGAGGAGGGGGTCGTCGGCCTGCCCCAGCTTCTTGCCCATCGCCGCTTCGAGGGCGTCGAGGTGTGCACTCACCTCGTCACGCAGTGCCGCCGGCTCCTCGCCACTGTCGAGGTACGTCTTGCACGCCTCGGTGGTGATGGTGAAGCCGGGAGGGACGGGAAGGCCCAGGTTCGTCATCTCGGCGAGGTTGGCACCCTTGCCGCCGAGGAGGTCCTTGAGGTCCTTGTTTCCCTCGGTGAAGTCGTAGACGAACTTCACTACGTGGGGTTCTTTGTTTTCCGACACGGGTCTCGACTCCTCGGGACGCGGGTGGCTGCCCTGACGGCCAGGAACATACCCAGATCGAAGGCGCCTGGGTACGTCCACTTGCATGTCATGCGTCTGTAACCGGCAGTCCGCCAGCGGATCGAAAGTCAAAGCTCGGCAAGCGAACACCGGCGGATGTTTTCACTTCTTGAACGCGGCACGGTCCATCAGCGCACTTTTGCGCTCACATGAGCGGTTCGCGGCTCGCCTGTTTTCGATCGATGAACGATCAAGGGGTGGCACGGAGTGCCACCCCTTGGAGAAGTGCAGCCGCGCAAGATCCGCTCACCTGAGCGCCACCCCTATCAAAGGTGGCGAGAATCACGCTTCCACACCCGACCGGATTTCACCATCCGGACGAGTCTCGGGACGGAAACCCGGACGTCACATGCCCCTGAACCTCACGCACCCGCCACGCCCTCACATGCCCAGCGCGAGCAACCGCTCCTCCACCCGCTCCGGCGCGTACAGATGCTCCACGACCAGCGCCCCCGCCCCCACCAGCCCGGCCCGCTCGCCCAGCCGCGAGGTCAGTACGTGCAGATGAGCGGTGGAGCGCGGCAGCGCCCGCTGATACAGCAGCTCGCGCACGCCCGTGAGGAAGGAGGTGCCGGCCAGGTCCCCCGCGATCATCAGCACCCCGGGGTTGAGCAGCGTCACCACGGTCGCCAGCACGTCGCCGACCTGCCGTCCCGCCTCGCGGGCGAACGCGGCCGCTCCCGGGTGCCCCGACGCCAACAGGTCCCGCACATCCGAGCCGGACGCCGCCGGCACCCCGGTCTCGGCCAGCCGTCGCGCCACGGCGCCACCGCTCGCGACGGCGGCGAGACAGCCGTAGGACCCGCAGCGGCACAGCGCCTGCGCGCCCGCCGGGACGCGGATGTGGCCGATGTCGCCGGCGCCGCCGTCGATCCCCCGGAAGATGGAACCGCCGACGACCACTCCCGCGCCGATACCCGTCGAGACCTTGACCAGGACGAAGGCCGCGCAGTCGGGGTGGCCGGTGCGCTGTTCGCCGTAGGCCATGAGGTTGGCGTCGTTGTCGACCAGGACCGGGACCCGGGGGGCGCCGGTGTGTTCGGTGAAGGCGCGGGCCAGGCGCCCTCTTATGTCGTAACCGTCCCAGCCGGGCATCATCGGCGGCTGGACGACGCGGCCGGTGCCGGTGTCGACCGGGCCGGGGACCGCGAGGCCGATGCCGCACACCTCCGACGCCCGGTGTCCGGCCTTCTCCAGCAACTCGGCGAACCAGCGGCCGAGTTCACCCAGTACGGCGTCCGGGCCGTCCTCGATGACCAGCGTGCCGCCGTGCTCCGCGAGGATCTCGCCGGTGAGCGAGAGGACGCACGCGCGCGCGTGGCGGGTGTCCAGGTCCGCCGCGAGGACTACGGCGTGGGCGTCGTCGAATTCCAGGGTGATCGACGGACGCCCGCCCAGCGGGGAGTCCACCGGGCCGCCCGCGCCCTCGCGCAGCCAGCCCGCGCGGAAGAGCCGGTCCAGGCGCTGGCCGACGGTCGCGCGTGAGAGTCCGGTCACCTGTTGGAGGGCGCCGCGGGTCGTGGCGCGCCCGGTGCGTACCAGTTCGAGCAGATCGCCGGCGCTCGCTTGACCTCGTCCAGTCATGCGCACCCCCTTGTGTTTCTCAACCCTGCATTACATATTGAGTTTTGCGTGTTAAATAGACGTAACCCTACGGTAGCCATGACCGAACCGGTCGGCACGATGTGTTTCGTGGAGTCCCGAGTGGATCGCACTGCCCAGCTCACAGCCCTCCCCGTGGAACGCACCTTCGTATACGATCCGCCACCCTTGTCAGGTTCGCTGCACCTCAGGGCGGCTGCCGTACTGGAAGGGAACTGGACGGGTACCTCAACCGTCCCCTCCCGCGGTCTGTATCCGCACCAGTGGTCCTGGGACTCCGCGTTCATCGCGATCGGTCTACGGCACCTCTCGCCGCTGCGGGCGCAGACGGAGCTGGAGACGCTGCTCGCCGCCCAGTGGGGCGACGGACGTATCCCGCACATCGTCTTCAACCCCTCCGTACCGCTCGACGCGTACTTCCCGAGCCCCGACTTCTGGCGCTCCTCGACCGCGGGACGCGCAGTGGGCGCCCCGCGCACCGTACAGACCTCGGGCATCGTGCAGCCACCGGTCCACGCGCTGGCAGCGTGGCTGGTCCACTGCGCCGACCCGGGCCTCTCCCGCGCGCGTGGTTTCCTCGCCGGTGTCTACCCCCGGCTGGCCGCCTGGCACCGCTATCTGCTGCACCGGCGGGACCTGGGCGGGGGCGGACTCGCGTCCGTCGTACACCCCTGGGAACAGGGTATGGACAACAGCCCTTGCTGGGACGCCCCGTTGGGCCGGATCACGCCGGCCCCGGCCCGCTCCTTCCGCCGCGCCGACCTCGACCACGGAGCGGCCGAGGACCGGCCGACGGACCTGGACTACGGCCGTTACGTGCGCCTCGCGACGGACTACCGGGACGGCGAATACGCCGACGGGGCAAGCGAGTTCGCGGTGGAGGACCCGTCCTTCAACGCGCTGCTCATCGCCTCCGAGCACGCACTGGCCCGTATCGCACGGGAGTTGGGCGCGACGGGCACGGCCCGGCACGCGCGCGCGGAGCGCCTCACCGGGGTGCTGATCGACCGGCTGTGGGACCCGGCGGAGGGCATGTTCTTCTGCCGCGACGTGCGCGGTGAAGAGCTCATCCCCGAGCGCAGCGTCTCCGGCCTGATCCCGCTCCTCCTCCCCGACCTGCCCCGGGACATCACCACGGCCCTCGTCCGTACGGCGTCCGGTCCGCACTTCGGGCTCGGGGACACCACTCAACTCCCGCCCAGCTACGACCTGTTGGGCGAGGCGTTCGATCCGCACCGGTACTGGCGCGGGCCGGCCTGGTTCAACACGAGCTGGCTGCTGGAGCGCGGGCTGCGGCTGCACGGCGAGCGGACACGGGCGGAGGCGCTGCGCACGGCGGTGCTGGAGACCGCCGCCGCCACCGACTTCGCCGAGTACGTCGACCCGTACGACGGTGAGGCGTGCGGCGCGACCGGCTTCAGCTGGACCGCCGCGCTGACCCTCGATCTGCTTCACGAGCCCCCCGGGCACGGCGTGTCCGCCGCGGGTCTCGGCACGTTCGACATGAGTGACACACGTGACTGACGCCGACGTCAGTGACACAGAAGTCAAGGTCGCCAAGAGAGTCAAGGGAGGGGACCGGGGATGACGGACCGGCATCATCTGCTCGTGCACGGCGGGACGTTCGCAGCCGTGGGCGACGGCGGGGACATCAGCGGCGTACGGGGCGGCAGTTCCCCGGACGGGTTATTCGTACGGGACGCCCGGCATCTGAGCCGCTGGCAGTTGACGGTCGACGGCGCGGTGCCGGAGGCGCTGACGCCGGTGGCCGACGGGGACATGGCGCGCTGTGTCCTCGTCCCGCGCGGTGGCCGCCAGGAGCCGCCCGCACACACGCTCTTCCGTGAACAGGCCGTGGGCGACGGCGCGTTCGTCGAGTCGCTGAAGGTGACGAGCAACCGTCCGGTGCCGACGACGGTCCGGCTCGCGGTCACCGCCGACGCGGACTTCACGGACCAGTTCGAACTCCGCTCCGACTACCGCACCTACGCGAAGACCGGCGCGACCCGCTCCCGCCAAGTCCTGGAGGACGGCGTGGAGTTCGCCTACCAGCGCGGCGAATGGCGGTCCTGTACGACGGTCACGGCCGAGCCCGCTCCCGACGGCGTCGAGGAGACCGGCACCGGCGCCCGCCGCATGGTGTGGACCCTGGACCTCGAACCGCACGGCACCGCCGAGTTGGCGCTCCGCGTGATGGCCCGCCCGCACGGCGACAAGCGCGCCCTGCGGGTACCGCGCTCCCCGTCCGCCCTGAACGACCAACTCATCGCGCTGGAGGGCGAGTACGTCCAGGGCGTCTCCTTCCCCACCGGCTGGCCGGAGTTGGCGGCGGCCTGCGCCCGGGGCCTGTCGGACCTGGCCTCGCTCCAGGTACCGGCGACGGGCCCGGACGGCGAGGAGCTGCGCGTGCCGGCGGCCGGGGCACCGTGGTTCCTGACCCTGCTGGGCAGGGACGCGCTCTTGACGTCATTGTTCGCTCTCCCGTACCGCCCCCAACTCGCCGCCGCCACACTGCCGGCGCTGGCCGCGACGCAGGCGACGGCGGTGGGCCCCGAGTCGGTCTCCCAGCCCGGCAAGATCGTGCACGAGGTGCGGCACGGCGAGTTGGCGCACTTCGGGCAGGTGCCGTACGGGCGTTACTACGGCTCGGTGGACGCGACGCCGCTGTTCCTGGTGCTGCTCGGCGCGTACGTGGAGCAGACCGGCGACACGGCCCTGGCCCGCCGCCTGGAGCCCAACGCCCGTGCCGCGATCGGCTGGATGCTGGACCACGGCGGCCTCACGTCACGCGGTTACCTGGTCTACCGAGCCGACCAGGGCGGCCTCGCCAACCAGAACTGGAAGGACTCCCCCGGCGCGATCTGCGGCGCCGACGGCACGCGGGCGAGCGGTCCGGTGATGGCGGCGGGGGCGCAGGGGTACGCGTACGACGCGCTGCGCCGCACGGCGTGGGTGGCGCGGACGGTGTGGGAGGACGAGACGTACGCGGCCCTCCTGGAACAGGCCGCGTCGGACCTCCGGGACCGTTTCCAGCGGGACTTCTGGATGCGGGACCACTCGTTCCCGGCGCTGGCGCTGGACGGCGAGGGAAGGCAGGTCGACGCGCTGGCGTCGGATGCCGGGCATCTGCTCTGGTCCGGCCTGCTGGACAAGGAGTACGGCGAGCTGGTGGGCCGCAGGCTCCTGGCGCCGGACTTCTTCTCGGGCTGGGGAGTCCGCACGCTGGCGTCGGGCCAAGCGGCGTACCACCCGCTCTCCTACCACCGGGGTTCGGTCTGGCCGCACGACAACGCGCTGATCACACTCGGGCTTGCCCGCTACGGCCTGCACGACGAGGCCCGCACGGTCGCGCACGCGCTGGTCGACGCGGCGACGGCGACCGGCCACCGCCTCCCGGAGGTCCTCGCGGGCTACGGCCGCGACACCCACCCGGAGCCGGTTCCGTACCCGCACGCGTGCGTTCGGGAGTCCCGTTCGGCGGCGGCTCCGTTGGCGCTGCTCACGGCGGTCGGGGGCGCGTGACACAACGGTGATAAGGCGTTTGCCGGGTGTTTGCCCAGTTCCGTGAACAGGGGCCCGAGGCAACTCGTACGGAAGAGCGGCGGTCCTGCCTCCCCAGTCGGACCGCCCCTCCACTCCGATCACGGGCCTCGCACGGAAGGACCTTCGGGTTGCCTCAGCACACGAGCACACGCCAGACACCGAATACGGCCGGGGCAGCCGATGGCGAGGTACTGCCGCCGGACACGAACGACGAACCGACACCGAAGCCGACGCCGGGCGACGCGATAGCAACGCCGGAGGCCTCCGGCACCTCGTCCAAGTCCGAGGCGGGCGCGGGGAGTTCCGCGGTTGGCAAGGATGAGGCCGACACTTCCGAAGTCACCGCGAGCGAGGCCAAGGCCGGAACCTCCGCAGCTGCCGTCGCCGAGACCGGCCTGTCGGCGGGCCCCGACGGCAAGACCAAGGCCAGCACCCCCGCAGCCGCCGAGACGAAGGCCGAGCGCCTCGCGAGCGTCAAGAGCAAGGCCAGGCCTTCTGCTGGCGCCGCGACCAAGGCCGGCACCCTGGCGGGCTCCAAGACGAAGGCAGGTTCGCCCACAAGCGCCAAGCCCGAAGCCGGCGCTGCTGCCACGGCCCAGGCCGAGGCCGGTTCCCCTGTCCTTGCCGGGACCGAGGCCGGTTCCCCTGCGGGCGCCAAGCCCGAAGCCGACGCTGCCACTGCCCAAGCCGAGGCCGGTTCCTCTGTCCTTGCCGGGACCAAGGCCGGTTCCTCTGCGGGCGCCGAGACCGAAGCCGGCGCTTCTACCGCCGTGAAGACCGAGGCCGGTTCACTTCATGACGCCGCGACCAAGGCCGGCACCCCCGCAAGCGCCGCCCCCGAAGCCGGCGCTTCTCCCGCTGCCGAGACCGGGCAAGCCGAGGCCTCCACGCCCGAACGGGACGTAGAAGCGCCGTCCGGGACTACGGCGGAAGCCGCGCCCGAAACCGTGTCCGCCGGGACCCCCGACACCGCCTCCGGCGCCGTGAAGTCCCGGACGGCCGAGGACACCGGCGCCACCGCCCCCGAAGCCGTCGACTCCGAAGCCGTCGAGAAGGCCACCGCGACCGGCCCGTCCGCCGAAGTCGAAGCCGAACCCGACGCCTCAGCCACCGACACGGACCCGCACGCGGACACCTCAGCCGAAGCCGGCGCAGCCACCGGTGCCGACCCCGAAGCCGCCGTAGACACCGCCTCCGGCGCTACCGAGCCCACCACCCCCCGCCCCAAACGCCCAGGCCTACGCACCTGGAGCAGTCGCCTAGGCATCCGGCGCCGTATGCAAGCCTGGCGCGAGAGGCACCCCGTCGCCGCGCTCACCCTCTCCTGGGTCGTCACGTTCCTCGCCGCCGTGCTGGTCTACATCTGCCTCGAAATGCCCAACACCCTGGGCCAGTTGAGGCTCATGGAGTTCGCGCGGCTGCCCGCCGAGGCGATCATGGCGGCGGTGATCCTGCTGAGTCTGCCGCGGCGGGCCCGGATCATCGTGGCCGCGGGGTTCGGCGCGCTCGTCGGGGCCATCGCCGTGCTGAACATGTTCGACATGGGGTTCAACGAATACCTGGGCCGGCACTTCAACATCATCCTGGACTGGAGCCTGTTCGGGGACGCCCGCGGGTATCTGAAGGACACCTTCGGCGGGACGGCCACCCAGGTCATCACGGTCGCCCTCATCGCCCTCATCGTCGCGCTGATCGTCCTCGTCGCACTGGCGATGGTCCGCCTCAGCAACGTCCTGGTCGCCTACAAGGCCATCGCCACCAAGGGCACCCTGATCGCCGGCACGGTGTGGATCACCCTCACCGCCTTCGCGCTGGAGTTCCACGGCATCCCGCTCGCCGCCGACCACACCGCCGGCGTCATCAAGTACCAGGTGCGCGCGATGCAGGAAACCCTGCGCGACGAGGCCGAGTTCAAGAAGGTCGCGAAGGTCGACGCGTTCGGCAACACCCCCGGCAGCCAGCTCGTCCCGGGCCTCCGCGGCAAGGACATGATCTTCACCTTCATCGAGAGCTACGGCCGTAGCGCGATCGAGGACCCGATCATGGCGCCCGGCGTCGACTCGACGCTCGCCGCCGACACCAAGGCCCTCTCGAAGGCGGGCTTCGCCGCGAAGAGCGGCTGGCTGACTTCGGCGACCTACGGCGGCAGCAGCTGGCTCGGCCACTCCACCACCATGTCGGGCCTGTGGGTCAGCAACCAGCAGCGCTACCGCACGGTGATGGCCAGCGACCACCTGAGCCTGACCGACGCCTTCAAGAAGACCGGCGACTACGACACCGTCGGCGTGATGCCGGGCATCCAGAAGGGCTGGCCGGAGCAGAGCTTCTACGGCCTCGACAAGGTCTACAACGCCTTCCAACTCGGCTACAAGGGACCGAAGTTCAGCTGGTCGACGATGCCGGACCAGTACGCGCTGGAGCAGTTCCAGAAGCAGGTGCACAGCAAGCCGCGCGCCGACGGCAAGTCGCTGATGTCGATGATCATCCTGACCTCCAGCCACCAGCCCTGGGCGCCGATCCCGAAGCTCGTCCCGTGGGACCAGCTGGGCAACGGTTCGGTCTTCGACGCGATCCAGAAGGCCGGCAACAAGGCGTCCAGCGTCATCGCCGACACCACCAAGTCCCGCCAGGAGTACGGCAAGTCGATCCAGTACTCGGTGAACTCCCTCACCCAGTGGCTGGAGCGCTACGGCAACGACAACACCGTGCTCGTCTTCCTCGGCGACCACCAGCCGATCGCCCGGGTCAGCGGCAACCACGCCAGCCGTGACGTCCCGATCTCGATCGTCGCCAAGGACCCCAAGGTCCTTGAGAAGATCGACAGTTGGAACTGGACCGACGGCCTGCGCCCCGCCCACAAGGCCCCGGTCTGGAAGATGAGCGACTTCCGCGACAAGTTCCTGACGGCGTACGGCTCGACGCCCCACCCGAAGAAGAACTGAGCGAACCAGGTACCGGGCGAAGGGCGTTCAGCCCCCGGACGTGTCCAGTTCCGCGTCCTCGCTGATCCCCGCGCAGTCGTACGGGTCCTTCAGCCAACCGTCCGGCAACACCACCCTGTTGTTGCCGGACGTACGGCCGCGGGGCCCGTCCGCGCCGACCGGCCAGGGCTGGTCGAGGTCCAACTCGTCGAGCCCGGACCGGAGTTCCTCCAGCGACGAGGTGATCGCGAGCCGCTTGCGCATCTCGCTGCCGACCGCGAAGCCCTTCAGGTACCAGGCGACGTGCTTGCGGAAGTCGATGACTCCCCGCGCCTCGTCCCCGATCCACTCCCCGAGCAGCGTCGCGTGCCGCACCATGACGTCGGCGACCTCACGCAACGACGGCTCCAGACTGCATCCATCAGCGCCTCCGGCGCGGGCCTGTTGACGCCCCTCGAACGCGGCCACGAGGTCGGCGAACAGCCACGGCCGCCCGAGGCATCCGCGCCCGACCACGACCCCGTCGCACCCGGTCTCCCGCACCATCCGCAGCGCGTCCTGCGCCGACCAGATGTCGCCGTTGCCGAGCACGGGGATCTCCGGGACGTGCTCCTTCAGCCGCGCGATCGCGTCCCAGTCCGCCGTACCGCCGTAGTGCTGCGCGGCCGTGCGGCCGTGCAGCGCGATGGACGTGACGCCCTCCTCGACGGCGATGCGGCCGGCGTCGAGGAACGTGATGTGGTCGTCGTCGATGCCCTTGCGCATCTTCATCGTGACGGGCAGGTCACCGGCCCCGCTGACGGCCTCCTTCAGGATCGCCCGCAGCAGGTTCCGCTTGTACGGCAGCGCGGAGCCGCCGCCCTTGCGGGTGACCTTCGGCACCGGGCAGCCGAAGTTGAGGTCGATGTGGTCGGCGAGCCCCTCCTCCGCGATCATGCGGACGGCCTTGCCGACGGTCGCCGGGTCCACGCCGTACAGCTGGATCGAGCGAGGCTTCTCGGTCTCGTCGAAACGGATCAGCTGCATGGTCTTGTCATTGCGCTCGACCAGTGCCCGCGTCGTGATCATCTCGCTGACGAACAGGCCCTTGCCGCCGCTGAACTCCCTGCACAGGGTGCGGAAGGGCGCGTTCGTGATCCCGGCCATGGGAGCCAGGACGACGGGCGGCGAGACGGTGTGCGGGCCGACCTGCAAGGGGGGCACAGCCGGGGACGCGGACGGCGAGGCAGAGGGGGCGGCAGACAGGGACACGGGCGTGGACATTGCTCCATTGTCCCGTACGACGCCGGGTGCCCGGTTCCGAGGACCGTGTATCGGTAATTAGTTAGCCGCACTATCGAGTTTGGCGTACGATGGTGCGCATGCCCGAGCTCAGCCACCGCCGCCGACAGCTGGTGCTCGCGATCTGCTGCATGAGTCTGCTGATCGTGAGCCTGGACGTGACCATCCTGAACGTCGCGCTGCCCGCGATGCAGACCGATCTGCACGCGTCGACCTCCGGTCTGCAGTGGACGATCGACGCGTACACCCTGGTCCTGGCCTCCTTGCTGATGCTGGCGGGCTCCACCGCCGACCGGATCGGCCGCAAGCGGGTCTTCATCACCGGCCTGGTGGTCTTCAGCCTCGGCTCCCTGCTCTGCTCCCTGGCGCCGAATCTGGACGCGCTGATCTGGTTCCGCATGATCCAGGCGGTCGGCGGCTCGATGCTCAACCCGGTCGCCATGTCGATCATCACCAACACCTTCACCGAGCCGCGCGAGCGCGCCCGGGCGATCGGTGTGTGGGGCGCGGTCGTCGGCATATCGATGGCCGCGGGGCCGCTGATCGGCGGGCTGCTCGTGGACTCGGTCGGCTGGCGCTCGATCTTCTGGATCAACCTGCCAGTGGGGCTGGCCGCGCTGCTGCTCACGCTGAAGTTCATCCCCGAGTCCCGCGCGCCCAAGGCCCGCCGTGCCGACCCGGTCGGCCAGCTCCTGGTGATCGCGCTGTTCGGCTCCCTGACGTACGCGATCATCGAGGCGCCGAGCTCCGGGTTCACCTCGATCCTGCCGTTCGCGGTGCTGGCGTTGGCGGCCCTTGTCGCCCTGCTCTGGTACGAGCCTCGGCGCGATGAGCCGCTCATCGATCTGCGGTTCTTCCGGTCGGCTCCGTTCAGTGGGGCGACGGTGATCGCGATCAGCGCGTTCTCGGCGCTGGGCGGGTTCCTGTTCCTGTCCACGCTGTATCTGCAGAACGTGGTCGGTCTTGACGCGCTGCACGCCGGGCTGTGGATGCTGCCGATGGCTGTGCCCACGTTCCTTTGCGCGCCGGTCTCGGGGCGGCTGGTCGGTAGTCACGGGCCCCGAATATCCCTGTTGATCGCGGGGACGGCGATGACGGCGAGTGCGGTGATGTTCGCGGGGTTCGAGGCGGAGACGTCGGGGGTCTCGCGGTTCATCGGGTACGCGCTGTTCGGGATCGGGTTCGGGTTTGTGAACGCGCCGATCACGAACACCGCGGTGTCGGGGATGCCTCGGGCTCAGGCCGGGGTTGCGGCGGCGGTTGCTTCCACGAGTCGGCAGTTGGGGCAGACGCTGGGGGTTGCCGTGGTGGGGGCGGTGTTGGCTTCCGGGGTGTCTGCGTCGTCGTACAAGGAGACGTTTGTTTCTGCTGCTCGGCCCGGGTGGTGGATCTTGGTGGTGTGCGGGTTGGCTGTGCTGGTGCTCGGGGCGGTTACGAGTGGGGCTTGGGCTCGGCGGACTGCTGAGCGTACGGCTGAGAAGTTGGCGTCTGTTGAAGTGCGCGAAGCGGCGGGGATCAACGCTTAGTTTTGCGGGTGCGGGTGCGTCGTGGCTGGTCGCGCAGTTCCCCGCGCCCCTGGGTGACTTACCTTGCCTGTGCTAGTGCGTGCAGCCTCTCCAGGCGGGCTCGTGACTCGTCGTCCGCGGGAGCGTACGTCACCATCCTCGGGCCCCTCGCCGGGCCCAGCCACAAGTCGGTGTGGTCGACCGTGATGCGGCCCACGTGGGTGTTGCGGAACTCCTTGCGGCGGGGGCTGGCGCCCATGACCTCGTGGCGGTCCCAGACCTCGCGGAACTCGGGGGACGTGCGCAGGCGCTTGAGGAGGGTCTTCCAGGTGGGGTCGGCGAGGTGGTCGGCCATCGAGCCGCGGAAGCGGGCGGCCATGAGGCGCTGGGTCTTCTCCAGGTGCACGATCGACGACCGCCACTCCTCGTGCGTGTAGGAGAGGATCATGCAGTTGCGGTCCTCGGGCGGCACCGCGTCCAGGTCGCAGAGCAGCATCCCGTAGGTGCGGTTGTAGGCGAGGATGTCGTACCTGCTGTTCTGGAGGCAGGCCGGGATCGGGTCCAGCTGGTCCAGCATCATCTTCAGGGCGGGCGTGACGACCGCGCAGGTCGTGGCCGGCCGCGGGTCGATCGCACCGGCCAGCTGGAAGAGGTGGGTGCGTTCGCTGCTGTCCAGGAACAGGGTGCGGGCCAGCGCGTCCAGGACCTGTACCGAGACCTGGATGTCCCTCGCCTGTTCGAGCCACGTGTACCAGGTGACCCCGACCGCGGCGAGCTGCGCGACCTCCTCGCGGCGCAGGCCCGGTGTACGGCGCCGGGTGCCGCGCGGCAGGCCGACCTGCTCGGGGGTGATGTGCTCGCGGCGGTGGCGCAGGAACGCGGCGAGTTCATGGCGCCGGACCGTCGACGCGGTCTGCGGCGCAGGTGTCGTGCGCTCGGTCACCGTCTCCTGTGCCATGGTCGTCATCGCTCCAGTCTGCCGCTGTACGGAGCCTGTTTCCAGGTAGTCCTGCTACCAGGATAAGGACACTCTGGTACCAGTCTCCCGGGAGGCGCACGCTCGTCAACGTGACCGAAACCATCGCTTCCCGCACCGTGAAATCCCCGGCGGCGGCACCCGTGCTCAGCGGCCTCGGACTGTTCACGGTGCTGCTGGCCGCGGCGCTGCCCCTCATCGACTTCTTCATCGTGAACGTGGCCCTGCCGACCATCGGCAAGGACCTCTCGGCGAGCGAGGCCGTCCTCGAACTCGTCGTCGCCGGCTACGGAGTCTCGTACGCCGTGCTGCTCGTCCTCGGCGGCCGGCTCGGCGACCTGTTCGGGCGCCGGCGGCTGTTCCTGGGCGGGATGGCCGCCTTCGGTGTGACCTCGCTGGCGTGCGGGCTCGCGCCCACCGCCTGGACACTGGTCGTGGCGCGGATCGCGCAGGGCGCGGCGTCCGCGGCGATGCTCCCGCAGGTCCTCGCCACCATCCAGGCCGCCACGCAGGGCCCGCGCCGTGCCAAGGCGATGGGCCTGTACGGCGCGACCGCCGGGCTCGCCATGGTCGCGGGCCAGATCCTCGGCGGGGTCCTGGTGGCCGCCGACATCGCCGGTACCGGCTGGCGCGCGGTGTTCCTGGTGAACGTGCCGGTCGTCGTCATCGGACTGGTCCTGGCCGCCAAGGTCGTACCGGAGACGCGTTCGCAGCACCCCGAGCCGGTGGACGTCCCCGGCACCTTCCTGCTCGGCGCGTCCCTGCTGGCGCTGCTCGTGCCGCTGACCGAGGGCCGGGCGGCGGGCTGGCCGCTGTGGACGTGGCTGTCGCTGGCCGCGTTCCCGGGGCTCGCGACGGCGTTCTACGCGGTGGAGCGCAGGGCCGACCGGCAGGGGCTCACGCCGCTGGTGCCGCCGAGTCTGCTGGCGCTGACCTCGCTGCGGCGCGGGCTGGTGATGATCGTGCCGTTCGCGATCGGGTTCAGCGGGTTCATGTTCGTGATCGCGGTGGCGTTGCAGAGCGGCGCGGGTCTCGGCCCGGTCGCGGCGGGCCTCGCGCTCGTCCCGCTGGCGGTGACGTTCTTCCTCGCCTCGCTCGCCGGGCCGCGGCTGGTGAACCGGTACGGCACGCGGGTCGTGACGGCGGGGTCGGTCATCCAGGCGGTGGGGCTCGGCCTGATCGTGTTGGCCGTGTCGCGTTCGTGGCCGCATCTCGGCTTTGTCGAACTGCTCCCCGGCGCGGCCGTCGCCGGAGCCGGTCAGGCGCTCCAACTCCCCATCATCTTCCGGATCATCCTGTCCGAGGTGCCGACCGCCCGTGCCGGTGTGGGCGCCGGCGTCATGGTCACCACCCAGCAGTCCGCACTGGCCCTGGGCGTGGCCACCCTCGGCACCCTCTTCCTCTCCCTGGTCCCGGGGATGGGCATGCAACACGCCCTGGCGATAACGCTGTTGGCGCAGCTGGCCGGGGTCGTGCTGACCGGCCTGCTCAGCCTGCGGCTGCCGCGCGCCATCGGCTGACATACCGGACGTCACGCCAGTCGTCACTCCGGATGTCATGTTCACAGCTTGGACAACTCGACGTGAATTGAGCCCTGTTGATGTTGGTCTTGCTGCACACTCCTTGCCGGAGACTCCTGAACGGAGGCGAGGCGCATGTTGCAGATCAACACGAGCAAAGTGAGCCGCTGGGACCAGCACGGGCGGGAACATGTCGTCCGCGTGCAGCGCAAGGGCGCGCAGCGCACGATCGTGTGCGACACCTGCGGCTGGAAGAAGAACGCGCAGTTCCTGCCCTGGCTGAAGGCGGAGGAGCATCTGGCGGAGGAGCACCAGGCGACGAAGGACCCGTCCGCCGACTGACGACCGGGGAGCGATGAGTTCGGGAGGCGGGGAGAGTCGTATCCGATACGACTCCCCGGACCGGAAGGCCGACCGATGAGCTCTCTCCACGACACCCTGCGGCGACGCGTCGACGACGGCACCGTGCCGGGAGCGGTGGGCCTGGTGGCCCGCGGCGACGACGTCGAGGTGGTCGCCGTCGGCTCCGTCGACGTCGAAGGCACCGCCCCGATGGCCCGCGACGCGATCTTCCGGATCGCCTCGGTCAGCAAGCCGGTCACGGCGGCGGCGGTGCTGGCGCTGGTGGAGGACGGGCGGCTCGCGCTGGACGCCCCGGTGGCGGAGTGGCTGCCGGAGCTGGCCAAGCCGACGGTGGTCCGCACGCCCTCCTCTCCGGTCGAGGACGTCGTGCCCGCGGACCGCCCCGTCACCGTCGAGGACCTGCTGAGCTTCCGGGCCGGCTGGGGCTTCCCGGACGACTTCTCCCTCTCCGCGGTCCAGGCGCTGCTGGCGTTCCAGCAGGACGGCCGCGCGCCCTATCTCCAGCCCGGCCCTGACGAGTGGCTCGCCGCGCTGTCCCGGATCCCGATGGTGCGCCAGCCGGGCGCCGCGTGGCTGTACAACACCTGCTCGGACATCCAGGGTGTCCTGGTCGCCCGGGCCTCGGGCTCGTCCTTCCCCGACTTCCTGGCGGAGCGGTTCTTCGGGCCGCTGGGCATGACGGACACGGGGTTCTCGGTGCCGGAGTCGAAGCGGGCCCGCTTCACCACCGCCTACACCCCGGGCGAGCTGGGCACGCTGGAGCGGGCCGACACCCCGGACGGCGGCTTCAGCAGGCCCCCCGCCTTCCCCTCGGGCGCCGGCGGCCTGGTCTCGACGGCCGACGACCTGCTGGCCTTCGGCCGGATGCTCGCGAACGCCGGCGCCGCGCCGGACGGCACCCCGGTCCTCTCCCCCACCTCCGTGAGCCGCATGACCACCAACCACCTCACCGCCGCCCAGCGCGACGCCTCGGCCCTGTTCCTGGAGGGCCAGGGCTGGGGCTACGGCGGCCAGGTCGACGTCGCTCCGGTCGACCCGTGGAACGTCCCCGGGCGCTACGGCTGGGTGGGCGGCACCGGCACAGCGGCCCACGTGGTCCCGCCCACGGGCACGGTGACGGTCCTGCTGACCCAGGTGGCGATGACCAGCCCGACACCGACAGCGCTGATGCGGGAGTTCTGGGGGTGCGCGGCAATCGGTTAGACAGCGCGGCTAGCTCCGCAGCCCGCGCACCAGCAGCTCCACCAGTGCCTCGAACTCCGCGTCCGCGCCCGGCTTCCGCCACTCCCGCGCGTAGGACGGGTCGTGGAAGCAGGTGGCGGCCTGGAAGACGGTGCGGGCGGCGACGGCCGGGTCGGGGGCGGTGAAGACGCCGCTCTCGACGCCCGCGCCGATGATCGCGGTGAGCTGGCCGATAAGTTCGTCGAGGTGCTCGGCGACCATCTCGCCCGCCTCCTGGGCGAGAACCATGTACGTGGCGAACATCTCGGGATCGTCGCCCGCCTTGCGGCGCTTGGCGTCGAAGAGGCCCGCCAGCCAGGCGCGGAGGCGGGTCTCGGGGTCGCGGGCATCGGCCGTGAAGCGGGAGAGGTTCTCCGAAGTCCGGTCCAGCCAGCGCTTGGTGACCGCCGCGCGCAGGGCCGCCTTCGTGCGGAAGTGCCGGTAGACGGTGCCATGGCTGACGCCGAGCGCGCGGGCCACGTCCACCACGGTGGCCTTCGCCGGGCCGTGGCGGCGCAGCACCTCCTCGGTCGCTTCGAGGATGCGCTCGGCGGTCAGGGTCTCGCTCGGTGCCATGACGAAGACCGTACCCGCAGGAGGGATCAGTGCTCGCTGTCGAGGTGCGCCATCATCGCCGACGGGTAGCGCTCGCCCACCGCCGAGTCCGCCGGTACGGCCGCCTCGATCGCCGCCAGATCAGCCGCGTCCAGGACGACGTCCAGCGCGCCCAGCGACTCCGCGAGCCGCTCCCGGGTGCGCGCGCCGACCAGCGGCACGATGTCCTCGCCCCTCGACAGCACCCAGGCGATGGCGAGTTGGGCGACGGAGACGCCCTTCTGCTCGGCGAGCTTGCGCAGCTGCTCGACCAGGGTCAGGTTGTGCTGGAGGTTCTCGCCCTGGAAGCGCGGCGAGTGTGCCCGGAAGTCGGTCGCGCCGAGCTGCCGGTCGGGCGTGAAGTGCCCGGAGATCAGCCCGCGCGACAGCACGCCGTACGCCGTCACGGAGATGCCCAGCTCGCGGGTGACCGGCAGGATCCGGTCCTCGATGCCGCGCGTGATCAGCGCGTACTCCAGCTGCACATCCGCGATCGGCGCGGTGGCCGCGGCCCGGCGGATCGTGTCGGCGCCGACCTCGCTGAGGCCGATGTGCCGGACGTAGCCCTGCTCGACCAGTTCGGCGATCGCGCCGACCGTCTCCTCGATCGGTACGCCGGGGTCGACCCGGGCGATGCGGTACACGTCGATGTGGTCGACGCCGAGGCGCTGGAGGGAGTACGCGGCGAAGTTCTTCACGGCGGCGGGCCGGCCGTCGTACCCGCTCCAGCCGCCGGCCGGGTCACGCAGGGCCCCGAACTTCACGCTGGTGAGGGCCTGTTCACGGCGGGCGGCGGGGGCGGTGCGCAGGGCCTCGCCGATCAGCAGCTCGTTGTGGCCCATGGCGTAGAAGTCGCCGGTGTCGAGGAGCGTCACGCCCGCTTCGAGGGCCGCGTGGATGGTGGCGATGGATTCGGCGCGGTCCGCTTCGCCGTACAGCGCGGACATGCCCATGCAGCCGAGGCCGAGGGCGGAGACCTGGGGGCCGGTGGTTCCGAGTGTGCGCGTGGGGATCGTCATGTCCTCCACCTTGGCATGACAGCTGACAGATTTCAATATCTGTCATTCCATACTTGTCAGCAGCCCCGGCGCGGACGCGGTCGACTGGTACAGACCTCTTGACGAAAGGTCTGGACCACGAGCACTGTCATGCCTACGACACACGACACCTCACCGCACCCCCACCGGGAGGCCCGTATGCTCCGTCGCCTTGTCACCGCCGCCCTCACCGCGGCCACCCTGCTCGTCCCCCTCACGATCGCCACCGCCCCCACCGCCTCGGCGGCCGACACCTGCGCCGTGAAGTCCCGCCCGGCCGGCAAGGTCCTCCAGGGCTACTGGGAGAACTGGGACGGCTCCTCCAACGGCGTTCATCCGCCCTTCGGTTGGACCCCGATCACCAACTCCGCGATCGCCGCCCACGGCTACAACGTGATCAACGCGGCCTTCCCGGTGATCCGTTCGGACGGAACGGCCCTGTGGGAGGACGGCATGGACACGGGCGTGAAGGTGGCCACGCCCGCCGAGATGTGCGCGGCGAAGGCCTCCGGCCAGACGATCCTGATGTCGATCGGCGGCGCGGCCGCGGGCATCGACCTCAGCTCAACCACCGTGGCCGACAAGTTCGTCTCGACGATCGTGCCGATCCTGAAGAAGTACAACTTCGACGGCATCGACATCGACATCGAGACGGGCCTGGTCGGCAGCGGGAACATCGGCCAACTCTCCACGTCCCAGGCCAACTTGATCCGCATCATCGACGGCATCCTCGCCCAGATGCCGTCCAACTTCGGCCTGACGATGGCCCCGGAGACCGCCTACGTCACCGGCGGCAGCATCACGTACGGCTCGATCTGGGGCGCGTATCTCCCGATCGTGAAGAAGTACGCGGACAACGGCCGCCTGTGGTGGCTCAACATGCAGTACTACAACGGCAGCATGTACGGCTGCTCCGGCGACTCGTACTCGGCCGGCACGGTCGCGGGCTTCACCGCCCAGACCGACTGCCTCAACAAGGGCCTGGTCGTGCAGGGTACGACGATCAAGGTGCCGTACGACAAGCAGGTCCCGGGCCTGCCCGCCCAGTCGGGCGCGGGCGGGGGCTACATGTCGCCGTCGCTGGTCTCCCAGGCGTGGAAGCACTACGGCACCAGCCTCAAGGGCCTGATGACCTGGTCGATCAACTGGGACGGCTCGAAGAACTGGACGTTCGGCGACAACGTGAAGTCCCTGCAAGGGCGTTGAGACCGCACGCGAAAGGCCGGACGGGCATCCAGCCCGTCCGGCCTTTCGTTCAGGCGGAGTTGACCCTAGGCGCCGACGAGACGCGCGGCCAGGTAGCCCTCGATCTGGTCGAGGGACACCCGCTCCTGCTTCATCGAGTCGCGCTCGCGCACCGTCACCGCGTTGTCGTCGAGCGTGTCGAAGTCGACCGTCACACAGAACGGCGTGCCGATCTCGTCCTGCCGGCGGTAGCGGCGGCCGATGGCGCCCGCGTCGTCGAACTCGATGTTCCAGTTCTGACGGAGCGCGGCGGCGAGTCCCTTGGCCTTCGGGGACAGCTCGGGGTTGCGGGACAGCGGAAGCACCGCGACCTTCACCGGGGCGAGCCGGTGGTTGAGGCGCAGCACCGTGCGCTTCTCCAACTTGCCCTTGGCGTTGGGCGCTTCGTCCTCGACGTACGCGTCGAGCAGGAACGCCAGCATCGCGCGGCCGACACCCGCCGCGGGCTCGATGACGTACGGCGTCCAGCGCTCGCCGGCCTCCTGGTCGTAGTAGGCGAGGTCCTGGCCGGAGGCCTTGGAGTGGGCGCCGAGGTCGTAGTCGGTGCGGTTGGCGACGCCCTCCAGCTCACCCCACTCGTTGCCGCCGAACTGGAAGCGGTACTCGATGTCGGCGGTGCGCTTGGAGTAGTGGGAGAGCTTCTCCTTGGGGTGGTCGTACCACCGCATGTTCTCCTCGCGCAGGCCCAGGCCGGTGTACCAGTTCCAGCGCTGCTCCATCCAGTACTCCTGCCACTTCTCGTCCTCGCCCGGCTTGACGAAGAACTCCATCTCCATCTGCTCGAACTCGCGGGTCCGGAAGATGAAGTTGCCGGGCGTGATCTCGTTGCGGAAGGACTTGCCCATCTGCGCGATGCCGAACGGCGGCTTCTTGCGCGAAGCGACCTGCACCTGGGCGAAGTTGGTGAAGATGCCCTGGGCGGTCTCGGGGCGCAGGTAGGCGACGGAGCCGGTGTCCTGCGTCGGGCCCAGGTGGGTGGAGAGCAGGCCGGAGAACTCCTTGGGCTCGGTGAACTGGCCCTTGTTGCCGCAGTTGGGGCAGTTGATGTCGGCGAGGCCCTTCTCGGGGGCGCGGCCGTGCTTGGCCTCGTACGCCTCCTCCAGGTGGTCCGCGCGGAACCGCTTGTGGCACGAGGTGCACTCGGTCAGCGGGTCCGAGAAAGTGGCGACATGGCCGGAGGCGACCCACACCTCGGGGGCCAGGATCACGGACGAGTCGATACCGACCACGTCCTCGCGCGACGTCACCATGTAGCGCCACCACTGGCGCTTCAGGTTCTCCTTGAGCTCGACACCCAGCGGCCCGTAGTCCCAGGCGGCGCGCTGGCCGCCGTAGATCTCACTACTGGGGAATACGAAGCCACGGCGCTTGCTCAGGCTGACGATGGTGTCGATCTTGTCGGCGGCCACGGTGCTCTCTTCATGACGAATGGACAGGCAGCGAATGCCTCAGGTTACCGGCGCCTCCCGCCCCCGTATCAAATCGGTTCCGTACCCAGGGCTTGTTGACAACGGTTTCCATGTCAGTTGAAAATGACTGTCATGAACGTACGACGACGCCACATATCCGGGATCGCCATCGCCGCGGCCACCGCCCTCGGTCTCGGGACCCTCTCCGCCTGCTCCGACAGCGCTGCCGCGGCCAACACGGACAAGTTCGACGTCGTCGCGGCGTTCTACCCACTCCAGTACCTCGCCGAGCAGATCGGCGGCAGCCACGTCCACGTCACCAGCCTGACGAAGCCCGGCCAGGAGCCGCACGACCTGGAGATCAGCGCGCAGCAGACCGCCGCGCTCGGGCAGTCCGACGCGGTGCTCTACCTCAAGAACCTCCAGCCCTCCGTCGACTCCGTGGTGAGCCAGTCCGACGTCAGGACGAAGATCGACGCCGCCTCCCTGACCACCGAGGAGAAGCACGGCAACGAGGTCGGCGGACACGCGGCCTCGCACGACACCTCGAAGAACGACGAGCTGGCCGGCCTCGACCCCCACATCTGGCTCGACCCGGTGCGCTACGCCCAGGTCGCCGAGGGCGTCGGCAAGGCCTTCGAGAAGGCCGACCCGAAGAACGCGGCCGACTACAAGGCGCGCACCGCGGCCCTGGTCAAGAAGCTGGACGCGCTCAACACCGAGTTCAAGACCGGCCTCGCGAACACCAAGACCAAGGTGTTCATCACCACACACGCAGCTTTCGGCTACCTCGCCGAGCGCTACGGCCTCACCGAGGAGGCCATCAACGGCCTCGACCCGGAGTCGGAGCCGAGTGCCAAGCGCGTCAAGGACCTTGAGAAGATGGCCAAGGCCGACGGCGTCACCACGGTGTTCTACGAGACCCTCGTCAGCGACAAGACCGCGAAGACCATCGCCGCCGACGCGAACCTGAAGACCGACGTCCTCGACCCGATCGAGGGCATCACCAAGAAGTCCCGCGGCAAGGACTACTTCTCGGTCCAGCAGGCCAACCTCAAGGCGCTGCGGACGGCCCTGGGAACCAAGTGATCTACAGCAGTACGGAGGACACAGTGGCCGAGCCCGTCATATCGCTGCGCGGAGTCCGCGCCGAGCTGGGCTCGCGCCCCGTCCTGCGCGGCATCGACCTCACCGTGCGCCGCGGTGAGGTGGTCGCGCTGCTCGGCGCCAACGGCTCCGGCAAGTCGACCGCGATCCGCACGATCATCGGCCAAGTGCCTTTGTCCGCAGGCGAGATCGAGCTGTTCGGCACCCCGCGCCGCGCCTTCCGCGACTGGCGGCGCGTGGGGTACGTACCGCAGCGCACGACGGCCGGAGGCGGGGTGCCCGCCACGGTCACCGAGATCGTCGCGTCCGGCCGCCTCTCCCGCGCCCGCTTCGGCCTGCTGCGCAAGACGGACCACGAGGCCGTACGGCACGCCCTGGAGCTGGTCGGGATGGCGGACCGCGCCAAGGACTCGGTCGACGCGCTCTCCGGCGGCCAGCACCAGCGCGTGCTGATCGCCCGCGCGCTCGCCGCCGAACCCGAACTCCTCATCATGGACGAGCCGATGGCGGGCGTGGACCTGGCCAGCCAGAAGGTCCTCGCGGACACCCTGACCCGCCAAGTCGCCGAGGGCACAACGGTGTTGCTCGTCCTGCACGAACTCGGCCCGCTGGAACCGCTGATCGACCGCGCGGTCGTCCTGCGCGACGGCTGCGTCCAGCACGACGGCCCGCCCCCGCGCGCGCTGGGCCAGCACGCGCTGCCCGGCCACGACCACGTACATCCCCACGAGCCGCTTCACACGGGACTGCTGAGCTGATGGACCTCCTCGACTACGCCTTCATGCAGCGGGCGCTCATCGCCGCCGTCCTCGTCGGCATCACCGCCCCCGCGATCGGCATCTACCTCGTCCAGCGCCGCCAGCCCCTCATGGGCGACGGCATCGGCCACGTCGCGATGACCGGCGTGGGCCTCGGCTTCCTGCTCAACGCCTCCCCGGTCTGGATGGCCACCGCCGTCTCCGTCCTCGGCTCGGTCCTGATGGAACTGATCCGCTGGTACGGCAAGACCCGCGGCGACATCGCCCTCGCGATGCTCTTCTACGGCGGCATGGCGGGCGGCGTGATGTTCGTCAACCTCGCGCCGGGCGGCTCGAACGCCAACCTGAGCTCGTACCTCTTCGGCTCCCTCTCGACGGTCTCGCAGTCCGACGTGACGGCGATCGGCATCCTGGCCGCCTTCGTGATCGTGGTCACCCTCGGCCTGCGGCGGCAGTTGTTCGCCGTGAACCACGACGAGGAGTTCGCGCGGGTCACCGGCCTGCCCGTGCGCGCCCTGAACCTGCTGACGGCGGTCACCGCGGCCGTCACGGTCACCGTCGCGATGCGGGTCGTGGGCCTGATCCTGGTCTCCGCGCTGATGGTGGTGCCGGTCGCCGCCGCGCAGCAGCTGACCCGCAGTTTCGGGGCGACGCTGGCGATCGCGGGCGTGATCGGCGTGACCGTGTCGGTCAGCGGCACCGTGACGTCGTACTACCAGAACGTCCCGCCCGGCGCGACGATCGTGCTCCTGACGATCGCCGCGTTCATCGCGCTGACCGCGCTGGCGACTCCGCTGGCGAGGCGCCGGGCCCGGGCCGCGGCCGCCGCGCGACCTGCCGGGGACCCGGTGGAATGCGCGATTCCAGCCACACGGGGGGCCGCCGACGAGGTCGGCGTCTGACCACGCACAGCCCGGGCTGGCACAATGGCTCGGCAAAGTGCAGACGTGAGGAGGCAACGGTGACGACGGCCGGCCCGCCCGTAAAGGGACGCTCCACCCGCCAGCGTGCCGCCGTGTCGGCGGCGCTCAACGAGGTCGACGAGTTCCGCAGCGCCCAGGAACTCCACGACATGCTCAAGCACAAGGGTGACTCGGTGGGCCTGACCACGGTCTACCGCACCCTCCAGAACCTCGCCGACGCCGGCGAGGTCGACGTCCTGCGCACGGACGAGGGCGAGTCCGTGTACCGCCGCTGCTCCACGGGCGACCACCATCACCACCTGGTGTGCCGGGTCTGCGGCAAGGCGGTGGAGGTGGAAGGGCCGGCGGTCGAGAAGTGGGCGGAGGCCATCGCCGCCGAGCACGGGTACGTGAACGTGGCGCACACGGTGGAGATCTTCGGGACCTGCGCGGAGTGCGCGGCGGCGACCTCGAAGAGCTAGACGAAGAGCTAGACCCGGAGCACGTGCGCGTCGAGGATCGCGCGCAGTCGGTCGGCGTCGGCCGGGTCGGCCAGGCCGCGCTTCGGGAGGAGGGTGACACCGACGGCGTTCTTGTCGGAGCTGAACAGGAAGAACGCGTCCGGCGTCTCCCGGTAGCGGGGCTGCACGGTCCAGTTGATCGAGGTCGACGAGTCGTCGGTGACCACCGACACCCCGACGTCCGTGACCGTCGCGCGGAACACCCCCCGGCGCTCCGTGTGGCGATGGAACTGGCGGGCCATGAGCCAGGGTTGGAACATCAGCAGCAGCACGGCCATGATCAGACCGGCGATCAGCGGAAGCGGCACCGACTCACCACCGGCCAGTGACACCGCCACCGCCACGACGGCGAAGAAGACCGCGACGCCGAACATCCACAGCTGCCTTCGACCCGCCCTGCTGACCCGCCTGCGCGCTTTCAGCGCCGCCGTGAAGTCCTCGACGGTCAGCTGATACACCAGCTCGACCGACTCCCCCGTCAGGTCCCGCGGATCCCGCCCCATGTCCATGAGGCGGGATGGTAGCCGCCGTTCCTAGCCCTCCTCGGGCCGCCCCCGCATCGCCGCTTCCATCGCGAGCAGCTTCTCGTTCGGCACGGCCCCGCCGAACCGCCGGTCCCGCTGGGCGAATTCGACGCACGCGCGCCACAGGTCACGCCGGTCGAAGTCCGGCCACAGCACGTCCTGGAAGACCATCTCGGCGTAAGCGCTCTGCCAGATCAGGTAGTTGGAGGTGCGCTGTTCCCCGCTGGGGCGCAGGAAGAGGTCGACCTCGGGCATGTCCGGGTAGTACATGTACTTGCCGAGGGTCTTCTCGTCGACCTTGGCCGGGTCGAGCCGGCCCGCCGCCACGTCCTCGGCCAACGCCCGTGCCGCGTCGGCGATTTCGGCCCGGCCGCCGTAGTTCATGCAGAAGTACAGGGTCAGCGCGTCATTGTTCTTGGTCTGCTCCTGCGCGATCTGGAGCTCCTTGGCGACCGACCGCCACAGCTTGGGCATCCGGCCCACCCACCGCACCCGGATGCCGAGTTCGTCGAGGGTGTCGCGGGACTTGCGGATGAAGTCGCGGTTGAAGTTCATGAGGAAGCGCACCTCGTCGGGCGACCGCTTCCAGTTCTCGGTGGAGAAGGCGTACAGCGAGATCGCCCCGACGCCCATCTCGACGCCGCCCTGCAGCACGTCCAACACCCGCTCGGCGCCGACCTTGTGGCCCTCGGTGCGCGGCAGCCCCCGCGCCTTCGCCCACCGTCCGTTCCCGTCCATGACGATCGCCACGTGCTTCGGGATCAGCTCACCGGGCAGCTTCGGCGCGGTGGCCCCGGACGGGTGCGGCTCCGGCGCCGTGTACTCGCGCCGCTGGCGCCCCAGGATCCCGCGTACGGCCATGTGCTTCTCGTCTCCTCTTTCCGACTACTACGACTTCTCTACGTACCGCAGTGAACGAAGCCCGCGCTCCAGATGCCAGTGCAGATAGGCGGACACCAGCCCGCTCCCCTCCCGCACATGCCGCGCCTCGCACGCGTCCGCCGTCTCCCAGTCTCCCGTAAGCAGCGCACCGAGAAGCTCCAGGGCCTGCGGCGAGGGTACGACGCTCCCCGCCACCCGGCAGTCCGCGCAGACGACCCCGCCCGACGCCACGGAGAAGAACCGGTTCGGTCCCGGCATCCCGCACTTCGCGCAGTCCCCGAAGCTTGGCGCGTACCCGTTGACGGCGAGCGACCGCAGCAGGAACGCGTCAAGAATCAGATGCGGAGCATGCTCCCCGCCGGCCAGCGTCCGCAGCCCGCCCACGAGCAGCAGGTACTGCTGTACGGCGGGCTCGCCCTCGTGATCGGTGAACCGCTCGGCCGTCTCCAGCATGGCCGTACCGGCGGTGTACCGCGCGTAGTCGGCGACGATCCCGCCACCGTACGGAGCGATGGTCTCGCTCTGGGTGCACAACGGCAGCCCGCGGCCGATCAGTTCACTGCCCCGCGCGAAGAACTGGACGTCCACATGGGAGAAGGGTTCCAGCCGCGCCCCGAACTTCGACTTGGTCCGCCGCACCCCGCGCGCCACCGCGCGTACCCGCCCGTGACCCCGGGTGAGCAGCGTGATGATCCGGTCCGCCTCACCCAGCTTCTGGGTGCGCAGCACGATGCCGTCGTCGCGGAACAGGCTCATGCCGCCCATTGTCCCCTACGGCTCCGCGGCGCCACGCCGTCTCAAGGAACCGCCAGGGACCTCAAGGCACCTCAAGGCACCTCACCGCGACTGCGGGCGTTCGCGTACGCGGTCGCCGCGCTCAGCCGCTCGGCCGGGGTCGCGTCCCGTACGGCGGCCGGCTCGGCGTCCCACTCCCGCCCGCCGCCGTACGGGCGCAGCTGAACATAAGGCCCCTCATGCCCCATGACGATGCCCACTCTCCCGCTACGGGTGTCCACGGCGACCGATCCGACAGGCGGCTTCATCGCTCTCCTCGCACCCGAATCCGGAATTCCATCAAGGTTTCCTTCGCCTCCCAGCAGTGTGCCCACACCTGGCTCCCCTGCCTTTTCGACTTTCACGCTTCCCGTCTCCCCAGGGCCCCTTCTCCCCCTACACTCGGCAGGAGTCTGTCGACAGCACGTGACGGCAAGTGCGGGGCAGGGCAAGGGTGTTGGCCTTGGCCAATGGTTCACGGCCGACGGCCCGGGAGGTTTATCGGCCGATTCGAACAAGGCATTCGGAAATCACGGACAGGGCCGCCCGACAGGTTTGACGGGATTCCGAAAACCGACGGAAGACGACTTCGCACACATCAGGCTCGCGCAGACACGGGACCCTTAACGGGAAGCGCTGCTGAGCATGCGCGTACTCCAGACCGACATCGGGCCTGGCCCTACTGGACGGCCAGCGGGTTGATACGAGCCTTGAGCAGGCAGAACTCATTGCCCTCGGGGTCGGCCAGCACATGCCACTGCTCCTCCCCCGTCCGACCGATGCCGGCCCGGCGCGCACCGAGCGCCAGCAGGCGTTCGAGCTCGGCCCACTGCCCTTCCTCGCTCCCGAGCACGACGAAGCCCAGGACCTCGCGACAGCACTGGACGACTCGATCACGGTCGAAGGCTTTTCCGTCCCCGGCCAGGTCACACCACCGCCACCCGGCGCCTGCCCCCCTCCTACCCCACCGAGACCAGTCCCGCCTCATAGGCCAGGATCACCAGCTGGACCCGGTCCCTCGCGTCCAGCTTGGTGAAGAGGCGGGTCAGGTAGGTCTTCGCGGTGGCCACGCTGATGTGCGGCTCGGCCGCGATCACGGTGTCGTTGACGCCGTCCGAACGTCCGCCGCCGTCACGGCTGTTGGCGTTGACCGGCGGGATGTGTGACCGCCCTTCCCTCGTCCGGCTCCGGCGCGGGTTGCGGGGCCCGGTCCGGTTCTGTTCTCGTCGCCTCCCACAGGACGTTGAAGCGGTTGACCCGCTCCTCCACATGCTCGCGCGTCATCTTCAGGGTCGTCTTGGACGGCATGACCCGGATGTCCGGCTCGGTCTCGTAGGAGAGTTCGCCGTCGAAGATGATGAAGTCGTTCAGCGAGTTCATCTGGGCGGTCGGTTCCAGCTGGGCGCGGACCGCGATCCGGGCCTCGATCCCGGACCTGATGTGTCGGGCGCAGAGCAGGCGGAGGCCGGGGGTGATCTCCTCCTCCTTGTCGACGAGGAACACGCGCCGGATCTTCACGCCCCGTGTCTTGATCGCCGTCTCCTGAGCGGCGAGATACCGCCCGGCCGGCTCGCTCGACCAGAAGTCCCGGTCGACGGAGGTGCTGGTGGCGTAGAGCGTGCGCTTGACGCACTTGGTGAGGTCGATCAGCCACTCGTGGTTCTCGCCGGGGCAGTCCGCCGTGCCGTTGCCGAGGTTCTCCATCAGGAGGGCCAAGCGGCCCAACTCCTCCTCGGCGAAGGCCTTGACGATGTCCGCGCCCTGCTCGCCGACTTTCGTGTAGCCCAGCACCAGCCGGGTCACCTCGTCGGAGCGGAGCACCGAGCCGTCGACCTTGCTGTACAGCTCGGTCGCCGCGTTGATCTTCGCGAAGCTCTCGTCGACCGCCGCGCGCATCTCGGTGTGATGGCTGGACAGGCTGTCCTTCATGTCCCGGATGCGCCGCTTCTGGCTCTCCTGGACGGCCTCAAGGCGCTCGCCGAAGTCCACGAGCAGTTGCACGATCAGGGTGGCGCAGCCCAGGACGATGGACATCGTCCACTGCCACAGGTCGCCGTCGTTCTCGTTGAGGACGTTGGTCACGAAGAACGCGGCCACTCCCGCTAAGACCGCGAACCCGGTCCTGATGAACAGCCTCGACCCGCGCTGGGGCTGGTCCTGCTGTGGAACGGCCCCTGGTCCCGCCCCTGTTGTCGTCACTCCGTTCATGTGAGCCTCTCCCCCGTCGGATATGCGGTTACTGCCGCCCCGTCAGCGCGTACTCAGCGCCTGGTGCAGCAACGGGATGGCCTGTATGGCCAGTTGGTCCCGGATACGCTGGCGAAGGTTCTCCCATTGGCGGCTGAAGCCCGGTTCCCGCTCCAGTACGTCCCACAGGTGTCCCAGCGTGCGGTCCACGTGCGCGCGCGGCATCCACAGATGCAGCAGGTGATCCACGGCCGGACGCAGCGCCAGGACCGCCGCGGGCCCGTCCGCCGCGCCGAGCCGGCTGTTCTCCAGCATGTGCACCACCGTCGTCAAAAGCCAGTCGTGCAACGCGAGGTCTTCGCAGAGCCCCGCGACCGCGGCGGTCTCGGTGCCCTCGGGAACCCTCAACTCGACCGTCCGCAGGCCGTCTTCGGCCAGCGTGAAGCGGTCGAGTGACGCTTCGTCGCCCTTCGGCGCCTGCCGCGCGGCCCAACGCAGCTGTGTGCGGCGGGACTTGAAGGGGGCCTTGTGGTCGAGGAGGGGGTGGCGCACCAGTTGCGCCAGCAGGCCCTCGGCGATCATTCCGAGGTCCAGCTCGCCGCGCCCGCCGCCACGCAACACGCCCTCCGCCGTTGCCTGTTCGGGCAGTTTCCCGAACGGCTCGACGACCCCGGGGCGGACCAGGTAGTGCCCCCAGGGCCGGCGTACGTCGGGTCCGGCGGCCGGGGCGCTGAAGTAGGCGGTGGACTGCAGGACCCGGCCCTCGGTGAGCGCGGCGCGGGCGGCCACCGTACCGACGGCCCTGACCTTGGCGCCGTTCGAGGTGGGGAGCCGGCAGTCCACACCGGTGAGGACCTCGGGCGAGAGGGCGTAGAGGTTGGGCCGCTCGGAGACCCGGACGTGTTCGTCGGCGCGCAGCCGCAGGAGTTGGGCGGCGGCGCGGCCGTCCAGTGCCTGGAAGGAGGGCAGCAGGCCGGTGCGCACCTCACCGCAGGCGAGGACCGAGCGCGTCTGCCGTCCGGGGGTCGTCATGTCAAGTCCCGTCAGATGCGGCCGAGTTGGCGGGCTCCTCGTAGAACACATAGGTGGCGCGCTGGGCCACCGCCTCCGGTACCGCGACACCCTCGCCCGCGGACCGTTTGGCCACCTGTTCGAGCGCGGCGGAGTCCACGTCCACCTGGTCGAGGATGAGCCGCACGGCGTCCTCCACGGCCACGAAGCGGTTCGCCATCAGCGTGCAGGTGCGGTACGCGCTGAACGGGACCCGGGTGTCGCTGAGTTGGAGCAGCGGCGGCAGCCGGTCCCAGTCGCGCGGGAAGTCCCCGCCGGTCCAGGGCCGCGGGACCAGCACCGGTTCGCCCAGGTGCCGTAGCAGGCCCAGGCGGGCCAACTGCCATACGGCGGCCAGGAACGGGCAGGACCACAGGCGGCCCTTGTCCGTCTCGGACCACAGCTCGACGTCCATGAAGACCGAGTGGTTGCGGGCCGCGGTCTCGTGCGGGGGCTGCCAGGTGACGATCTCCGCCAGGGCGCTGCGCGTCGGGGCCGTGCGCTCGCCGTTGGCGAGCCAGCCCGTCTGGCTGACCGGGGGGCGGGAGCCGTGGCTGCCCGGTGGCGGCGACTCGACCAGGCGGTGCATGACGGACTCGGCGAGTTCGATGCGGTCGGCGACCGCGCAGCCCGACTCGCGGGCGAGGTAGTCGATGACGAGGCCCGCCTTCTCGGCCTCTTCGAGGACCAGCGGGACGAGTTCGGCCGGGGTGGAGAAGCGGGTGAAGTAGTCGTCGATGAGGAAACAGGTGCTGATCCGGGGGCGTTTGCCGCCGGAGCGGCGGGCGGCGGAGGCGCGGGCCGCGTCCACCCAGATACGGACCTCGGCGAAGTGCTCGCGCAGCCGCCCGGGGCCCGCCTCGAAGTCCTCCATGTACAAGTGGCCCAGTTCCAGGGAGAGATGGGCCAGCGGGACGGACTGGGTGCGCGGGTCCGCAGTGGTCTCCCGGAAGACGGCCTCCGTCATGCCTCCTCCCAGTATTTGTCGTCGGTGAGCCGCGCGGCGAGGTCGCTGAGCGCCTGCCAGGTCTCCATGGTGGCGATCTGGCTGTCCAACACGTCCTCGTCGGTGATGAGTTGCTCCCGCCACTGCAGCACCGGCTCCAGCGGCACCGACCCCAGCACCTGGCTGTAACCGATGCCGTGGTGCGAGGCGAGGTGCTTCAGCTCGGTGTCGCACTGCTCCATCCACGCCGACTGCGTGGGCGTGGCCTGCGACCACAGCGCCGAGTCGGGATCGGGTACGGCGGCCCGCACGAAGCGGATCGCCCCGCGCAGCGCGTCCTCGTCATGGCCGCGGGCGACGCCGCCGGCGAGGATGCCGCGCTTGCCGTAGACGAGGCTGGCCGCGGCCTCCACGTGCTGGCGGGTCCAGCGGTGGAAGACCAGCCAGCGGGCCTGGACGCCGCTCATCTCCCGCAGCGAGGTGGCCGCGAGGACCATGTCGACGGCGTAGCTGCGGCCGGCGCTGAGGTCGACGACGATCAGGTCGAACTCGCTGTTGAGGCGCAGGAGCAGATCCACGCAGCGGCGCAGGTTGTCGCCGGAGGTGGCGAACTCGCCGCCGCTGAGGTCGCCCGGCATGAGGATCAACCGGCCTGCTCCGGGCGGCTGGTTGCGCAGGACGCGGTGTTCGGTGTCGGCCCAGACGTCGATGCGGACGGGTTCGCTGACCTCGCCTATCAGGTACGAGTGCAGGCCGCGATCCTCGGCGGCCTGGCGGGCGTCGGGCACGTCGAAGACGGCGGAGGCGGTGGGCGAGCCGAAGTCGAAGTCCAGGTAGCAGACGTCGTCCCCGGTCAGCGCGCGCTGGTAGGCGAGGTTGGCGCTGGTGACGGAGCGGCCCGTGCCTCCCTTGTCGGAGGCCGCGAAGATCAGCACGGCTCACACTCCCTGGACCGCGGCGGCTTCGCGGGCCCGGGCGAGTGCGTCGAGCTGGCCTAAGACGTCCAAGGTCAACGAGTAGGCGGTGCCCGGCTGTTCGTCGACGAGCGCGCGGGCGCGGCGCAACTTGACCTCGATTCCCCTGAGTTGCATGCCGCGTTTGCCGTCGGCGTTGGGCGCGGGCGCCATCTGTTCGTTGCCCAGGAGGTGCGTGGACTCGCTGAGCAACGCCCTTGCCAGTTCGGTGAGTTCGAGGCTGCGGATCGGGGGCTGCGCGTACATGTTGTGCACCTGCACCATCACCTCGGTGACCCGCTCGGTGATGCTCCAGGACACCGGGCCCTCGGTGAGGGCGGTCTCCGGGTAGATGGCGTGCACGTTGTCCCACAGGCCGACGCCCTCGCCCTCGCCCACCCGGCGCCGCCACACATGGCCGAAGATGTCCTCGGCCAGCCTCAGCAGCCGGTCGTGCGCGGAGAGGTTGCGGGAGAGCGTGCACAACTGCACGGTCCGCTTGAGGAGTTGGGCGGAGAAGTCGCTCATCGTCCAGTCCATCGGCGGGCCGATGGTGCCGCCGCCCTGGAGGGGCAGGGTGACGCCGGGGTTGTGCAGCTGGATCATCGGGTCGTCGCGCGTCATCCGGCTGGTGATACGGCCGCGTTCGGCGAGGCGTTCCATGACGCGGACGGTGCGGGTCAGGTCGTCGTCGGTGGCCCGGCGGCGCATCAGGTCGTGCACGAGGATCGCGGCGACCGAGAGCGAGAAGTACTCCGACTCCAGCCGCTGTCCCGTCGTACGCCAGGGGATGTCCTCCAGGGGCCAGCGGTCGCCGTCGAAGCGGGCGATGCGTGACCAGTACTGCTGGGTGATCTCCCAGCGCAGTCGCAGCGCCTCGGCGAGCTTCTGCTGTTCGGCGTTGAGCAGGCCCAGGGTCAGGGTGCGGTCCGAGAACAGGTCCTGGATGCCGTCGAGCGCGACCACCGTGAAGTAGAGGTACGGCACCGGGTTGGCGACGCCGCTGGGCTGCGCCCCGATGGCCTCGTCGGTCTCCACCTCGGGCGCGTCCCGCACCAGGCTCCAGGCCCAGCCGCACTCGAAGAGCTGGCTCTCGTCCTTGAGGGCTTCCTGGACGTCGAGGCCGAGGATGAAGCTCTCGATGATGGCGGCGCGCAGCGGGCGGAACCTGCGCTGGAACTGCTCCAGCACCTGACGGGTCGACAACTGCCCCTGACCCAGCAGCTCGCAGAGCGTCTGGCCCTGGGAGGAGTCGGTGTCGTAGACGTTGACCGTGAACGACCGCAGCAGACTGACCATGGCGGCGGTGAGCCGGTTGCTGGTCGCGATCCGCAGCTCCCGGATCGTGTCCTGCATGTCGCCGCGGCGGGTCTTGGTCTCGTAGACCTTGAGGAAGCCGAGCAGGGCGAGACAGAGGGTAATCGACATGGAGAACGAGTCGGTGACGCCGAGCTGGCGCTGCTCCTCGGTGAGGTCCTGGTCCTTGTCCCGGGACTGGAAGTAGTAACCGCCCGCGAACGTGGGCCTCTTGTCGTCGGTGTGGGTGCGCATGAACTCGACGGCGGCCGTGACGAGATTGGCCGGAATCTCCAGCCGCCCGCCGGCCCGCCGCAGCGTCTGCTGCACGTCGGTCAGCGTGGTGTCGGGGTCGTCCAACCGGAACGAGGGAAGCTCGGTCGCCGGGTACAGCAGGCAGAGCAGGCGCTCGGCGTCGGCGACGCTGCTCTCACCGCCCCACTTTCCCCACACCCACTCCCCTCCGTCGAAGGAATGACGGGCGACCGCCTGCCAGATGTCCAGCAGGTGCTGCCGCGGCTTGATCTCCATTCCATGCCCCTCACACAGACCGCACTGCCCTCAGCCGAGGAATATCCCTCTTCTGTTGTGAAGATCCACCGGTCGACCGCCCTGTCAGCCGTTCGGAATCTGTGGGTCCGAATTCCCGCGCCAACCATAGGAGAGGATCATTCCGGAATACCCGTCCCGCACCGCGGGCTCGGTTTCGAGCCGCTGCACCTTGAGCCCGTCCGCGAATGGTTCGAGACTCTCCCGCACCTCGTTCTCTCCCACGTCGCACGCGGGGAAGAAATACTCACCCGCGTGATAACCCTTGGAGTGTTCCATAAAAGCGGTGGCAAAGGGAGCACCGGGGGCCAGGGCGCGCATGAAACGCTCCACGCCCAGGCGGAACTCCTGGTCGGAGGAGGTCATCGACTCGGCGACGAAGAACATCGTCCCCACCGACCACTGGCCGACGGACCGCTCAAGATCGAAGATATCGCCCTGCTGGACCCTGACGACCTTCTGGAATCTCTCGCGGGGGTCGGCGTCGAAGGCCTTGTAGTCCTTGTTCCCGCACAGCGCGTCCCAGAACTGGTCCCAGTTCTCCGCATACGAGTCGACCTGGCTCCGCAGGTAGGCCACGTTCGAGGGCGAGCGCTCGTAGAGGGTGATCTCGTCGCACCACGGCAGCATGGACAGCGCGGGATAGAGATTGGCTCCGGCGCCCACGTCGATGCCGTATACCGGGCCGACGCCCTGGTTCCGGAAATGGCCCGCGAAATGATCCCTGAGAATGGGAAGGATCTCGGCGTCCTCCGCCTGTAGGTCACGGTAGTTGTGATCTACATATGCGATCGAATCGAACGCGCTCCAGGCGACTTCCGCGTTTTTCACCAGTCCACACTAACAACATCACAGGCGCGACGTACACCTGATCGTCAATTTCGTAGGGCAATCTACGTCAAGTCACAGCCACCGCCGGGGCGCACGGGGGGCGCATCGTGGCGTATACATTCATGCGACCTGATTCGGGCTTGAACTGCCGGATTGCCCCGCCCAAGATGTTCGGAACCCCGTCGAACAGACCAGAAAGGAAGATCGTTCACGTCTCGCCCGTACCACCCGTAAGAGTGGCAACACGCACGTGACCTTCTTCCCTCAGGAGGCAGTATGACGGCTTTTCCGGAGGAACGTTTCCCCTCTCTCGGCCGCCGCGCTGACCAGGCATTCTTGGCCGACCGCGCCGACCGGCACCTGACCCTGAGGGGCATCACCGAGGCCGACCTGCCCGAACTCCTGCGCGTGGACAGGGAGGCCTTCCCCGAGGAGCCGTACCCCGCCTTCGTGCTCCGGCAGTTCTGCGACATCCTCGGCGACCGCATCCTCGTCCTCGACGACGGCGAGGGCCTGCTCGGCTACATCCTGTTCGTCAACACCTCGGACGGCTACGTGAGTTGGATCATGAGCCTGGCCGTCACACCCCACCAGCAGGGCCATGGACTGGGCCGCCGCCTGATGGTCGAGGCCCTGCGCCGGCTGCGTACGGAGAGCGTCCACCAGGTCCGCCTGACCGTGGAACCGACGAACGCCACCGCGATCATGCTGTACCGCTCGCTGGGGTTCTCGTCCGAGCAGGGCGTGCTCAAGGACTACTTCGGGCCGGGCGAGCACCGCCTCCTCATGACCCTCGCCCTGTGACCGTAGCTCCGGGCCAGCGCGTGGAACGCCTCCTTCGGCTCCCAGTGCCAGGGTGAACTCGAGTCGTACGGACGGTCTTTGACGGTTCTGGTGATGGCGTAGCTCGCCATGTCGAGGTCATGGCGGGGGTCGTGGGCGCGGTGCGGGGCGTCCGGGGTGACGAACTCGAAGGCCATCGCGCCGTACAGCCCCATCGACTCGAAGACCTCCAACAGGCCGACCACGTACGCCGCTTGGGTGTGTTCGCTGCGGACGAGGTGGCCCTTGATCTCCTCCGGGTGCTTGTCGTAGTCCACGACGTTCCAGCCCATGCCGGCGGTCTTCTCAGCGCCCTTGTAGGCGCAGGTGCCGAACTCGGTGATGGTGACGGGTTTGCCCCAGCGTTGGTACTGACTCAACTCCCGCACGTAGTAGGCCGGTTGACGGAAGTACGAGTAGTAGTCGATGCCCACGATGTCGAAGAGGGTCCAGTCGACCTCGTCGTCCTGGGCGGCGGCGTAGCTGAGGTTGCCGTGGAAGACGGAACGGCCCAGCGCCGCCGCCTTCTTGGTGAAGGCGTTCAGCCTGCGCTGCATCCTCGCCGGGTCGAACGTGCCGTTCAGGATGTTCTGGACGCGGTCCAGGACGGTGGCCCCCGGCACGATGCCGGGTACGAACAGCCAGAACTCGCAGCCCACGCTGAAGTCGACACTCGCGCCCTGTCGCCGGAGGCGTTCCGCGAACCGGCCCGTCTCCGCGAGGTGTTCGAGGATGTCCCGCTCCGGGAGGTCGGCGAGAGTGGGCTGGAGCCAGATGTGCAGGCCGAGTTCGGCGGCCTCGGCGGCCGTCGCGGTGAGGCGGTCGACGCCGTCGCCGGTGAC